>NZ_JAWHPJ010000003.1:0-364659 GCF_032587815.1 Pseudomonas syringae group sp. 26L6
CGGCGACTGGTGTCCGGAGATTTTGCCAAATTAGGAAGTCTTTTTCAGAGTTTCCTTAGCGCACTGCTTGAAGTACATACCCCTGCATGGCTGTTGGAAAATCTTTCCTCTTTTGAGTTTTCGATTGATTGAGAACCCGCTCTGGATGTCCACGGGCTAAGGCTTTTTCTGAAAAGTATTTGATATGGATATATAAAGCTGTTCGGGGTTTACGATTTTTTCAGTAACGGTTTTAAATTTTTTCGAGCTTTTTGAAGGCGTAGCATTAAATACCGCATGTTTTTATCAGTGGCTTATACAACAAAAGAGTAGTAAGAAGAATCGCAAATGCCGCGTGTTTTTAATGATAAATCATTGGGAAAAGTGTTATGAAAAAATTAGTACCTCTGTTGCTGTTGTTTTTGTCTTCGGCCAGTCAAGCTGCAGATTACTCGGTGACAACTACAAGAACACCTACGACTATAAACGGACCTGGGCATAATGCATTCTCCAGGCACCAGTTGAGATTGTCCGATTACCCTCGCGGGGCGGCCAATAACTCCCGATTGCGGAAAATCTCATGGACGGCGACATCATTTCCGGACAGTAAAGTTGAGCGCGCCAATCTTTGCTTTCGAACCACGGGTGTACACGATATCGATTGTGTAACTATTATTCCTGGCGCTCCAGGTAGTACTGAGCTCTTCAATAATCTCGGTTTTAGCTACGCGTCGGATGTGATCATTCGGCACAACGCTGAAAGTGGACCTTGGCAAAGTAAGCCGTTGGGGGCGGAAACAGTCACCTTTCATTTAACGTATTGATTGTCGACCCCTGACGATAAACGTCAGGGGTTCTATAGGCCAGGAGTCCACATTATGCGGGTAATCAGCTCTGGAATAGAAGCGCTGGTAACAGCAAGGCAACTTGATGAAAAAATAGCCTCTAAAAAAATACCCATTCTTGCTAGCTCATCCAGTCATCCAGACTTTCTGGACCCCTCCGTGACAATCAGCGGCGGGGCGATTCTCAAACAGAGAATTTTCGGACTGACAGACCCTAAATTTCCAGCACCCATGCTAGGTAAGGCAGAGTGCGGCACGTCCATGCCTGAAACCTCTTTTTTAACACGGGATGACCGAAGGCTTCTTGGCGAGGTTTATGAGTGGGCCAGAGATCAGGGGGCTGATCTTTTCTACGTCGATGACTTGGCGTTTGGGCTGGCATCCTACAGGGAGAAAGACGATGGAAGGATCTGGTCTCGTCATAACGAAGGCAAGACCTATGACATGGAAGGGCACAAGGTCTTTTACAGTTTTACAGATACAAATGCGGCGACGGCCAAGCGTATTATTGAGGGAAGCGCTTTAACAACGACACGGCTGGATCAGGGTTTTATTCGTTTTATCACGGACAAAGACTACGGTGCCCTTGGTCACAACCACTTTGAGTTCATGGAAAAAGTCATCAATCGTTTTTCGACGTCGGGGGAAAGGGACCAGCAACTTGGACCTGACTATGCTACCTATAAAAGCCAGAAAAACGACTACATTAGACTCTGTCAAAGGAAAAGTACGCCCTTGGCGAGGGTGACATTCGGGAAACCGGCATCCCCGCTCAAAAAACCGCAAAACCCAAGGAAATCACCCTGGAAAGCCTGCGAGAAGACATGCGCAACTCGTTCATGAAGGCAATGGGCATCAAGAACTTCTCATCCCTGTTTGACGTCCTGTTCAAGAACCGGCGTTGACCGGTCAGGCATCGGCACTCAGTGGTTGGAGCTCTGACGGCATATCCTGAGCGCTGGCCACGCAGTTGCGACCAGTGCTTTTGGCGAGGTACAGCGCCTTGTCTGCTTCGTGCAACCAGGATGAGGCATCCGGCAGTTCAGGAGAGTAGGCGGCTATGCCGATACTGAGGCTGACCTTGAGATCGCGCTGTAGAGAGTAGGTCATTTCATCTATCGCCAGACGCGTGCGCTCCAGGATTTCCCGCGCTTGAAACAAGTGGGTGTCCGGCAGAATGACGCAGAACTCATCCCCGCCACAACGTCCGATCAGATCCGAGTCACGCAGGTTTTCCATCAGTGCTTCACTGATGTTCTGCAGCACTGTATCGCCCATGAGGTGGCCATAGGTATCGTTGATGACTTTGAAATGGTCAATGTCGATCAGTGCGATGACGCACTGCTGATGCTGGTTCTGGCTTTTTACGTACTCCAGATCAAGCAGGTCTTTCCATGCGCCATGATTGAGCAGTCCAGTGAGGCTGTCGGTGCGGCTTATTTTGCGCAGGATGTTGCGATGCTCCCAGAGTTTCAGGGTGACCTGATGGCTCATCCAGCCGATGAAAATAGGGTAAATCACCAGTACGGGAAGGCAGGCGTAGATCTGTGCCATGTTGCCATACAGCTTGACAGCAGGGTTGAGCAAGGCCAGCGAGATCAGTACACCCAGTGCCTGTGCGCACAAGCCTTGCAGCATCAGGCGTGGCCCGGCAGCAGCCATGTTATGCATGGCCATCATCGCGATGACCGTAACGCCGGGAACGGCACTGAAGCCCATCGCGCCAATCCAGAACCCGCCCATCAGCGAATCGAAGAGCAGATTGCGCCATTCAGCCTGATAGGGTTCGCGCGACTTTTTCGCAATCTGGTAAGCAACATGTGGCCAGACCAAGGCATTGAGCAGTGCCAGCGTCCAAAGCCAGTGTGCGGCATTCACGTAATACAAAGACACAGCGACAGTAATAAAGCCAACGCTGACACCGAGAGATCTCGGCGCGTAGATCCGCTTGGCGAATGCCAGTCCCTTGCGGTGATATGAGCTCATAGTTCCTTACCGGACATAACGTCTTGAATCGGTCAGAAACCATGACTCCTTGACCGAAAGGCTGGAGTTTGAGCGTTCGACAGTGTCATGGGAAGAGCATTTTGCAGTGCTGTGTCAATTAGCTGCACATTGGGAAGGCTTGCCTGTTCCGGAGTCAATTAACTGACAAAAACAGCCAGGAAACAGGTTCAAAAATATGACGAAACATACAAGCAGCGGCACATTGGAATAACCGGGCAGTGTAGTTGCGTCTTTGCAAAAGTACTGCCCGGTGACATCCGGCTAATCGAGCCGGGCCAGGTTATGCGGCTGTCTTGTTTTTCTGAATCCCGGTCATCCAGGCGACACCAATGGCCAGCAATGCAACGACGGCTGCGACATATCCAACTGCATTCAGGCCCAGATGCTCAATGGTCAGACCGCCAATGATCGATCCCAGACCTATACCTGCGTTGGCGGCCGAGACGTTCAAGGTTCCTGCCAGTGCCTGGGCCTGCGGTGCCGCTTTCATCACCCTGATCTGACAGATAGGGAACAACGCTGTGTGGGCAATGCCCCAAATCACCAGCACCACGGCCAGTAACGGCATCGAGCCTGCGGCAGGTACGCTTGCGGTCATGCCCAGCGCCAGCAGCAGCGCAAACACCATGGTTGAGCCCAGCGGGCTGCGGTCCACATACCGGCCACCCAACGCATTGCCGATCAGGCCGACTGCACCAAAGCCCATTAACCACCAACCTACTTGAGCCGACTCGATACCTGCGATGCGTTCCAGCGTATCTGCCAGGTAGGTGTAGGCGCCAAACATGGCAGTGAACAGCAAAATGGACAGTAGCAGGTTGGCGAGGAACAGCGGATCTCGCAGGATTTTTGCCTGCTCGGCGAGGCCCACCTTTGCGGTAGGTTCAATACGTGGCATCGACAACGCCAGCAGCACTGCCATTAATGCAGACAGCAGCGTCAGCGCCCAGAACGCGCCGCGCCAGCCCACTGCATCGGCAAATACGGTGCCCAGCGGGATGCCGAACAGCATCGCGGCGGAGATACCGAGGTAGACCTGCGCCACAGCCTTGCCGGCGCGCTTCGGTCCGGCCAGCAGGCTTGCGGTTTCACTGGCGGTGCCCCAGAACACCGGCAACGCCAATGCTGGAATGAATCGCGCCAGTGCCAGCACCCAGATGTTGCTCGACACCGCAGCCAGAGCGTTGGAGGCCGCGAAAATCAGCAGGATGACGATGAACGTACGCTTGCGGTCCAGGTGCGAAAGCATGGCTGTCAGCGGCGGGCCAAACAGCATCACCGTGAAGGCGAATAGCGTGACCAGCAAACCGGCAGTAGAAATGGAAATTCCCAGATCGCGGGCCAGTGAAGGCAGCAGGCCTATGATGAGAAATTCAGTGGTAACGATTACGAAGCCAGCCAGCGCCAGGATCGCGATGGACAAGCCAGCACCGGTCGAGCTTTCGCTCTTGGTGCCGGAGGCGGCAGTTTCCAGAGACGGCATGATACGAACCCATAAAAAATAAGTTCGCCAGCTTATTGCAGAAAATGATTCCTATCTTTGGCAAATATTCATTACATTATGGACTTAAATTCACTAATTGGTCTTCCATGTGCTGTCCACTGACCGCCTCAAGGGCATCGAAACGTTTGTCGCCGTTGCCAATGCTGGGAGCTTTACGGCAGCCGCTGACCGCTTGAGTCTGACTAATTCCGCAGTCAGCAAAAGCGTTGCACGCCTGGAGAGCCGCCTGGGCATGCGTCTGTTCGAGCGCACTACCCGAAGTCTCGCGCTGACGGAGGAGGGGGCGGCCTATCACGCTGTGTGCACGCGCATGCTTGCCGACCTGGAGGCTGCCGAAACCGCGCTGGCGGCGCAGCGTACAGAACCCGCCGGACAACTGCGTATCGATCTGCCTGCGACCTTTGGTCGTTTGCACGCGCTGCCGCTGATCCTCGCCTTCACCGGGCAGCATCACAAGCTGCGCCCGCGGATAACCTTCACTGATCGTTTCGTTGACATTCTTGAGGAAGGTATCGACCTGGCCGTGCGCATCGGCGGTCCTGCTGTCTGGCCAGCGGGCGTGGCGCACCGTTACCTGGGCACCGAGCGGGTGATCTTTTGTGCGGCACCGGCTTATCTGGAGCGCCACGGCGTACCGACGACGTTCGAGGACCTCGCCAGTCACGCATGTATTCTGTTTGGTCGTGGCGATGGCAGCACCAGCCCCTGGTTGTTTGTTGACGATCAAGGGCAGCGGGAGGCGCGCGCTGTCGAAGCGCGGCTGGTTATTGGCAACGGCGAAGCCCAGGTGGCTGCGGTGACTTCGGCGTGGGGCATTGCGCAGCTGGCGACCTGGCTGATCAGGGAGCAGTTGCAGCGTGGCGAGTTGGTGGAGATCCTTCCACAACTGGCCACTGACGGTTTGGCGCTGCATCTGGCCTGGCCGCGCAACCGCGAGTCATTGCCCAAGGTGCAGGCGCTGGTCGAGCGACTTTCAGAGGCGTTGCGGGTGGATTAAGCCACAGGGGTTCAGCCACCCGATACTCGAATCATTCGCCTATGACGGCCTTCACCAGCGCTGCGTGTTCCTTCGGGTTTTTCGCGTTGGAGACCACGTTGAGCACGGCTGCGCGGGCACCCGAGGCGGCAATGATCGAGGTGCTCAGAACCTGGGCGTCGCTCATGGTCGCCGAGGTATCCAGCTGCCGTACACCCAGACCGTTCTTCTTGACGATCTTTTTGTCACCCAGCTTTTTGAAGTCTTTGTAGCCGGTACTCTGCTGGGCAAGTATCCCGGTGACCAGGCCATCAAGCACTACGCCGTCGTTGTCGCTGGCCTGGACGCCCATTGGCATAGGCGTCTCGGTAACGATCAGCACGCGCTTTTCAGCGGCATTGGTGTACAGCGCACCCGTCACCCCCTGAGCCTTGGCCTTCGCGTCAATCTCGGGCATCTCGCCCTGCACGTAGCCCGCAGGAATGGTAAACGCCAGTTTGCCACCCAGCAGCGACGCCTTTTGTACCGCAGCGGCGGCAGGCGCAGCGGCCTGGGGCTTGGTCGCGGCCTGAACGCTGACCATGCTCTGGCAGGCTGCCAGCGCGACACACACAACGATTGCCTTGAAACCGAAAGACCGCATGGAAATTCCTTGTTTGTCTATTAAATGGAGATGGATCGAGGCCTGTGTGCCCGAGGAATGTGAGTGGCCCGGCAGGTAAAAGTGCCCATAAAAAAACGACCAGCAGGATCACTCCAGCTGGCCGTCCTTTTACTGCGTTTCGCTTACTCGGCGATCTGCAGTTTGCGCGACTCGGTATAGACGTAACGCACCTTCTCGTACTCGAATGGCGAGTTCAGCTGGCCATAGCGGAAGCTGGTGACATACCGGCGGTCAATCGCACGCAGCACGGTAATTTCCGGATGGTCGTCGCTGACTTCGGCAACGTTCAGGAAGTTGATCTGGTTTTCAGCCGTGTAGTCGAACAGCATACCGCCCGTGTCACGCAGGTTCGATGGACCGAACAATGGCAACACCAGATAAGGGCCGGCAGGAACACCATAAAAGCCCAGCGTCTGGCCGAAGTCTTCGCTCTGGCGCGGCAGGCCCATCATGGTCGCCGGGTCCCACAGACCGGCGATGCCGATGGTGGTGTTGAGCAGCAGACGACCGGTTGTGTCCAGCGAACGCTCACCCTTGAACTGCAGCAGGCTATTCAGCAGGTTGGAGACGTCGCCCAGGTTGCTGAAAAAGTTGCTCACGCCGCTGCGCACGAAGCCGGGTGTGATGTAGCGATAGCCGTCCACGACCGGCAGGAACACCCATTCATCAAAGCGGTAGTTGAAGTGGTACACCCGACGGTTCCAGGATTCCAGCGGGTCGTAGACTTCCAGCGCGTTAATGGAGGCGCGCTCGAACTCACGCTGATCTAGCCCCGGGTTGAATTGCAGTGACTTCAGCGGTTGAGTGAAACCGTCAGCATCGGTCTGACGGGCCACAGTGGCCGGGTGCTGAGCCTTGTTGCTGGTATCCGCGTCAGCGGCCTGGACTGTGCCGGCACAGAGCAGAGCGGCAAGAAGTAAAAGACGTTTAGCCACGGAAAAACTCCAGCATGGCGTCGGTGTTGACGCGGTAATTAAGGTTGCCGCAATGCCCGCCGTACGGATAAACGGTCAGACGATCCCCGAAGGTCTTGCGCAGGAAGCCCAGATCACCCGAGCCCAGAATCACATCGTCAGCGTTGTGCATGACGGCAATCTTGGTGTTGCTGTGCAGGTAATCCTTGAGTGCGTAAAGACTGACCTGGTCGACCAGCTGCAGCAGGCTACCGCCGTCAGTGCGGGCGCGCCACATCGGAATGACCTGTTCGGTCAGGTAGCAATCGAAGTCGCATTGCAGGGCACGCTTGAGGAACGGCGTCAGGCTGGTGCCTTCAGAGATAGGGAATTTTGGTGGCGTGATCAGGCCGCGACGGTTGATCAGGTCCGAGGTGAACGCGATGTCGGCCGACGAGAAGCGGAACGAGGTACCGATCAGCATCGCCATCTGCTCATTGGTCAGGTGCTGCTTGGACTGCTGAAAGTCGAACAGCAGTGCATCGTTGAGGTCGATGTAACCCTTTTGCCGGAAGTAACGGGTCAGCTTGGCCAGCACCAGCTCGTAGAACGTGGTGGTGTTGTTGATGCCCTTGACGTTGGTCTGCACCAGTTTGTCGAGGTTGCTGATTGAGGTGTAAAGGTTGACCGGCGGGTTGAGCAGCAGCACTTTCTTGAAGTTGAAGCTGCGGCGGGTTTCATCCAGTTTGCTGACGAAGGCGGCATTCAGTGCGCCGAGGCTGTAACCGGTCAGGTAATAGTCGGTCACCGGCAGTTGCGCCTGCTGAGCCCGAATGGCCTGCATGACGCGATAAATGTCTTCTGCGTCGTCGGTGGAGACGCCAGGAGTGGCGAAGCGCGAGGCCGAACTCATGAAGTCGTAGCTGGTGGGCGAAGACAGCTGCACGACGTGGTAGCCCGCGCCGTAATAGAGTTTTTTCAGGAATTCATTGATGGTGCTGTTATACGGCGCACCGGTGCCGGCGATCAGGAAGATCAGCGGGGCAGCGTGGTCCTGCTTCGCCAGGCGATAGTGCAGCTTTTTTACCGCCCAGAAGTTGTCCGGCAGGGTGAACTCGCGCTCGGGATGCAGGTTCAGGGTGTAGACGTCCTGATCGATGTCTTCATCGTCAGGCAGATCGGGGCGCAGATCAGGCGGTGTGGTCGCAATGGTCGCTTCAAACGGATTAGTCAGCGGGTAGCCATAGGTAGCAGAGTCGACGGTGGTTGCCAGAGCGGACGCACTTAAACACAAGCCACCTATAACGGTAGCGAAGCGCAGAAAACGGAGCATGACTAAATCCCTTGGGAAAGAAGTGCTGATGAGATACGCAGGCTATGACCAAGGTGTAGTGCCAAAGTGCCGCATCCACCGGTTAACCGTGTAAATTATGACGGAACAATACACGTTCTTTGGATTTTGCAATGCAGTTATGCGGTTTATTTTTCGCAGGCGACGTAGATTGGCTCGGTTTGACCATACAGGCGGGGGACTGACTGCCGCTACATGCCGCTACGCTGCAGCTTCCTGGGGACGAAAAACACAAAGGAGAGCCGTAGCTCTCCTCCAATGTGTTTTACCTGCTCTTTTTATTGTTGTAGGGCGGCCTGTTATTGTTGTTGATGGCCAGTCCCTTTACAGCGTTGTTGAGCGACCCCCATCCGGGGTCAAGAGCAAACGTATTTTTTTGAGCGCTGACTCGCTTTAATCACCTGTCTTCACAACATCGTGATCCCACCGGTTCGGAAGCTACCTGAAGGTAGTTTTATTGTTCTCTGTCCGGTCGCGAGGCCTTTCACCGAAAGGTCCCTGTAAAGCTTATCCACTCCAAAAAAATCTGTTAGCTGCGCCTCTGTCCGTTTTGTTCTTGTTATGTCAGAGCCGTTACGTCTTGTTTTTATTGGTTTGCCGCTTCGTTTCTTGTTTTTGTTGTACAAGAGAGATAGCAGAAGCTGTGCCAACTTTTTAAAGTGCTTTTAAAACAACGATTTAGCTGTTCTGCGGGAAGAGGTGAGTGGGCTGCGCTGGAAAAACTGTTCCCGTGTTACCCGTTCGGGCCGGTGGATGTGAGTCGGCGGTAACACATCCTGTTTCCTTTTATAAAACGAGCAGGCTGAGACGTTTTTCAGCAGCGCTTGTCGCTGATGACTGCATGTTGTCGTTTCCCGTTGCCCGAGTGTCGTAGCCAGAGCATGTCTGCTTGCCCGGCAGGTTGATGATGACGGTGGCAATTTGCTGCGTGTCACTGCGCGTGGCGGCGATCAGAGCGCAGCGTGCCCCGAAACTGGACGCTCAGCGTTATACATCAGCCCCGGAGAGCCCGGGAAGTGATGCTTTCAAGCTTCTGCCCGCAGGGCGTGGGAGCGAACCTGTTCGCGAAAGGGCCGGTACAATCTCTGAATATGCATCGTCTGAGATACAGCCTTCGCGAACCAGTTCGCTCCCACGGCCTTCAGCCAGAATCACAAGCAACGTGTGTATGACGATGAGAGCCAAGCGTGGGTGTGCGCTTGAAAACAACGTTGACGAAGCCCGACAACCGTCGGTGCAGACTTCCGGGGAAGCGACAATGATGATGCGAAAAATACTGGGGGCGGGTGCCGCTCTGGTGCTTGCTGTCAGCTCCACGCTGGCGATTGCTGAAACCAAAACCCTGACTATCGGCTATGTGGAAGGCTGGTCCGACAGCGTCGCCACCACCTTCGTGGCTTCCGAAGTGATCAAGCAGAAGCTTGGCTACGACGTCAAACTGCAATCGGTCGCGGCCGGGATCATGTGGCAGGCCGTGGCCACCGACAAGCTCGACCTGATGTTGTCTGCTTGGCTTCCGGGCACTCACGGCGAGTACTACACCAAGTACAAGGATCAGGTCGTCAACTACGGGCCCAACTTCAAGGACGCCAAAATCGGCCTGATCGTGCCTGAATACGTGAAAGCCAAAACCATCGAAGACCTCAAGACCGATGCTTCCTTCAACAAGAAGATCACCGGGATCGATGCCGGTTCAGGGGTTATGCTCAAGACAGATCAGGCCATCAAGGATTACGGTCTGGACGGTTACAAACTGCAGGCGAGTTCCGGCGCAGGCATGATTGCCGAACTGACTCGTGCGGAGAAAGCGCAGAAAGCCATCGTCGTCACCGGCTGGGTGCCGCACTGGATGTTCGCCAAGTGGAAACTGCGTTTCCTGGAAGACCCTAAAGGCGTCTACGGTGCAGCTGAAACCGTCGACAACGTCGCCAGCCTTGGCCTGGAGAAAAAAGCCCCCGAGGTCGTGGCCTTCCTGAAAAAATTCCAGTGGGCATCCAAGGATGAAATCGGTGAAGTGATGCTGGCGATTCAGGACGGTGCCAAACCTGAAGCCGCTGCCAAGGACTGGGTAGCCAAGCACCCGGATCGGGTTGCTGCATGGACCGCTAAATAGTTCTGCAGCCCTCTGCAAAAGCCGTTTCAAGGCCGTCTGGTGCCATCGCCAGACGGCCTTTGGCGTTTCTGGACCACGGTATTTTCTGCACAGGCTGACTGATGGCGGACCTGTGCCGTGCAAAGAGGTTCATCTGCGGCTAGTGTCGTTCTAATACTAAGGTCGTCTGGAGTGCGCGCCGGACCCGACTAAAGTGCGTTACGTGACATCTCATCTGTGCTGCGAGGACAAAAACAATGAACGACAGCATTTACCTCTCGATTCAAAACAGCCCGCGTTTCAAGGAGCTGGTATCCAAAAGAGAGCGGTTCGCCTGGATTCTCTCGGCGATCATGCTTGGCCTGTATGCGGCCTTTATTCTTTTGATTGCGTACGGACCCCATATTCTGGGGGCCAAGTTGAGCCCGACTTCAACCATTACCTGGGGAATGCCGATAGGCGTAGGGCTGATTCTCTCCGCGTTTGTGCTGACCGCCATCTATGTTCGCCGTGCCAATGGCGAATTCGATGATCTGAACAACGCCATCCTGAAGGAGGCTCAGCAATGATCCGGCGCCTATCAGCAGCACTTGGCCTTGCCGCCTTCGCGCCGACTCTCTGGGCGGCAGACGCATTGACGGGCGCCGTGCAGAAGCAACCCCTTAACATCGCCGCGATTGTCATGTTCGTGGTATTCGTCGCCTTCACGCTGTACATCACCTACTGGGCGTCGAAAAAGAACAAGACCGCGTCGGACTACTACTCGGCAGGCGGCAAGATCACCGGTTTCCAGAACGGTCTGGCAATTGCCGGTGATTACATGTCGGCAGCGTCCTTTCTGGGGATTTCCGCACTGGTCTACACCTCCGGCTACGACGGCCTGATCTACTCGATCGGCTTCCTGGTGGGCTGGCCGATCATTCTGTTCCTGATCGCCGAACGCTTGCGTAACCTGGGTAAATACACATTTGCTGACGTTGCGTCGTATCGCCTCAAGCAAAAGGAAATTCGCACCTTGTCCGCCTGCGGCTCGCTGGTGGTAGTGGCGTTCTACCTGATTGCGCAAATGGTCGGTGCCGGCAAGCTGATCCAACTGCTGTTCGGTCTGGACTACACGGTTGCGGTGGTACTGGTCGGCATCCTGATGTGCCTTTACGTATTGTTCGGCGGCATGCTGGCCACTACCTGGGTGCAGATCATCAAGGCGGTCATGTTGCTGTCCGGTGCGTCGTTCATGGCCCTGATGGTTATGAAACACGTTAACTTCGACTTCAACATGCTGTTCTCCGAGGCGATCAAGGTTCACCCTAAAGGTGAAGCGATCATGAGCCCTGGCGGTCTGGTGAAAGACCCGATTTCAGCGTTCTCGCTGGGTCTGGCGCTGATGTTCGGTACTGCTGGCCTGCCGCATATTCTGATGCGCTTCTTCACCGTGAGCGATGCCAAGGAAGCCCGCAAGTCTGTGCTGTACGCAACCGGCTTCATCGGCTACTTCTACATCCTGACCTTTATCATCGGTTTTGGCGCGATCCTGCTGGTCAGCACCAACCCGGCGTTCAAGGATGCAGCGGGCGCCTTGCTGGGCGGTAACAACATGGCAGCGGTTCACCTGGCCGATGCGGTCGGTGGCAGCCTGTTCCTGGGCTTCATCTCGGCAGTCGCCTTCGCCACCATTCTGGCAGTGGTTGCCGGTCTGACCCTGGCAGGTGCTTCGGCGGTCTCCCATGACCTGTATGCCAGCGTGATCAAAGCGGGCAAGGCCAACGAGAAAGACGAGATCCGTATCTCGAAAATCACCACCATTGCGCTGGCAGTCGTGGCGATCCTTCTGGGTATTGCCTTCGAAAGTCAGAACATCGCGTTCATGGTGGGTCTGGCGTTCTCGGTCGCTGCAAGCTGCAACTTCCCGATCCTGCTGCTTTCCATGTACTGGAAAAACCTGACCACCCGTGGCGCTATGATTGGCGGCTGGATGGGCCTGATCAGTGCCGTGGTGCTGATGATCCTGGGGCCAACCATCTGGGTGCAGATCCTGCATCACGAGAAAGCCATTTTCCCTTACGAATACCCGGCGCTGTTTTCTATCGCCATCGCCTTCGTAGGTATCTGGTTCTTCTCCATCACCGACAAGTCGAAAGCGGCAGAGGGCGAGCGCGCCTTGTTCTACCCGCAATTCGTCCGGTCACAAACAGGCCTGGGTGCCAGCGGTGCGGTTTCGCACTAAGCGCTGAAGCAGTAAATAAAGCAGCCTTCGGGCTGCTTTTTCATGGGCCATAAAAAAGCCCCGCCTGGAGAGGCGGGGCTTTTGCCTGTTGCTTGAAGCAACAGGTTATATCTTGCCGAGCAATACCAGAATCAGCAGGATCACCAGGATAGTACCGATGATGCCCGACGGACCGTAGCCCCAGCTGCGCGAGTGCGGGAATACCGGCAGACCGCCAACCAGCAACAGAATCAGAACGATGATAAGAATAGTGCCGATGCCCATGATGAGTTCCCTCTTTCATTTAAGTTAGTTAACAGATGCAGTACAGAATTTCATACCCAACGGCACTGAATTTGCCTGCTTGACTCATCCGACTATGGCCACTCGGGAAAGGTTTCATCTATTTTTAATAATTTCTTACATATCTAAAAAATCATTAAAATCATGGGCTTGATGTGTTTTTGTCCGACAATAATTCGGGTCTAGTTGATGGAAAGTGCCTGAAATGATCTTAAAAATAATTGAACTAAATGGCGTGAAAATTCTCCGCTGATTTGCACAGATGACCTGATTGAAATCCAGCAGAGGGCGCGCAGATGTTTTATCGAGTGGCGGCAGATGCCGTGGTCGCGTTTCATCTACTGTTCATCGTATTCGTGCTGTTCGGCGGTCTGCTGGTAGTGAGCAGGCCGTGGCTGGCATTACTACACGTTCCGGCAGTTGCGTGGGGGGCTGCGGTTGAGTTTCTGCATCTGTATTGCCCACTGACACCGCTGGAAAACACACTGCGCCGCACAGCCGGTGAGCAAGGATATGACGGCGGCTTCGTCGAGCATTATCTGATTCCGCTGATCTACCCGGCCGGGCTTACGCCGGGCATACAGCTGTGGCTGGGGGGCATTGTGCTGTTGGTCAATGTGTCGGTGTACGGCCTGTTATTGATGCGTTTCGTATCACGCGTGCGGCATTCATAAGCTTCGGGTTTGCCCCAGGCATTCAGCGCCTTGATGGTGGGGTTGTAGGGCCCCGGCTGTGATTACACTCAGGCAACTCCTGCACATCACAAGGCACTCGGCTATGCAAAACCGCATCATGATTACTGGCGCCGGCTCAGGTCTGGGTCGTGAAATTGCACTGCGCTGGGCGCGCGAAGGCTGGCGGCTGGCGCTGTCGGACATCAACGATGCCGGTCTGCAGGAAACCCTGATGCTGGTGCGCGAGGCGGGTGGTGACGGGTTCGTTCAGCGTTGCGATGTTCGCGATTACAGTCAGCTCACGGCGTTTGCTCAGGCATGTGAAGAGCGACTGGGCGGCATCGACATCATCGTCAACAACGCGGGCGTGGCATCGGGTGGCTTCTTCAACGAGCTGTCGCTGGAAGACTGGGACTGGCAGATCGCGATCAACCTGATGGGGGTCGTCAAAGGCTGCAAGGCGTTTTTGCCTATGTTGCAGGCCAGCAAAGGCAAAATCATCAACATTGCGTCGATGGCTGCGCTGATGCAGGCCCCGGCCATGAGCAATTACAACGTCGCCAAGGCAGGGGTTGTGGCACTTTCTGAAAGCCTGCTGGTTGAACTGCATGATCAGGGCGTTGCCGTGCATGTGGTTTGTCCGTCGTTCTTTCAGACCAACTTGCTGGATTCGTTTCGAGGCCCGACGCCTGCCATGAAAGCGCAGATCGGCAGACTGCTGGAGAAGTCACCGATCACTGCCGCAGATATTGCCGACTACATCTTCAGGCAAGTAGCCGCAGGCGAGTTCATGATCCTGCCCCACGAAGAAGGCCGAATGGCCTGGGACCTGAAGCGCAACCAGCCACAAGCGATGTATGACGAAATGACCATCATGTGCGCAAAGATGCGCGCCAAGGCGCAGAAAGGGCACGCCTGACGCCGCCCCAAAGTTTCACTATCGTGCGACGCTCCGCGTCGCATGCCGTTCTGGACGCTCTGCGTCCTCTTGAGCGACGTGTTCAAGGTCATCAGGGTCTCATGACCGCGCTGTTTTCTGATAGGGTTACGCCCCTCTTTTAAGCCCCTTTCAGCGAGTCCATCGTGCTCAATTACCTGTGGTTCTTTCTCGCAGCCCTGTTCGAGATATTCGGCTGCTATGCCTTCTGGCTATGGCTGCGCCAAGGCAAAAGCGCGCTGTGGGTCATTCCGGCACTCATCAGCCTGACACTGTTCGCGCTGTTGCTGACACGTGTGGAAGCGGCCTATGCGGGGCGAGCCTATGCGGCGTATGGCGGGATTTACATCGTCGCGTCGATTGCCTGGCTGGGGCTGGTCGAGCGGGTCAGGCCGCTGGGTACGGACTGGCTGGGTCTGGCTTTCTGCGTGATCGGCGCGACTATCATCCTGCTCGGGCCGCGCTGGTCAGCTCCATGAAAACTGCGGCTGCCAGCGATATTTCCTACAGATTTAGCTAGAAAGTAAGACCCTTCCTTCAGTCTTTTCCGATGCGTTTGAAGGGCGTTACTGATTTGCCATCAGCGCATTGAAGCGCTCGGTTTCGCAATGCACCCTGCCTTTTTGCGCAACGAGAAGGGTGGGAAAAATGCTGGTACTGACGCGGGAAATTGGTGAAACGTTTTCAATCGGTGATGACATCACCGTGCAGATTCTGGGTATCAACGGCAATCAGGTGAGGCTCGGGATCAATGCCCCGAAAGACATCAAGGTTCACCGAGCCGAGGTCTACAAGCGCATCGCCAACAAACTTTCGCAACAAGCGACAACGCCGCTTCAATAGGCGACGTTGTTCGCCTCATTGAAAACCCGATTCAGGCCCGCCCAAGGTTATTCAAAAAACTCCTTGGGCACATCGTGCTTGAGCATCAACTGACATTGCTGACTCTCAAGATCGAAAAAGATTACCGCCTGGCCTTTGGTCAGCGCATGTCGCACACGCAGCACGCGGGTTTGCAGCGGTGTTTCGTCGCCATTATCGGTGCCCTCACGGGTGACAAAATCCTCGATCAGGCGGGTGAGGGTGTCGGGTTCCAGTTGGTCGTAGGGGATCAGCATGGCGGTTCTCGTGTCGATGAGCAGCGATGATAGAACTGCGGTGCCAGGCACCGCAATTCACAGGCCCTCAACTTTCCTCGCGATTCTGCCCGATCAGGCTGTCGACCGGTGGCACACGGGTGTCGGATTCCATCTGCGCATCATGCTCGATCTGATGGCTGAACCGCTCCAGTGAACTCTGGGCCGGTTTGGCATCGCTGGCGAACACAGGTGGGCTCAATATGTAAGCACCCAGCAGTTTGCTCAGCGCTGCCAGGCTATCGATGTGCGTGCGCTCATAACCGTGAGTCGCGTCGCAGCCGAAGGCCAGCAGGGCCGTGCGGATGTCGTGCCCCGACGTCACTGCCGAATGCGCATCGCTGTAGTAATAGCGAAACAGGTCACGGCGTACCGGCAGTTCGTTCTCTACGCCCAGACGCAGCAAGTGGCGTGACAGATGGTAGTCGTACGGACCGCCCGAGTCCTGCATCGCCACGCTCACCGCGTGCTCACTGGAGTGCTGGCCCGGTGCAACCGGCGCGATGTCGATACCGACGAACTCGCTCACGTCCCAAGGCAGTACGCCCGCTGCGCCCGTACCGGTTTCTTCGGTGATGGTGAACAGCGGGTGGCAATCGATCAACGGTTCTGCACCGCTGTCGACAATGGATTTCAGCGCCGCAAGCAGCGCCGCGACACCGGCCTTGTCATCCAGATGGCGTGCACTGATGTGACCGCTCTCGGTGAACTCCGGCAGCGGGTCGAAAGCCACAAAGTCGCCGATACCGATGCCCAGCGATTCGCAGTCGGCACGTGTGGTGCAATAGGCATCCAGACGCAGCTCGACGTGGTCCCAACTGATCGGCATCTCGTCCACGGCGGTATTGAACGCATGACCGGACGCCATCAACGGCAGAACGCTGCCACGAATCACGCCCGTGTCGGTGAATACACTGACACGGCTGCCCTCGGCAAACCGGCTTGACCAGCAACCGACTGCCGCCAGCGCCAGGCGGCCATTGTCTTTGACTTCCCGAACGCTGGCACCGATGGTGTCCAGGTGCGCCGATACCGCACGGTCAGGGCTATTCTGCTTGCCCTTGAGGGTGGCGCGGATCGTGCCGCGGCGGGTCAGTTCGAACGGGATGCCCAGTTCTTCAAGACGCTCGGCCACGTAACGCACGATAGTGTCGGTAAAACCGGTCGGACTTGGAATCGCGAGCATTTCCAACAGAACTTTCTGCAGGTATTTCAGATCCGGATCGGGGATATTTGCAGGGGTCATGGATGCTCCTTATGGAACAGTTGCAAGCCACAGGCTGCAAGGGCTGATAGCCCTTTTGCAGCCTGTGTCCGCAACTGCGATCAGATATGCACAGGCAGGCTGTGCGGAAACAACAGATCGACGAAACGTTCGGCGGTGGGTTGCGGTTCGTGGTTGGCAAGGCCCACGCGTTCATTGGCTTCGATGAACACGTACTCGGGCTGATCGGCGGCCGGCACCATCAGGTCCAGGCCGACGACCGGGATGTCCAGAGCCCGCGCTGCACGTACTGCTGCATCGCTGAGCACCGGGTGCAGAATGGCCGTGACATCTTCAAGGCAGCCACCGGTGTGCAAGTTTGCAGCGCGGCGCACGGCCAGACGCTGATCCATCGGCAGGATATCGGTATAGTCAAAACCGGCCTCGCGCACTGTGCGCTCGGTCTCCTGGTCCATCGGAATACGGCTTTCGCCATCAGTCGCGGCGGCACGGCGACGGCTCTGGGCCTCGATCAACTGTTTGATGGTATGGCGTCCATCACCAATGACCTCAGCCGGACGACGGATCGCTGCAGCCACCACCTGAAAGCCGATCACCACGATGCGCAGGTCGAGGCCTTCATGAAAGCTTTCCAGAATGACGCGCGTGTCGAACCGACGGGCCTGTTCGATAGCGCTCTGAACGTCTTCGATGGTCCGCAGATCGACGGCAACGCCCTGGCCTTGCTCGCCATCCAGCGGCTTGACCACGATTTGCCCGTGCTCTTCAAGAAACGCCAGGTTGTCGTCCGCACTGCCTGCCCGCTGCTGCGCGGGCAAGCGCAGCCCGGCCGCCTTCAACGCACGATGGGTCAGGCTCTTGTCCTGACACAGGGTCATGCTCACTGCGCTGGTCAGATCGCTCAACGACTCGCGGCAGCGGATCCGGCGACCGCCGTAGCTGAGGGTAAACAGGCCGGCATCGGCGTCATCCACCTGCACGTCAATACCACGACGATGGGCTTCCTCGACGATGATTCGCGCATATGGATTGAAATCCGCCTGCGGACCGGGGCCGAGGAACAACGACTCGTTGATGCCGTTCTTGCGCTTGATGGCGAAGGTCGGCAGGTTACGGAAATTCAGCTTGGCGTACAGCGCCTTGGCCTGATCGTTGTCATGCAACACCGACAGATCAAGGTAGCTCAGACCGCGGCTCATGAAGTGCTCGATCAAATGCCGCACCAGCACTTCACCCACGCCGGGACGTGTGCATTGCGGGTCAACCGCCAGGCACCAGAGGCTGCTGCCTTTTTCCGGGTCATTGAAGGCTTTCTGATGATCAAGGCCCATGACGCTGCCGATGATCGTGTTGCTGCCCTCATCTTCGGCCACCCAATATACCGGGCCACCTTCATGGCGCGGCGTGAGCAGGGCCGGGTCGATGGGCAACATGCCGCGTGCCAGATACAGGTTATTGATGGCTTGCCAGTCCGCTTCGTTATGCGCCCGGCGGATGCGGTACCCGCGAAACACCCGGTGCGCCGGTCGGTAGTCGCTGAACCACAGACGAAGCGTGTCCGACGGGTCGAGAAACAACTGCTGCGGCGATTGGGCCAATACCTGCTGCGGCGCCGCCACATACAAGGCAATGTCACGCTCGCCGGGCTTTTCGTTGAGCAGGTCTTGGGCCAGTGCTGCCGGATCAGGGTAAGTGTGACCGATCAGCAAGCGACCCCAGCCACAATGCAGCGCCAAAGGCTCTGCGTCTATCTGGCTGCCATCTTCGGCAAGACGCGCTTGCAGACGTTCGTACGAGGGCGACTGGCCACGCAACAAGCGCTGGCTATAAGTCGTCGCGTTCTGTTTCATCAATCACAGTCCTTGTTCGCTGAGCCACAGGTTCAGCGCTGCCAGTTGCCACAACTTGGAGCCGCGCAATGGCGTGAGCTGGCCCTCTGGGTTGGTCAGCAACTTATCGACCATGGCCGGATTGAACAGGCCGCGGTCCTGACTGGAGTCGGTCAACAGTTCACGCACCCAGTTAAGGGTGTCGCCCTGCAAGTGCTTGAGGCCGGGAACCGGGAAGTAGCCCTTCTTGCGGTCGATCACTTCTGAAGGAATGACCAGACGCGCCGCTTCTTTCAACACTTGCTTGCCGCCATCAGGCAATTTGAACTTGCCCGGAATACGCGCAGACAGCTCAACCAGACGGTAGTCAAGGAACGGCGTGCGCGCTTCCAGGCCCCAGGCCATGGTCATATTGTCGACACGTTTGACCGGGTCATCGACCAGCATCACCGTACTGTCCAGGCGCAACGCCTTGTCGACCGCCGCGCTGGCACCGGGCTGGGCGAAATGATCGCGAACGAAATCACCGGCTGCGTCGTTAGTTGTGCGCCACTTCGGCTGCACCGTCTCGGCGTATTCCGCATAGCTGCGGTCGACAAACGCATCGCGGTAGGCCGCAACCGGGTCGCTCGCGCCGTCCACTTGTGGGTACCAGTGGTAACCGGCAAACAGCTCGTCAGCGCCCTGGCCGCTCTGTACTACCTTGCAATGCTTGGACACTTCACGCGACAGCAGGTAGAAGGCGATGCAATCGTGGCTGACCATCGGCTCGCTCATGGCGCGGAACGCCGCAGGCAGCTGTTCGATGATCTCGCTTTCCTGAATACGCAACTGGTGGTGGCGTGTGCCGTAATGCTTGGCGATCAGGTCGGAATACTGAAATTCGTCGCCACGCTCGCCACCGGCATCCTGAAAGCCGATAGAGAAGGTCGACAGGTCTTCGACCCCCACTTCACGCAACAGGCCGACCAGCATGCTGGAGTCGACACCGCCGGAAAGCAGCACGCCGACGTCTACCGCGGCACGCTGACGAATCGCCACTGCTTCACGGGTGCTGTCCAATACGCGGTCGCGCCAGTCTTCGAGCGTGAGGTTTTTCTCGTCTTCATGAGGACCGTAAGGCAGGGTCCACCAGACTTTCTGCTCGACCTTGCCGCTGGCGTCGATGCGCATCCAGCTGGCTGGCGGCAACTTCTCGACGCCCGCCAGCAGCGTGCGCGGGGCAGGCACCACAGCGTGGAAGTTGAGGTAATGATTGAGCGCCACCGGATCAAGCATTCCGCTGATATCACCACCCTTGAGCAGGGCAGGCAGCGAAGACGCGAAGCGCAGGCGCTTGTCGGTTTTCGACAGGTACAACGGCTTTACGCCGAGGCGGTCACGGGCGATGAACAGCCGCTTGCTGTCACGCTCCCAGATGGCGAAGGCGAACATGCCATTGAGCTTGGGAAGCATGTCTGCGCCCCAGGCGTGATAGCCCTTGAGCAACACCTCGGTGTCGCCACCGGAATGGAACTGATAGCCAAGGCTTTCCAACTCGGCACGTAATTCCGGGAAGTTATAAATCGCACCGTTGAAGGCCATGGACAGGCCCAGGTGACTGTCGATCATCGGCTGCGCCGAGCCATCCGACAGGTCCATGATTTTCAGACGGCGATGACCAAGGGCAACCGGCCCCTGGCTGTGAAACCCCCACGCGTCCGGGCCGCGAGGCGCCAGCTCATGGGTAATGCGCTCAACAGCGGCCAGGTCCGCTGGTTGATGGTCGAAACGTAATTCACCTGCTAATCCGCACATAAGTCCTTACCGGGTTTCCGTTGGGGAGGTGACTGAGAAAGTGCAGTCACCCAGAAACTGACCCAGTGCGGGCATGGTAGTTTTAGATCAAAAAGTTATAAGAGTTTGTTTTCAGCTGGTTTGGCTGCATTGGCTGGCTCCCTCGTCGAGCCAGGCAACCACAGGCTAGTCTTCGCGAAATAAGTTGTGAAGGAATAAAAAAGATAACTCTGGGTGCCTTTTTTGTATTGTCTTAACATGCGCCCAGGGTTATATTTTTTAAGTCAAATGACTGGAGGTGGGGGTGCAGAGCAGGCAATTGATAAAGGAGCTTGAAGCAGATGGATGGATTCTGGATCGTGTTTCAGGCAGTCACCATATGTTCAAGCATCCTGAAAAACTTCAGACAGTCCCCGTGCCGCATCCCAAGAAAGACTTGCCATTCGGAACGGTGCGGGCCATCAAAAAGCTTGCCGGGCTGGTTTAGTCCAGTTTTGCCCTGATACCCTTTTGGAGAAAAAAATGAAATATCCAATGTGCATAGAATGGGGAAGCGAAACCACGGCATTTGGTATCCAGATTCCCGATATCCCAGGTGCCGTAACCGCAGGCGATACGTTCGAGGAAGCCCACGCCGCGGCGGTGGAGATTGCTCATATCATGCTGCAGGAAATAGCAGCTGGTGGTGGAACCATACCCAAGGCCGGCACTGTGGCCGAGCACGCCAGGAATGCCGATTTCGCCGGAATGGGCTGGGGCATGATCGAGATTGACGTAACGCCTTATCTTGGTAAGACGGAGAAGGTCAACGTCACACTGCCTGGTTTCGTGATCAAGCAGATCGATCGCTATGTACGGGATCACAGCATCAAGAGTCGTTCCACCTTCCTGGCCGACGCGGCGCTGGAAAAACTGGGCCGGGCATGACGGCTAATCGGAGTGCTCAATACCCGGTCATCTCCAGATACCCCACGCCTTCCTGACTCCCGCTGAACCTCACCGGCCCCTCCCAGTAGGGAATGCTCACGCCCATCCAGGCGGCCGGGTTCAGCGCATCGGTGGTGATATCCAGGTCTTTGCCGGGGACCCTGACTCTCCAGCGGGTGGGCACTTTATGCTCGCCGATCAATGTTTTTTTCAGTGGCTCCAGGCTGATCTCGTTGGCGTGCAGCATCCGGGTGGTGCCATCGGCGCTGATCCAGTTGCCGGTCAGGTAGGGTGTGCCGTCCTTGTGGCGGATGCGGTAAAGCATCAAGCGGTCGCCGCCTGCCAGTTGCAGCGAGAACCAGTCCCAGCCGCTCTGGTTGGCGGTCAGTGGCTGGCTGCTCCACTCCCGGTCCAGCCAGGCGTTACCGGTGACTTGATAGGCTTTTCCTTCAATTACCACACTGCCTTTGGCGTCGAAGAAAGGCTGGCTGTAGTAGTACGATGCCTGGCCCGCTTCCGATTTCTGGCTGTAGCCTTGTTCGCCCTGCAACACCAGCGGCTTACTGGAGGTCAGGTGCAGGTCGTAGCGGAAATCCTTGCCGCTTGCCTTGAGTTGCATTGATGCGAGCGGGTCTCCGGTTTGAGCAGTGCTGGTGAATGCCCAATCGTCAATCCACGCCGAGAAGGGCGCCGACGTCACATTTGCCTGGCCGACTCCACCCCGTGCGTAACGCTCCGCCACGTAATGGCCGCTGCTTGATGTGGCTGCTGCATGGCCCAGCCAGATCGTGCCTTCGTTCCAGCCACTGCCGGTCTGTTGGCCGGGTCGCAGGGCATTGCGGAACAAGGTCCACTGCACGCCGAACTGCTGGCCCGCTTCATCCTTGAGGGTGGCGGTGATGTACCACCACTCGATACGAAAGCCGGGGTGCTGGCCGTGGTCCTGCGGGAATGAAAAGACCTTGCCGGGTGTCACCTGCGCATAGCTGTCGGCCGTATTGCCCAGACCGGCGAAACCGCTTTCAGGTTGCGGTTTGTCGTCGCAGGCGGTGAGCAGCACCGCGACGACCAGCGGCACCACCCATTTACTGTTCATTGGCGAATGTCCTGATTAGATCCGCTGGACGGCTACGGTACAGCCTCAGCAACGGCCAGGCCGAGGCCAGCAAAGTCGCCAGCATCGCCAGCGCCATCAATTGCAGCAGTTGCAGCGGGAACACCTGCAGCGGCAGGCGCCAGCCAAAGGCGCGAACGTTGATCACCGCATCCAGGCACCAGGCCAGCAGCAGCCCCAGTGGCAGCGCGAGCACCAGTGTCAGGACCGCCAGCAGCCAGGTCTGCCCCAGGTTGAGCAGCATCAGTTGCCGTCGCGTGACGCCCAGCGCCCACAACGGGGCGAGCTGCCCGAGGCGGCTCTGGCTTTGGGTCAGCAGGCTGATGAACAGCGCCACGCCAGCCACGGCCAGTGTCAGGCTGTTGAGTGCGGCAGTGGCGGCAAACGTACGTTCAAAGACTTGGCTCGACCAGCCCTTGAGCTGGCTTTGATCGATGATGTGATTGTCGTCCAGCTTGAAACGCGCTTGCAGCCGGGTGACCAGCGACGGGATTGTCGCCTGATCGACTCTCAGGTTGAAACGCACCGGCATCGATTGCGGCCAGTGGGCGAGCAGGTGCCGGGCATTGACCAGCAGATGGCCCTTGGGGTTGCCATAGTCGGCATAGATCCCGACGATGCGCGGGGTCCACTTGCCAGTGGGCACCGGGATGTTCAGCGTATCTTCCAGACCCAGTTGAAGGCGGCGGGCCAATTGTTCGCTGAGCATGACTGTGTCTTCATCGCGCAACAGATTCCACGGATCACCGGCGACGGATTCCAGCAACGCCCAATGCTGGCGATAGGTGTCGTGATCGATCACGCCAAACAGGTCCGCTGGCCAGCCCTGGACTTGCACCGGCACTTGCCAGTTGGGCAGCACGGCGCGGATATCCTGTTGCTGGTTCAGCCAGGTGTTCAGCGGCTCGGCCTGCTCCGGATTCTGCGGGCTGACATACAGTTCGGCGGTCAGGCGTTGCTCCAGCCAACTGTTGAATGTTTGCCGAAAACCCGAGGTCATGCTGCCTGCGCCGATATTCGCGGCCATCGCCAGCAGCAGGGCCATCAGCGCCAGACTCAGGGCGGGCAACTGTTGACGGCAATCCGCCAGAAACCACTGCCCGAGCACCGAGCGGCTGCGCGTCAACAGACCGCCAAGCATGGTGTCCAGCAAAACCGGCAGGGCCAGCGCGGCACTGAGCAGCAGGGCGGACATCATCACAAACCCCAGCATCAGACTGGTGCCGAATAACAGCGCGCTCACGCCCACCAACGCGCCCAGCACCGCCACCCACGCCTGGCGCTGCAACCATCGCGCATGCGCTTGCTGCCATGCCTGGGCATCGGCCAGTGCCAACAACGGCAAGCGCGCAGCCCGCAACAGGCTATTGGCACCGGCCAGCAACGCGCCAAGCAGACTCAGGCCGATACCGCTCAGCCACCACCACAGACTGAGGTTCAACTGGCCGGCGACCTCCGCGCCGTACAAGCCGCGCAGGCTGGCCGCGACATCCGGCAATAACAGGCTGGCCAGCAAGTAGCCGCTGACCACGCCGAAAATACCGCCCAACAGAGCCAGTGCGCCCAACTCTACGCCCAGCGCAGCTATCAACAGGCGTGCGCTGACGCCACAGGCACGCAAGTTACGCAACAGCCCACGGCGCTGTTCAAGGGCCAAGCCAATGGCCGCGTGGACAATGAACAGGCCGACGATGAAGGACAGCCCCCCGAGCGCATTCAGATTCAGGTGGAAGCTTTCGGTAAGGCGCTCCAGATTGTTTTCTTCGCCGCTTTTCTTGATCACCAGCAGATCGTTAAGGGTTGCCGGTAGCGCAGGGTTCTGCCGGGCAAAATCCTTGGCCAGCAGCATTCCGGACAATTGCCCCGGCTGGCCCAATAACGGTTGCGCAAAGCCTATGTCAGTCAGCAAAACGCCGGGCGCCATATCGGGTTTAGCGTGCAAGGGGGGCAGCGGAACACCGGTTTCGGTCAACGGTTGCTGGCCTTCTTCGAGCCCCAGCGCTTGCAGGGTCTGCGGCGCAATCCAGGTCATGCCCGGCGGCGTGAGGAAGTCCACGACCTGTTCGGCGTTCAGCGTCTGCCCGGCCAGTGCCGAGCCGGTCGGCAAGGTCACCGGCTCGATACCCATCAGTTGCAGGCGACGGTCTTCGCGCCCTTGAAGCACGATACGGCCTTGCAGCATGGGCGATACGGGCCAGCCTTCGCGGCGCAACTCGATAAACAATGCCTGCGGGAACAGCCCGCCGCTGCTGGCGGCGATACGGGTCTGCGGCTCGCCGCCAATCAACTGGCTGGCCCGCTGGTAGCTTTCCCGTGCCTGACTATTGAGCGCCTGAACGCCGGTCAGCAGTGCGGTGGCCAGCCACAAGCCGGTCAGCACGCTGAAAAACTGCACGGGGTGACGTCGCCAGTGGCTCATCAATGCGCGCAGCGTCCAGTAGAAAACCCGCATCAGCGCTCGCCTTCGACAGCCAGACGACCCATGTGCAGTACCACTTTACGCTCCAGTCGGTCAGCGACCCGCGGGCTGTGAGTGACCATCAACAGACTGGTGGGGCTGTCGGCGAGCACATCCAGCAACAATTGCAGCACTTCGTCGCTGGTGGTCTCGTCGAGATTGCCGGTGGGCTCGTCAGCCAGCAGCAGGCTGGGCCGTGAAGCAAGGGCGCGACCTATCGCTACCCGCTGCTGTTGTCCGCCGGACAGTTGCTCGGGATAGCGATTCAGCAGCGTGCCCAGCCCCAGACGCTCGATCAGGTGCGTCTGCCAGAGCGCGTCGAATCGCCCGGCCAGTCGTGCCTGGAACGCCAGATTGTCAGCGATTTTCAGGCTGCCGATCAGGTTGAACTGCTGAAACACCAGACCGATTTCAGTCCGCCGCCAGTTCGCCAGCTGGCTTTCGTTCATCAGGTCCAGGCGTTGGCCGGCAACCTCGATGCTGCCGTCATCGACCTGATCAAGGCCCGCGACCAGATGCAGCAAGGTGCTTTTGCCACTGCCGGATTCGCCCATCAACGCCAGGCTTTCGCCCTGTGTCAGGTGCAGGTCCACGCCCTTTAATACATTCAGCGGCCCCTGTGCCGTGGTGTAGCGCTTGAATACGTTTCGCACTTGCAGCATGAGCGGCTCAATGGTTCTGACTGAGTTAAAAGAGTAGCGCCTGAGCGCAAGCGCGTCGCGACCAGATATCAGCTATCGTGCGACGCTCCGCGTCGTCATGCCGTTCAGGACGCTCTGCGTCCTCTTTGCTACGCAGAGCGTCGCGACCAGCATTCCCGAACGACAATCATAAAGCTACTTCCCGCCGCCACGAATCAGCCCGCGCAGGGCAAACCGGTTGGGGTGACAGGCTTCGGCAACGCTGCGCGGCAAGGGCAGGGGCTCGTTGTCGACCCAGGCGGCGATCAGCTCGCCACACAGCGGCGCGGTGATCAGCCCGCGCGAACCGTGGCCGCTGTTGACGTACAGGCCGTCCAGCCACGGGCAGGCGATGTTGGGCACTTGGCGCGCGTCCTTGCCCAGGGCAGCATAGGCCTGAAGGAATGCTTCGCGGTCGGCCAGCGGCCCGACGATGGGCAGGTAGTCCGGGCTTGTACAGCGAAAGGCTGCGCGACCCTGCAATTGCTCGGGCGACAAATCGGCGGTGTCGAGGCGCGAAGTGAGGTCTTCTGAAATCTCCCGCAACAGCCCCAGATTGTCCAGATGATCGGCCAGGTTGGGGGTCAGATCAGTACTGTTGAAGTCGAAACTGGCCCCCAGCGTATGTTCGCCAAGACGCGCCGGAGCCACATAACCCTCGGCGCACACCACACTGCGCAATGCCGCGCTGGCCTGAGTCTGCGGCAAACGGGTGATCTGCCCGCGGATGCGTTTGAGCGGTAAATCGGCGCTCTGCGAAAACTGCTTGATATCCGCCGCCCCGGCCAGCACGACGACCGGAGCACTGTCGATCAACTGTTCGTCACTCCAGACCTGCCACTGATCATCGACGCGTCTCAGCTCCAATGCCTGCTGATGAGCGATCAGACGGATATTGGCGTGCGCGGCCTGTGCGTGACACAGCGCAGGCGGATGAACCCAGCCGCCCTCGGGGTAAAACAGCCCGCCACTGTTCAGCGCAACGCCGCTTTGCGCCTCGGCTGCCGGTTGGTCGAGCAGGTGCAGGAGTGATTCGGGGAAGGCATCGGCCAGTTGTTTCTGACGTTGCGCCTCCTTGTCGTCGAAGGTCAGTTGCAGCACCCCGCAAGCGTCCCAGTCGACTCCGCGCTGCAAGCGTTCAAGCAGCCTTCGCGTATGACCGAAACCACTGAGGATCAACTGTGACAGCGCTGTACCGTGCGCCGACAGTTTCAGGTACAGCACGCCCTGCGGGTTGCCGGATGCTTCCTGTGCCGGTGCGGCGTGGCGCTCCAGCAGGCTGACCTGCCAACCGCGTTGCGCCAGACTCTGCGCGGTGGCGCAGCCGGCCAGCCCCGCGCCGATCACCAGCGCTTTGCGCTCGCCGCCAATCGGCGCGGGGCGGGCGAACCAGGGTTTGGCGGCAGGAGAGGGTGCAGCATCTTCAGGCCAGGCGATAAACGCGCCGCGCAGCACTTCCCATTTATGGCCGATGCCCGGCACCCGCTTCATTTTGAAGCCTGCTGCGTTCAGCGAGCGCCGCACCCAGCCGGTGCTGGTAAACGTGCCTATCGTGGTGCTCGGTGCAGACAGCCGCGCCAGTTCGGCAAACAGTTCGGGTGTCCACATTTCCGGGTTTTTCGCTGGCGCAAACCCGTCGAGAAACCACGCATCAATCTGCCCGACCAGCTGCGGCAGCATCTGCAGCGCGTCACCAATCAGCAGGGTCAGGGTCACGCGGCCGTCATCGAATACCAGACGCTGAAAGCCTTCATGCACAGCCACATATTGATCGAGCAATTGACCCGCGAACGGCGACAGCTCCGGCCACAATGCCAGGGCGCGTTGCAGGTCGGCGCGGCTCAACGGGTATTTCTCGACGCTGACGAACTGCAGGCGCGCATTGGCGGGCGCGCACTCGTCGAACAACTGCCAGGCACAGAGGAAATTCAGCCCGGTGCCGAATCCGGTTTCACCAATGATCAGCCTGCCGTCCTCCGGCAGCTCGCTGAAACGCCGACGCAGGTCGTTCTGCACCAGAAACACATGGCGCGTTTCGTCCAGACCGGACTCGGTGGAAAAGTAGACATCGGAGAAATCGCGGGAACGCGGGTTGCCTTGTTCGTCCCAGTCTATCCGGGCGTGGCGGGTAATGGTCATGTCAGGCTCAGCGGTGGCAGTGGGCGCATTTTAGCCGTGTGCGAGGATAAAAGTGCGATCACTGCTGCGCGGATTGACCGATGCCTGCAATCGGTGGTCAGAATGCTCACTGAGGGTTGTCCACCGGGCGTTCTCTGAGCCATCCCCAATCAGGAGTTGTGCATGTTTGAATCCGCTGAAATCGGTCATGCCATTGACGACGAGACCTACGAAGCTGCTTTGCCCGAGTTGCGCGAAGCCTTGCTGGAAGCGCAGATAGACCTGCACGAGCAGGCCGGTCGGCAGATCATCGTGCTGATCAACGGCATAGAGGGCGCAGGCAAGGGCGAGACCGTCAAACTGCTCAGCGAATGGATGGACCCGCGCCTGATCGAGGTACGCACCTTCGATCAGCAGACCGACGAAGAGCTGGCCCATCCACCCGCCTGGCGTTACTGGCGGCAATTGCCGGCCAAGGGCCGCATGGGTATTTTCTTCGGCAACTGGTACAGCCAGATGCTCCAGGACCGGGTTCACGGGCGCTTCAAGGACGCGGTACTCGATCAGGCCATCAGCGGTGCCGAGCGATTGGAAAAGATGCTCTGTGACGAAGGCGCGCTGATCTTCAAATTCTGGTTTCACCTGTCCAAAAAACAGATGAAGCTGCGCCTCAAAACCCTCAAGGATGATCCGCTGCACAGCTGGCGCATCAGCCCGCTGGACTGGCAGCAGTCCAAGACTTACGACAAGTTCGTGCGCTTCGGTGAGCGGGTGCTGCGCCGCACCAGCCGCGAATATGCGCCCTGGCATGTGATCGAAGGCGTGGACGCCAACTACCGCAGCCTGACGGTTGGCCGCCTGCTGCTGGAAGGCATGCAGGCTGCACTGAACAAGGTCGAACCCGAGCCCGCTGCGCTCACCGTTGGCCCGTTGGCGATCCATGACAATGAGTTGACTCTGCTGGACAGCCTCGACCTGAGCCTGCACCTGAGCAAGGACGACTACCAACAGCAGCTCATCACCGAGCAGGCTCGCCTGTCCGGCAACATGCGCGACAAACGCATGAAAAGCCATGCACTGGTGGCCGTGTTCGAAGGCAACGACGCGGCAGGCAAGGGCGGCGCGATACGTCGTGTTGCAGCGGCGCTCGACCCGCGGCAGTACGCTATCGTACCGATTGCTGCACCGACTCAGGATGAACGCGCTCAGCCGTATTTGTGGCGTTTTTGGCGGCAGATACCGGCGCGCGGCAAATTCACTATTTTTGACCGTTCGTGGTACGGCCGGGTGTTGGTCGAGCGGGTCGAGGGCTTTTGCAGCGAGTCCGACTGGAAGCGCGCTTACGCCGAAATCAATGACTTCGAAGAGCAGCTCACGGATGCAGGCATTGTGGTGGTCAAATTCTGGCTGGCCATCGATCAGCAGACCCAGCTGGAACGTTTTCAAGAGCGCGAAAAGATCCCGTTCAAGCGCTACAAGATCACCGAAGACGACTGGCGCAACCGCAAGAAATGGCCGGATTACCGCCAGGCAGTGGGTGACATGGTGGATCGCACCAGCACCGAAATTGCGCCGTGGACGCTGATCGAGGCCAACGACAAGCGCTGGGCGAGGGTCAAGGTGTTACGCACGATCAACGAGGCGCTGGAAAAGGCGTTCGGCAAAGACAAGAAGAAGTGATCGTCTGAACCGCTTGCCTGCCTGCATCGGCAATGGCGGGCGCAGCGGGGCATCATTTGCGAGGCGGGCGCGTTTTCTGCCTGACGATGTAAATGGTCACCAGCACCGCGCTGGTCAGCATGAAGGCTCGTGCCCAAGGCTGTGCGATCAGGTAGCACGAGAGGCCGATGCTCAACCACATCAGGCCGATTGCGTACACCTTGCCCTTGAGCGGGATGCCGTTGCCTTCAAGGTAGTCTCGAATCCACGGGCCGAGCTGCGGGTGGTTGACCAGCCAGTGGTAGAAACGTGGAGAGCTGCGCGCGAAGCAGGCGGCGGCCAGCAGCAGAAAGGGCGTGGTGGGCAACACCGGCAGGAATATCCCGATGACGCCCGATACCACGCTCAACCAGCCAACCGCTATCAGCAGATAGCGCACCGAGCGGTGACGGCTGGTGCGCGGTGAGTCTTGCGCCATAGGCGCCGACTCAGTGGTGGCGGGGCTTGAGGATCGCCGGCTTTTCGTCCGGAGCCTGGCAGAGCAGGTACAGGGCGGTCAGTGCTTCGGGGATTTGTACGATCATGTCGTCCATCAGGTTGGCGTCCTGAGCAATGTCGGCGAACTCCGGCTGCTCATCGAACAGGCCCGAACCGACCATAATCGGCAGGAGCATTTCGCTGACTTCTTCCTCGGCACTTTCGAACCAGGCGTTTTCACGCAGGAATACGCCTTCCATGAAGCCGATGCACCAGCCACGCAGGTCCGAATCATCCGGATCGTCGCCCAGGTCGAGATCACACGGCAGTTCGAACTCTTCGTCCGACGCCAGCTGGCGGGCAATGTGTGCTTTGAGTGCGATCAGCGTGGCTTCGACTTCTGTCTGTTGCGCCTCGCTGCTGTACTGCGGCGGCTCGGAGAACAGCGCGTCGATCCACTCGCGCTCCGGCACGTCTTCGGCACAGATGGACAGGGCGGTCAGGTAGCCATGAGCGGCCACGTAGTCCAGTGCTTCTTCGTGCAGTTCATCTGCATCGAGGAAGACTTGCAGGCGGGTTAATTGCTCAGCGAAGGACATGGAAGCGCTACCTTGAAAATAAACGATGCTGGATTCTAGGCCCTGAGCGTCCTTGGCGCCAGCGCGCAGGCCAATTGCGGTTAATTTCGACCGCTCATGTCCGAGCCATCCATTGCTCCCGAGCGCTCGGGTATACTCCCCCGTTTTGCAGTGCAGCAGGATATTCCGGGGTTTCTATGCTTGAGCAGGCACAACGCGTACTTAAAGACATCTTCGGTTACGACAGCTTTCGTGGTCGCCAGGGTGCCATTATCGAGCGTGTAGCCAACGGTGGCGATGCACTGGTGCTGATGCCGACCGGTGGTGGCAAGTCCCTGTGTTTTCAGGTGCCGGGGCTGTTGCGTGAGGGGCTCTGTGTGGTCGTCTCGCCGCTTATCGCGCTGATGGACGATCAGGTTGCCACGCTGGATGAACTGGGTGTGTCCGCTGCTGCACTCAATTCCACCCTCAGTGCCGAGCAACAGCGTGAGCTGGCCAACCGCATTCGCCTGGGCGAAGTCAAAATGCTTTACCTCGCCCCGGAGCGCCTGGTGCAGCCGCGCATGTTGTCGTTCCTGCAAAACCTTCAAATTGCCCTGTTTGCGATTGATGAAGCGCACTGCGTATCGCAATGGGGTCATGATTTCCGCCCTGAGTACCTGCAATTGGGGCAACTGGCCGAGCTGTTTCCGGATGTGCCGCGCATCGCGCTGACCGCCACCGCCGACAAGCGTACCCGCGAAGAAATCGTCACGCGCCTGCACCTGCAGAACGCCGAGCGCTTTCTGTCCAGCTTCGACCGGCCAAACATCTTCTATCGCATCGTGCCCAAGGAACAGCCGCGCAAACAGCTGCTGGCGTTCCTCTCCGAACGGCGCAGCGATGCTGGCATTGTCTACTGCCTGTCGCGCAAGAAAGTCGATGAAGTGGCCGTTTTTCTGAGCGAAAACGGCTATCCCGCGCTGCCGTATCACGCCGGGCTGCCCTCGGAAACACGTGCTGCCAACCAGAAACGCTTCCTTAATGAGGAAGGGCTGATCATGGTGGCGACCATCGCGTTCGGCATGGGCATCGACAAACCCAACGTGCGTTTTGTGGCGCACATGGACCTGCCCAAATCGCTTGAGGCCTACTATCAGGAAACCGGCCGGGCCGGGCGTGATGGCCTGCCTGCCGATGCCTGGATGGCTTACGGTCTGCAAGACGTGCTGATGCTCAAGCAGATGTTGCAGAACTCCGAAGGCGACGAGCGCCACAAGCGTCTGGAGCAGCACAAGCTCGACGCCATGCTCGCCTTGTGCGAAGAAACCCGTTGCCGTCGGCAGACCCTGCTGGCCTATTTCGACGAAGACATGCCCAACCCGTGCGGCCATTGCGACAACTGCGTCGATGGCGTGCAGACCTGGGATGCCACCGAGCCTGCGCGTCAGGCGCTGTCGGCCATCTACCGTACCGGCCAGCGTTATGGCGTCGGTCATCTGGTCGATGTGCTGCTGGGCAAATCCAACGACAAGGTAGAAAGCTTCGGCCATCAGCATCTGTCGGTGTTCGGGGTCGGCAAGGCACGCACCGAGGCCGAATGGCGCTCGTTGTTCCGCCAACTGGTGGCGCGCGGGCTGGCAGACATCGACCTTGAAGGCTATGGCGGCCTGCGCTTGAGCGACACGTGCCGGCCTCTGCTGCGTGGCGAAGTTACTCTGGAACTGCGCCGCGACCTCAAGCCACAAACCACTTCAAAGAGCAGTTCCGGCAGCCCGGCGAGCCAACTGGTGCGCGGCGAAGAGCGCGAGCAGTGGGAGGCCTTACGTGCCTTGCGGCGCAAGCTGGCCGAGGAACATGCCGTGCCGCCTTACGTCATTTTCCCGGACTCGACCCTGCTGGAAATGCTGCGCAGCAAACCCGGATCAATGGCCGAGATGGCCCGAGTGGGCGGCGTGGGCGCGCGCAAGCTGGAGCGTTACGGCGAGGCCTTTCTTGAAGTGCTCAGTGGCAAGGCCGAGGCGCCACGGGTGGTGGCCGATGTACGCCATGAGCTGATCAGCCTGGCGCGTGCCGGCATGACCCCTACGCAGATTGCCGGTCAGTTGCAGTGCTCGGAAAAGAATGTCTACACCCTGTTGGCCGAGGCCATCGGCAAGCAGCAGCTGTCCATCGAGCAGGCACTGGACTTACCGGAAGACCTGTTGGGCGAGGTTCAGGATGCCTTTCTCGATGGCGAAGGAGAACTACCACCGGTGTCGGCGATTGCCGAGCAGTTTGCCGGGCGGGTGCCGGAGGGCGTTTTGTATTGCGTGCGAGCGGCGTTGCAATCGGAATTTGAGGTATAACAGCGTGCGACGAAACGTCACCGTCCCGCGCTTGCCTGAACATAAGGACCATGCTTAGCTCGCTAATAATTAGTTTGAATCATGAGTTTCCTTATGCCATTGACTGATGAACACCGTTTCGGGATGCAACTCGGACATCTCACCCGGGGCTGGCGCGCCGAACTGGATCGTCGGCTTGCCGATCTTGGCCTGTCTCAGGCGCGTTGGCTGGTCCTGCTGCACCTCGCCCGGTTCACCGAACCGCCCACCCAGCGCGAGCTTGCGCAAAGCGTGGGCGTCGAAGGGCCGACCCTGGCGCGTTTGCTCGACAGTCTTGAAAAGCAGGGCCTGGTTCAGCGCCAGGCGGTGGTCGAGGATCGACGCGCGAAAAAGATCCTGCTCAGTGATACTGCCTTGCCACTGATTGAAAAAATTGAAACCATCGCCAATGTGCTGCGTATCGAGCTGTTCGAGGGCGTGAGCGAGGAAGATTTGCGCGTCAGCATGCGGGTGCACTCGCAGATTCTGGCCAATCTGGAAAGATCCTGAGACGAAGCCGGGCGTTCTCAACCATAATCGTGCAACGGATACTGAAGTCCAACTGATTACGTGAGAAGCCTGCTGTGGTTTCTATAAGGGTTCGCATGCTGAAGAGTTCACTGGCTGCTGTTGAAGGTGCAGGTCGCAGGGCGCGCAGGGTGTTTTGCAAGAGCGTCATAGCGGCGTCATTGCTGGCCTGCTCTACGCTGGCGTCTGCGCTTGGGCTGGGTGAAATCACTTTGCACTCGGCGCTCAACCAGCCGCTGAATGCCGAGATCCAGCTGCTGGAGACTGGCGGTCTGAGCAACGAAGACGTTGTTGCCAGGCTTGCGTCGCCCGAGGCTTTTGCCAAGGCGGGCATAGAGCGGGTGTTCTTTCTCAACGACCTGCGCTTCACCCCTGTGCTGCGCGGCGATCGCGGCGTGATCCGGGTGGTTTCCACCAAACCGGTCACCGAGCCCTACCTGAGTTTTCTCGTCCAGTTGGCGCGCCCGAATGGCGATTTGCTGCACGAATATACGGTGTTGCTTGATCCTGCCACCTCACCGCAAGGTCTGGCCGCCACGCGCAGCCGCAACACGCAACGTTCGACGGCCTCGGCGCAGGAAAGCCGCATGCCGGTCGCGCCACCGGCCGCCGTGCAGGGCAAGCATTACACGGTTGCCAATGGCGATACCCTGAATGGCATTGCCAGCCGTTTGCAAGGGCCGGGTAACAAGGTTTCGGCAAGCCAGCTGGCAGACGGCATTCGTTTGCTCAATCCGCAGGCATTCGCGGCGGGCGCCGGTTCCGCGCTTAAAGTTGGCCAGGATTTGTTGCTGCCCGATTCCGCGGTATTGCCAAGTGCCGCTGCGCCTGCCGCCAGCCCGGAGGCGTCGTCACCCAAGCCTGCCGAGTTGCAGCGCACCGCCGAGCAACTGTCGGCGGCAGCCATTGAAAACCAGCAACTGGCTCAATCGCTGGAGGCGCTCAAAGCCCAGACTCAAGAATTGCAAGAGCAGATGAGTGGCAAGGACAAGCAAATCACCGCGCTGCGCAGTGATCTTGCCGTTGCGCAATCCGTTGCCCGACCTGCCACGCCTGCCGCACCTGCAATAACTCCGGCTACTCCTGCTCAACCGGTCGCTGCCCCCACGCCAGGCACCGATTCATTCCTGAGCCTGCCGATACTGCTTGCTGCCGTGTTGATTGTGCTTCTGCTTGTAGCGTTTGCTTATTCGAGACGACGCCAGCAGCGCAAACAGTCCGCAGCACCTGCTGTTGCGCCGGATGAGCAACTGATCAAACCTGCTCAGGCGACCATGCTTCCGGTGTTCGAAGTGCCCGCCGTTGCGCCACAGCCCGTGGTGCAGCCACCACCGACCCCGCCAGCGACCAAACCACCGGCAGCGCAACGTTCGGCTGGCTCTACGCCGGATGCGCTGGACGGCGTCAGCATTTACATTGCCTACGGGCGCTTTACCGAGGCGATGGGCATTCTGCGCAGCGCTCTGGAAAAGCAGCCGGAGCGTGATGACATTCGCATCCGCTTGCTGGAATTGTTGGCGGAGCAGGGCGACGGCAGCGGTTTTGTTCGGGAAGAGCAATCGGCGCTGGAGCACGGTGTTGATCCTCAGACCATTCAAGACATCCGCGACCGCTTTCCACAAATCAAGGCCGCCGAAGTTGCGCCTGTGGCGGCGGTCGTCCCTGCCGCTGCGGTCGCGGCTACCGCGCTGTCTTTCGAAAAGTCCGAGCCCGAGCCCGAGTCTGCCGCCTACCTGCAGCCCGACCTGGAGCCTGAAACCGCGGCGCAGCTGGACGAAACCGCCGCAGCGGCGCTGAATCCGCAGGACGAGTTTCAGTTGAACCTCGATGACCTGTCGATGGATGCCGACTGGGATCTGGTCGATCCGTTCGACAGCCCGCCGCCGCGCATCAAGCCAGCAGCGGCGACTGCTGCGCCAGCTCCCGCTGACGTCGACCCTGGTTTTTCTTCGGACCTGACTCAACTGCCGGAAGTCTTTGAGCTCTCGGATGAGCAGTTCCTCAGTGATTTCTCCGAGCCCGATGTCATCGAGCCCATCGAAGTGGTGGCACCTGTCGCTGCTGACGACCTGAGCGATGACTTTCTCGACAGTTTCATGAGCGACGACGCAGAGTTCGACCTGCTGGACCTTGAAGAGCCACCACTCAGCCAGATCAATCAGGCGCAGGTGCTGATCGAGGAGGGCGATCTCGAGTCGGCTCGTGAAATTCTGCAACAGGTCATTGCCGAGTCCGACGAGGAGCATCGGCGCATGGCGCGGGAGCTGTTGGCGGGCATCAGCTGAACCCGTTGTTTCCTTGAGCGGGCGTGACCGGTCTGGCGTTTAACGAAAGATCGGCCGAATGCCCCGGCATTTCGGATACGCCACGCAGCCCCAGAACTCACCGGCATTCTTGCCGGTCCGGGCCACCTTGATCACCATGTTTTTTTTACAGTGCGGACACGCGGGCGCTGCGGGCTTTGCCGGCAGCTTTGGTGTGGCCGGTTCACGACGCTTTTCCGGGCGCTTGGCGCGGCTGGTTTTGACAGGCTTTTGCGGTTGCGGTGAGTGTGCTGCGGGTTTGGTGGGCTGCACATGTTGTTGCTGATCCGCTGTCTGACCGGCAACCCTGCTCAGTAGCCTGCGAAACGTGCGGATCAATGCCGCCAGAGCAGATGTCGTGTTGCGTGCCATAAAGGTGCCTTGAGTCGCGTCGCGTCCAGGGGCGGCATGGTGCAGGCATCCTCGTCAGGACGCAAACTCCCACGTGGCAATCATGCCCGTCTGCTGTTCCCCGCCACACCTAATTGCCGCCTGTCGCTAAAGCCCTGAGTTTTGTGGGCGATAACAGTGCACGAGGACTGCCGGTTGCCACCCTGAAGGGTTGTGCTACACCTTCAGCACACGCCCGGCATATCAAGCATTATCACGGAGTGAATTATTAATGCGCGTCAACATGCCTATCACGCAGACTGAACGGACTTTTCCGGCATCTGAACGCCTCATCTCCACCACCGACCTCAATAGCCACATTACCTACTGCAACGATGCGTTCGTCGCGTTGAGCGGTTTTACCCGCGAAGAACTGGTCGGCCAGCCGCATAACCTTGTGCGCCACCCGGATATGCCGGCTTCGGTGTTCGCCCATATGTGGGAAACCATCAAGCAGGGCAAGCCGTGGATGGGCGTGGTCAAGAATCGCTCCAAGCAAGGTGATTATTACTGGGTCAGCGCCTACGTGACGGCGGTGTATGAAAACGGTCGAATCGTCGGCTATGAGTCCGTACGCTCGTTGCCGACCCGCGACCAGGTTCGTCGAGCAGAAGCACTGTATGCACGGCTGCGTGCTGGTAAGTCGGCGGTGTCGGCAACCAGCTCGGCGGCCTATCACTTGGTTCGTCAGCTACCGATGATCCTCTGCGCCCTGGCACTCGCTGTCGGCGTCTACCTGCTCGACGATCTGCCTTCGATCATCATGATTCCGATTGTAATGGTGGTGCTGGGCGGTTTTCTGGAAATGCGTCAGCGCCGCAGCATTCGCAACACCCTCGAAGAACACCCCAAAGCGTTCATCAGTTCTTTGGTTGCGCTGACCTACAGCGACAACCGTGGCCCGCAGGCGCAACTCGATCTGGCCATGCTCAGCGAAGAGGCCCGCCTGCAAACTGCCCTGACGCGCCTGGCCGATACCGGCGAGAGCGTACGCCAGCATGCCGGGCGTTCTGCGCAACTGTCGTTGCGTCAGGCCGAGTCGCTGGACCAGCAGCGCAGTGAGGCGGATCAATCGGCTACGGCCATCAATCAGATGGCGGCGACCATTCAGGAAGTGACCCATAACGTACAGAACACTGCCCACGCCGCCGAGGAAGCCGACAAACTGGCGCAGCAGGGGCGTGGTCTGGCTGATGAAAGCCTGTTGGCGATTCGGCACATGGCCAACTCGGTCACCGACATCGGCAACGCTGTGGGTGAACTGGCCAGCGCCACGCAATCAATCGGCAGCGTGGTCGATGTGATCACCTCCATCGCTCAACAAACCAACCTGCTGGCGCTTAACGCAGCCATCGAAGCGGCCCGTGCCGGTGAGCAGGGGCGTGGCTTTGCGGTGGTGGCTGACGAGGTTCGCTCACTGGCTTCCCGTACGCAGTCCTCGACCGAGCAGATCCAGCAAATCATCACCTCGCTGCGTGATGGTGCTGACCGTGCGGTGCAGACCGCCAACAAAGGCGAGCAGATCTCCCAGGAAAGCGTCGCCAGCGTCGAAGCCGTGCAGAAGGCGCTGGACGGCATCAGCCAGTCGGTGACCCGCATCACCGGCATGAGCCAGCAAATGGCCTCGGCGTCTGAAGAACAGAGCCACGTTGCGGAAAACATCAGCCAGCAGATTACCCGTATCGCGCAACTCTGCGACGAGAGTGCCAGCCAGGCGCAGCAAGGCTCGCAGATCAGCGGCGAACTGGAAGAAATGGCGCAGTACCTGCACAGCCTGGCCGAGCGGTTCAGTCGCTAAGCATGCGCAGAGGATGCAGAGCGTCCGGAACGGCATTACCACGCGGAGCGTGGTAACGATGATCTGGGTTGGATTTGGCCATGTGCGCTGATCGCAGACCCCAGAATCTATCTGCGCTGTTCCGCGCTCTCTGGATCGGACGCAGAGCGTCCAGAACGGCATTACCACGCGGAGCGTGGTAACGAGAATTGGGGGTATTGCGCTTGGGTGGGTTCACACTACAACTCCATTGTCCGGACCTCAGCCTGACCTCAGAAGGCGTAGCCCGAAGAGGACGCAGAGCGTCCAGAACGGCATTACCACGCGGAGCGTGGTAACGAGAGTTGGGGGTATTGCGCCTGGTTGCGTTCACACAGCAACCGCTACCCATACCCCAGCCTGACTTCAGAAGACGTAGCCCGAAGAGGACACAGGCGTCCTGAGCGGCATTACCACGCGCAGCGTGGTAACGAGGGTCGCGGTATTGCGGCTGCGTGCGTTCACACAAATCTCGACCCCACCACCTATCGTGCCCATCGCTCCGCGTGGGCATGCATTTCATGACGCTCCGCGTCATCTGTTTGCCGTAACGCAGACTCCATTTGGGTGATTATCAATTATTGTCGGACAATTATTGGTATATCCGAATAAATAAGACGCTTAACTGAAGTTGTTGAAGATACTGACTGGAAAACTAGAAAAAGTGGAGAGCGTGCAATTAAATTGCCACTACTCAATTCAATTACCTCCATATCAAAAAACCAAACAAACTCAATGCATTCAATCGGATATCACTGAACTATATATCCAGTGATGCATTATCCTTATGTCCTGAAACTTGTATCAGAATTGAAATAAATCTGTTGCCAAGTGCATAACTGCAGACTATGTTCTGGAATCGCTCAATGAAGAGCCGACCATTATCAGGTGTGCAGGGATGCGAAAGTCCAAGCGTTTGGGTGCTGTCCGTTATTCGTTTAAACCAGTAGCAAGCGGTGCTCTTTGTGCGTTGTCTTTTACGTTTGGCTGCTCTGCCTACGCGGATTATGTCGAGCAGGGCAAACCGGATGACGCTGCCAGTTGGCGTTCGGCAGAATTCCAGAGCGACTGGGGCCTGGGGCGTATTCAGGCTGATCAGGCCTACGCCGCTGGTATCACTGGCGCAGGCGTCAAGATCGGTGCGCTGGACTCGGGTTTCGACCCGTCCCACCCGGAAGCCACGCCATCCCGCTACCACGCAGTCACCGCTACCGGCACTTACGTTGACGGCTCGCCGTTCAGCATCACCGGCGCCATCAACCCGAACAACGACACCCACGGCACGCACGTCACCGGCACCATGGGCGCAGCGCGCGATGGCGTCGGCGTGCATGGCGTGGCGTACAACGCACAGATCTACGTCGGCAACACCAATCAAAACGACAGCTTCCTGTTCGGCCCGAGCCCGGACCCGCAGTATTTCAAGGCGGTGTATGGGGCGTTGGCAGATGCCGGAGTACGCGCCATCAACAACAGCTGGGGCAGCCAGCCATCCGACGTGACCTACGCCACCGAGGCAGGTGTGCGTGCGGCCTACGCTCAGCACTACAACCGTGGAACCTGGCTGGACGAAGCGGCGAACGTCTCGCGCAAGGGCGTGATCAACGTGTTCAGCGCAGGCAACAGCGGTTACGCCAATGCCAGCGTGCGGGCGTCGTTGCCGTATTTCGAGCCAGACCTCGAAGGCCACTGGCTGGCTGTATCGGGCCTCGACAGCAGCAACGGTCAGCGCTACAACCAGTGCGGCCTGTCCAAATACTGGTGCATCACCACGCCCGGGCGTCTGATCAACGGCACCGTGCCCGGCGGCGGTTACGGGATCAAGTCCGGCACCTCGATGTCTGCACCGCACGCCACCGGGGCGCTGGCACTGGTGATGGAACGCTTCCCGTACCTGAATAACGAGCAGGCGCTGCAAGTGTTGCTGACCACCGCCACCCAGCTCGATGGCTCGGTCACTCAGGCACCGACCAACAGCGTGGGCTGGGGCGTGGCCGATCTTGAGCGGGCGATGCGCGGTCCCGGTCAATTGCTCGGCACCTTCGACGCCAACCTGGGTGCCGGTGTGAGTGATGTATGGAGCAACGATATTTCCGATCAGGCGCTGCTTCAGCGTCAGGCCGAAGACACTGCCGAGCAGGCCACCTGGCAGCAAACCCTGATCAGCAAAGGCTGGCAAAACGGCGTTGCCAGCACCGCCAGCCAGCAGGACCAAGCCGATTACGCCACCGGCACCGCGCGTGCCGCCGCAGCCGCTCAGCGTCAGTACCAAGGCAGCCTGATCAAATCCGGTGCCGGTCGACTGATTCTGCAAGGTGCCAACACCTATCGAGGCGATACCCTGGTCAATGGCGGCGTGCTGTCGGTCAACGGCTCGCTGGTTTCCGCTGTGCAGGTCAATGCGGGCGGCACGCTGGGCGGTAACGGCCAGATCGGTGGGCTGACAGCGCGCAGTGGCGGTATCGTTGCGCCGGGTAATTCCATCGGTACGTTGCAGGTCAACGGTGATGTCACCCTGCAACCGGGTTCGACCTACGCCGTCGAGCTTTCGCCCACCGCCAGTGACCGCATCGTCGCCACCGGAAGCGCCACCGTGTCAGGCGCGAACATGACGCTGGCGCTGGAGAACGCGACGCCGGTGGCCTTGAGTTCTGCACCGATCCAAAGCGTCGTAGGTCGCCAGTACAACGTGCTGCAAGCCGCCAATGGCGTGAACGGCCAGTTCGGCTCAGTGACTTCGAACTACGCGTTTCTGGGTGGCCGACTCGACTACGCAGCCACCGGCGTCGCGCTGAACGTCGAGCAAACCAGCGCATTCAGCAGCGTCGCCCAAACCCCGAATCAATCTGCCGTAGCAACCGCTGCCGAACAGCTTGGCGCAGGCAACGCGGTGTACGAAAACCTGTTGCTGACTCAAAGCGCAGCTGCTGCCCGAGACAGCTTTCAGCAACTGTCCGGCGAGATCTACCCGGCCATTGGCAGCGTGCTGATCAACGACAGCCGGCAGATCCGCGATGCAGTGGGTGAGCGTCTCGGGGCCAGCGTATTCGGCACGGATGGCAACACGGCTGCACAAGACAATGTCTGGATCAAAGCCCTGGGTGCCTGGGGCAAGACCGACTCGCGTGACGACACCGCCGGTTACACCACCTCGATTGGCGGTCTGCTGGCCGGTGTCGATGGCAACCTTGCCGATGACACACGTCTGGGCGTGGTCGCGGGCTACAGCGACAGCTCATTGAACATGGGCTCCGGCACGCATTCCCGGGCTTCGGTGGACAGCTACCACCTGGGCGCTTACCTCGGCCATGAAATCGGCGCACTGCGCCTGACCCTCGGCGGCGCGCACAGTTGGCATCGTATCGACGCACAACGCGACGTGCAGGTCGGCGGTGCTGCTGGCAAAGAGAAAACCAAACACGATGCCCAGAGCACGCAAGTGTTCACCGAGACGGCGTATCGCATCCACTTGCAACCCGCGACGCTTGAGCCGTTCGCCAATCTGGCCTACGTCCACCTCAACACCGACAGCTTCAGTGAGAAGGGCGATGCGGCGGCGCTGTCTGCCGGTAGCGATAACCGCGATGCGGTGCTGAGCACTCTCGGTGTACGGGCGCTGAAAACCATCGCGATCAGCGACCGACAGAAAATCGACCTGTCGGGCAGCCTCGGCTGGCAGCACAACCTGAGCAACACCGATTCCGAGCAGCACCTGGCATTTGCCTCGGGCGGTGGCAGTTTCGGTATCGAAAGCTCGCCGCTGGTCCGTGACGCCGCGCTGGTCGGTGCTCATGCCAGCTTAGCGTTGAGCAAGGACGCCAGGGTCAGCCTCGACTACAGCGGCCAACTGGCCAGCCGGGAAAAAAGCCACGGTGTCGGCCTGAGCCTTAACTGGCAGTTCTAAACCCGGCCTCACCCAAACCAACCCTCAAACCAACCCCCCAATCAAAAAGAACGACGCGCATGCAGATGCATGCGCGCGGAGATTCGTGCGCGTTAACTAAGGACGGTCGTTTCATGAAAGATGCATCCACCACCCGACACACCTCTGTCAAACCACTCGGTCAGGCCATTCGCGCCATCAACCGCGCCTCTTGCGGCGCACTGGCCTGCTACCTCGCGACCTTGGGCGTGGCACATGCCGCACCCTATGTGGAAGCAGGGCAGGCCGGCAATGCTGCCAGCTGGCGCAGCGCCGAATTCAACGCCGACTGGGGGCTGGGCGCGATCAATGCCGATCAAGCCTACGCCGCTGGTTACTCCGGCAAGGGCATCAAACTGGGCATCTTCGACCAGCCGGTCTATGCCCCGCATCCGGAGTTTTCCAGCGCCAACAAGGTGATCAACCTGGTCACCAGCGGTATCCGTGAATACACCGACCCGTATATCCCGGTGAAGGCGGGCGACGCTTTCCGTTACGACGGCGCACCGAGCCTGGACTCCGGCGGCAAACTCGGGAACCACGGCACCCACGTGGGCGGCATCGCCGGTGGCGATCGTGATGGCGGGCCGATGCATGGCGTGGCTTACAACGCGCAAATCATCAGCGCCGACAACGGCGACCCAGGCCCGGAAGACGGCATCGTGCTGGGCAACGACGGCGCGGTGTATCAGGCTGGCTGGAACGCGCTGGTCAACAGCGGCGCGCGGGTCATCAACAACAGCTGGGGCATCGGCATTACTGATCGCTTCAGCAAGGGCGGTCGCGACCCGGCCTTCCCGCATTTCACCGTGCAGGACGCGCAAGTGCAGTTCGATCAGATCCGCCAGATCCTCGGCACCCGTCCAGGCGGCGCGTATCAGGGCGCTATCGATGCCGCACGCAGCGGTGTCGTGACCATCTTCGCCGCGGGCAACGACTACAACCTCAACAACCCGGACGCGATGGCCGGGCTCGGCTACTTCGTACCGGAAATCGCACCCAACTGGCTGACCGTCGCCGCCCTGCAACAAAACCCCGACGCCGCCGCAGCTGCAACCACGCCGTACACCCTGAGCACCTTCTCGTCACGCTGCGGCTACACCGCCAGCTTCTGCGTCTCGGCACCAGGCACGCGCATCTACAGCTCGGTGCTCAACGGCACCAGCCTTGCAGACCTGACCGTCGGTTGGGCCAACAAGAACGGCACCTCGATGGCCGCACCTCACGTCGCAGGCAGTATGGCTGTGCTGATGGAGCGCTTCCCGTACATGACCGGCGCGCAGGTCGCCGACGTGCTGAAAACCACCGCCACCGACCTTGGCGCACCGGGCGTCGACGCGCTATACGGCTGGGGCATGATCAACCTCGGCAAGGCAGTCAACGGCCCGAGCATGTTCGTCACCGAGGCAGATATTCCTGCCGAATTCCGTATCGACGGCGCCTACGGCGACAGCCAGTTCGTTGTGGACTTGCCCGGCGTCGGTGCGATTGTCGACGCAGGCAAACCGACCCAACGCACTTGCACCGGGCCACAATGCGGGCTGGACGTGTGGAGCAACAACATCTCCGGCCATGGCGGCCTGACCAAACAAGGCATCGGCACCCTGGTGCTGACCGGGGCCAACAGCTACAGCGGCCCAACGCTGGTCAATCAAGGACGCCTGGCCATCAACGGCTCGCTGGCCTCTGCGGTCACCGTCAACAACGGCGGCGTACTGGGCGGCAATGGCAGCGTCGCGTCGCTGACCGCCAACCGTGGCGGCACCGTCGCGCCGGGCAACTCCATCGGCACCCTGCAAGTGGCGGGCAACCTCAACCTGGCACCGGGCTCGACCTACGCGGTTGAATTCTCGCCCACTGCCAGCGACCGCATCGTGGTCGGCGGCACCGCGACTGTGAGCGGTGCCAACATGGCCCTGTCTCTGGAAAACGACAATCCCGCACTGCTCAGCAGCAGCCAGACCCGCAGCGTTCTGGGTCAGCAGTTCAACGTACTGCAAGCGTCTGGCGGCATTCAGGGTCAGTTTGGTTCGGTGACGGATAACTACGCATTCCTCGACGGCAACCTGGCTTACACCGGCACTGGCGTAACCCTGGCCCTGGAGCGCAATGGCGACAGCTTCGCCAGCGCGGCGCAAACGTCCAATCAACGCAGCGTGGCCCAGGCCATTGAGCAACTGAGTGCGGGCAACTCCGTCTATGAGAGCATCATCCTCAGCCAGGACACTGCCAGCGCACGTCGCGCATTCACCCAACTGTCCGGCGAAGTGCACCCGGCCATCGCCACGCAATTGATCAACGACAGCCGCCAACTGCGCGACGCCGTGGGTGATCGCCTGCGCGTCGAAGGGCTGTACGACCAGCCAGCAGCGGGCACTGAAGATAACTCGGTATGGGTCAAAGCGCTCGGCGCATGGGGCAAAAACAGCGGCAGCAGCGACAGCGCCAGCTCGACCTCATCGCTGGGCGGCCTGCTGGCAGGCGTCGACGGCCTGATCAGCGAACACACCCGTTTGGGCGCGATGGCAGGTTACAGCGACACCTCGCTGAGCCTCGGCGACGACACCCACTCGCGGGCCTCGGCAGACAGCTACCACCTGGGCGCCTACATCGGCCACGAACAGGGCGCACTGCGCCTCACCGCAGGCGCGTCGCACAGCTGGCACCGCATCGACGTGAAACGCGACCTGCAATTCGGCGCGTTTTCCGACCGTCAAAAGGTCAAGCGCGACGCCCAGTCAAGCCAGGTCTTCACCGAAGCCGCCTACCGCCTGAACCTGCAACCGCTGGCACTGGAGCCATTTGCCAACCTGGCCTACGTACACTTCGACAGCGACAGCTTCACCGAAAAAGGCGGCGCCACGGCCCTCAAAGGCAGCGACGACACCCGCGACACCGTGCTCTCGACCCTGGGCATGCGCGCCGGAAACCGCTTCAACCTCAACGACACACAAAAACTCGACGTCTCCGCCACTCTCGGCTGGCAGCACAACCTGAGCGACACCTCGTCGGAACAACACTTGGCCTTCGCCAGCGCCGGCAACAGCTTCAACGTACAAAGCGTCTCCATGGACCGCGACGCCGCTGTAGTCGGCGCCCGCGCCAGCCTGGCGTTGGGCAAGGATGCACGCATCAACCTGGACTACAACGGCTTGCTCGGTGCACGGGATAAAACCCACGGCGTGGGTCTGTCGCTGGATTGGCAGTTCTGATGGAGGATGCCTGCGGGGTGCAGTAGCCCCGCAGGCACTCGGAAATACCTATCGTGCCAATGCTCCGCGTTGGCACGCATCTCGTGACGCTCTGCGTCACATCCAAGCCTTCACGCGAATGCTGGATCACTCATAAGTCCAAGCTTCTGCCCGCAGGGCGTGGGAGCGAACTTGTTCGCGATCTGCCGGGAACCGGCAGCAAAACCTATGTATGCGGTACATCATTTGCGAACCAAATTTCAGGCTCAGCCTAGCCATGCCTCCCCAGATCGCCTCAATAAACAAAATTTGATGGCTCATTACCATCATGGTAAAACCTTGCAACAGACACTCGTCTGCACTCGCTAAGGAATAGCCATGAAAAAGACAAGGACAGGCTTCGTCGCCATACTCGCATTCCTCTGTGCCTTCTCCGCAAACGCCAGAGAAGCCCAGGTAACAGACGCCTCAATCGTCAAAGCCATCATCCAGGAATCCATCGACAGCTACCCCGGTAATTGTCCGTGCCCCTACAATTCCGCTCGCAACGGCAGCCAATGCGGCAAACGCAGCGCGTACAGCCGCAAAGGCGGTTACGCACCGATCTGCTACAAGGAAGATGTCACCAAAGAAATGATCAGCGACTACCGACGCCGCCTGAAAGACTGATTCCGTAAAAACACGATGGTCGTCACTCAGCGTCACGACCATCACGCCACATTCAACCCAACCGAGAGACAGGCAACACCGCCCGCCACCACGACTTCGCCAAGCGGTGCGGCCGCGCATCAACCTGCATCTGCGGATGCGCCAAGAGCATCGGCATATCTCGCAACCGTATCCACGGCTCGCTGTGCCAGTGCAACATACTCACCGACAACCCCGGCCACTGCAGCATGCTCAGGTGCGGCGTGCAGTCATCAAACGGCACCTGCCCATCCCGCAACGCAGGCACCACCTCATTAGTAATCCACTGCCGCAACCCACGATTCTCCGCGTGATAGTGATGCACCATCATCGCGTACGCCCCCGACTCACTGACCATCAGTTCTGGCTGTGCTTCACCGTGCAGGTCGAGCGTGATCATCTGGTGCTGGTCTGCGTCCAGCTTGCGCAGCGTCCGCTCGTTCAACGGCCAGCCGATCATGCGACCGAGATCGCGGGCGCTGAACCAGGGCTGGTTTTCGAGGAGGAGGGCGAGGAGTTGGCGGTTGTGGCGGTGGAAGGGGGTTGGGTTTAAACCGACACACACCTCGTGCGGCTGACGAGCACTTGCCCGAAATAGATTGCTTAACATGCTGACCTCTACGTATGAACTGAAATGACGTTAAAGACCAACGTAGAGCGGGCGTAAGAAAACCCAACTGAGCGAATCAGCAAAGCCGAGATTTTCCGTTCAATTAGAACGATTGGAATCTGGAGCTATGCATGAACTCACTGCATCTACGTTGGGTGTTTCTTAGGCACCGGCGCATAGCATACCGGCGCTGGCAAAGTGTCGATATCGGACTGGGGAGGGAGGGGATGTCAGGGAATTCCGATCTTCAGGCGAGGTATCGGGCTCAGCAACCCATATCGTTCCAACGCTCCGCGTGGGAATGCAGTTCGCGACGCTCTGCGTCGCATTCTCAGGGCTGCTACATAAATACGACACCACCGAGGCTTCGCTTTACCCATGCTGGCAATCTAGATACTGTTGTCGGACTTTTCCTACAAGGACGTTCGGCAATGCCTTCGCTCAATCAGATTTTCTTCGGTCCGCCCGGTACGGGGAAAACCTACGCCACAGTCGAAGCGACGTTGCAGATCCTTGATCAGCCTTTTCTTGTTAAGAATGCTGGTAGCCGATCAGCGTTAAAAGCTCGGTTTGACGAGCTGCTTGCAGCAGGTGACGTGCGCTTTGTGACCATTAACAGGGCTTCAGCTTGATCTGGCTAGCTCAAATGCTCCCTATCGTCATCACGTTAGAGAACCCAGCCAAGAGGCGCAGAGGTTCACGTTTATAATTGGTCATTTCCCGATTTTCCTCTATTCTCTCAATTATCAAAATAGAGGCGCATGGGATGCCTGAAGAGATAATGACCCTTAAAGAAGTCGCTGAGTACCTCAAACTCGCGGAGAAGACGGCCTACCGGCTTGCCGCTGAGGGAAAGATTCCCGGCTTCAAAGTGGGAGGTAGCTGGCGGTTCAGAAAAGAGGCGATAGAGAACTGGATTGATCAGCAAACCGAAAGCAGGCGGCCTTGATCAGAAGCTCGCTAGGTGACGTATCGGTGAGGAAGCCGATCAGGCCAGACTGCAGAGCCTATGGTCGGACAAAATTAAAGATTTATATGGAATGAGAGTGACTAACATTTCTTACCCAATAGTTGATCTCTTCGCCGGTCCTGGTGGGCTGGGGGAAGGCTTTTCCGCTCTGCACAATGGAAATGGGGTTTCGTCGTTTCACAGCATTGTGTCGATAGAGCATAACGAGGTTGCCCATAAAACCCTCACGCTCAGACATTTCTTCCGCTTGTTTGGAAAAGGTAAGGCTCCGAAAGAGTACTATGAATACATTAGCGGAAAATTAACTAAAGAAGAGCTGATTGCAGCATATCCAGAACAATGGAAAAAAGTTGAAGGTTCGGCACTTTGCATTTCCCTCGGGCCAGAAAACCATGATACCGTTCAAAAAATTATAAATACACGATTAGGAAATACAAAAAAATGGGTCCTGATTGGTGGTCCTCCCTGTCAGGCATACTCTCTCGTCGGGCGCTCCAGGATGAGTGGCTCTCCTGAGTTTGAAGACGATAAAAGACACTTTTTGTACCGTGAGTATTTGAAGATCATTGTTGATCACAATCCGCCAGTGTTTGTGATGGAAAATGTAAAAGGGCTGCTTTCTGCAAACGTAAAAGGCGAGCCTGTAATCCAAAAGATTCTGCGCGATCTGACGCATCCAAAATCCGCCATTGGGAAAAGTGATAACGGGCTTACATATCGCCTCTACTCTCTCAGCGAAAAAGGTGAGTTCAGTATAGGAGCTGACCCCGCTTCATTTCTCGTCAAAGCTGAAGAGTATGGAATTCCGCAGGCAAGACACCGAATCTTCATCATTGGGATTCGTGACGATATAAAGGTAGTGCCAGAGATCCTGACAAAACGAGAATCTCCAAGTGTTCAAGCCACTATCGGAGGTTTGCCGCGCCTTCGAAGCGGTGTGACAAAGGATGAGGACAGCGCAGAGCGGTGGCAGCAGATAGTTCGGTCGGCAAGCACGACACTTTGGTACAAAATGTCTACCGGCTCAGATTATGCTGTTTCAGAAATAATGAAAAATTACGTTTCTCCGACATCGCGCCTCCCATCGCAAAAATGCTCGAATCGATACGTAATGCCAGAGACAATGACCAGCTGGTATGGGGATGACCGGCTTATGACGCTGACCCATCATGATGCGCGCTCTCATATGAGAGATGATCTTTACCGATACCTGTTCGCAGCCTCCTATGCGAAAACATTCGGAACCTCTCCTGTGCTTGCGGATTTTCCGACGCTTCTATTGCCCAATCATAAAAACGTAAAAGTTGGCGTTAGCGGGAAAATGTTTAATGACCGCTTCAGGGTTCAGCTTGCGCATAAGCCATCAACAACCGTGACTTCTCATATATCAAAAGATGGACATTATTTCATACACTATGATCCATCTCAGTGCCGAAGCCTTACGGTCAGAGAGGCAGCCAGACTACAGACTTTTCCGGATAACTACTTTTTCGAAGGTCCGAGAACCGAGCAGTATCATCAGGTTGGGAATGCAGTCCCGGCATATCTAGCCTTAAAGATTGCAATTATAGTTAGAGATGTTCTAGAAAGAATTAAGGACTAACAATGGTAGACAGGCTGACCAGCCAAAAGCGCAGTTGGAATATGTCCCGTATCAGGTCACGGGACACCGCTCCGGAACTGGCAGTGCGAAAAGTACTTTTTCGAATGGGGTATCGATACAGACTGCATAGCGCAATCGTGCCGGGAAAGCCAGATATTGTATTAGCCAAGTTCAAGTCCGTTATTTTTGTTCATGGCTGTTTTTGGCACAGGCATCCTGGATGCAAATTTGCGTATACGCCAAAATCCAGAGAAGAGTTCTGGACAAAAAAATTTGAAGCAAATGTTCGTCGTGACGAAGTAGTAAAGAAACAACTTTCAGAATTAGGTTGGAGACACCTCATAATCTGGGAGTGCGAAACAAAAAGCAGCGATATAATTGAAAACCTGCTGAGAGGGTTCTTGGGTGAAAATGGAAAGAGCTCCCGACATTGAGCTGTCACCGGATGATTATGATGTGGCACAGCCAGAGCCCTCTGCTCTCGTCGAGTCACTGAGGGCCTTCGGATACAGTCTGCGTACTGCTGTTGCTGACCTTGTAGATAACAGCATTTCTGCCATAGCAAAAAACGTTTGTATCAGGTTTGAGTGGGATGGTGCTCAATCCTTTATATCCATTAGAGATGATGGCAGAGGAATGACCGAAAATGAGTTGGTGGCGGCGATGAGGCCTGGCTCAAAAAGCCCGCTAGAGGACCGAGAGCCGCGAGACCTTGGCAGGTTTGGACTGGGGCTCAAGACTGCTTCATTCTCTCAATGCAGGCGAATGTCTGTTATATCCAAGACAGAAACCGGCACCTCTGCTGCTCGCTGCTGGGATCTTGATTACATCAATTCTGCAGGGGAATGGCGTCTCCTGAAAAAAGTTAACCGAGACCGGCTCATGGAGGTGGGAGAGCAGATAGCTCAGCAGGGCACGATAGTTTTATGGGAAGAGATGGATCGCGTTACCGGCTCTACGGGAGCTGATGACAATAAGGCCTACAAGCGTTTTCTTGAAGCCATTGAAGAAGTCAAAGAGCATCTTGCAATGGTATTTCATCGTTACTTGGAAAAGCGGGGCGGCATTAACATCTTCATTAATGGCCGCAGGATTGAAGGATGGAACCCATTCCTGAAGGGAGAAAAGGCAACTCAGGAGCTCCCCTCGGAAAAGCTCTTCTGCAATGGCGCACAGCTCTCCGTCACTCCTTACGTGCTTCCGCACCTATCTAAGCTGACTCAGGATACGCACCGCGCGGCTTCGGGCCCCCAAGGTTGGAATGCTCAGCAGGGCTTCTATATTTATAGAAATGAACGTCTCCTCGTTTCTGGTGACTGGTTGGGGCTCGGTTTTCAGAAGGAAGAGCACCATAAGCTTGCAAGAATCCAGATCGACCTGCCCAACAGCATGGATGATGAGTGGCAGATAGACGTTAAGAAATCTCGGGCCAGACCTCCTGGCTATCTCCGAGCAGATCTGAAGAGAATTGCCAAACTGACGCGAGAGCAGGCTGTTCAGGTATATCGCCATCGAGGAAAGGTCATTGCCAGAAGGTCATCTCAGGGCCATGTCTTTCTTTGGCAGCAGAAGACAAGGCACGGAAAATATTTCTACGAGATAAACCGTGAGCACCCTCTTATTAAGTCTTCTCTCCGCGAAATCGGGGCCGACAAAATTGAGCCCATTCTGCGCCTGCTGGAGGAGACCATTCCTGCGTCCCATATTATAATCACCAGTTCTGAAGAGCCAGACAGGATGGGCGGCCCGCTGGAGGGCGCAAAATACTCAGAGGTAAGGCCTCTCCTGCAGAAGATTTACAGCTCATTCCAGAAAAACGGCTTCAGCCGGGAAGAAATATTTGATCGTCTCGTAACGATGGAGCCATTCAGCCAGACACCTGAGTTTGTAGAAGCCTTTAGAGAAGAGCCCGAAGGAGGTATTTAGATGGATAAGTACGGATACGATGAAGTCAAGGCAACGGTTATGAAAAGGCTTCGAAAAGAAGAGACCGTCACTTCTGAACAAATCTCAAAAGAAATTAATGCTCTACTCGACGCTTTTGAAGCGGCAGGACTGGTTGAGGAAATTGACCGCAATCTGCTGTTTCGGGAAATTTCCAGTCAGGTCAGCGTATGGCAGCCTGATCCATCTGTATTGCGTGACAAAAAACATAAAAACTGGCTTCCAGAACGTAAAACCGAGATCAGCTGGGGGTTCTGGAAGCGTTATCGCCAGTATCTGGAAGAAGAGAAGAGCTGGTCTTCTGTTGTCACCGGAAAACTGGATCAAGTCACAGATGCTACCTTGGGTGACATCGGAAACCCTGCGCAGTCAGGTGCATGGGACCGGCGCGGAATGGTTGTCGGTGATGTACAGTCAGGAAAAACAGCAAACTACACTGGGCTCATCTGCAAGGCCGTAGATGCCGGGTACAAGCTCGTCATTGTGATGGCTGGTATGACGAATGACCTCCGCAGCCAGACGCAATCCCGACTCGATGCTGAATTTCTTGGTTTTGAAAGTGAAATCGGAAAGTTTCATGAGAACGGAAGCCGCATTGGAGTAGGAAAGATTGAAGACCATGGACAACTGATTGTTCAACCCCTTACTTATAGTGCTCACGGTGGTGATTTCAGGGCTAGGAAGGGCACAAACTCCCAGTTGGGAGGGAATCCTCTTCTTCTTGTCGTCAAAAAAAACACATCCGTTCTCAACCGAATACTGACTTGGGTCGAAGGGCAGGGGCAAACCAATCCCGAAACAGGGGGTAAAATTGTTAACGGTATTCCTCTGCTGTTACTTGATGACGAAGCTGATAACGCATCCGTAAACACCAAAGATCCTGAAGAAGACCCTACTACAATCAACCAAGCTATTAGGAAAATACTCAAGACGTTTTCCCAGAGTTCATACATTGGGTATACAGCCACACCTTTCGCTAATATTTTTATTTTGCCACCTGATGATGGGAGTGAGAAATCGAAATATGGCGAGGATCTGTTCCCACGAAATTTTATTTACTATATCAATCCGCCGGATAATTATATCGGGGCGACCAAAGTTTTTGGGCTTTCAGAAAGCATCGACGGCCTGGCTTCCGTAGATAAGAGCCTTCCACTGATCAAACACGCCGAAGATGCCGAGCAGTTTTTCCCTGCCAAACACAAAAAGAATCTTCCGGTAGATTGCCTTCCTTACACGATGATCGAGGCGATCCGGATGTTCATTCTGTCCTGCGCTGCCCGCCGAGTCAGGGGACAGAAGAATGTTCACAACACAATGCTTATTCATGTCACCAGATTCAATGACGTCCAAGAACAGGTCATTGGCCTAGTTGGAGATGAGCTTGTCAGTATTCAAAGAACCTTGGAGTTTAATACGGGGCCGCAATGTAAGGATCTTCTCGCAGAATTGAAGAGGCTCTGGGAAGATGATTTTGTCAAAAAAACCTCTTCTATTATTGAGCTGACGGGTGATTCTCTTATAACTCCGATCCAGTGGAGCGAGGTGTTTAGAGAGCTTACAGAGGCTGCACTGAAAGTCCAGGTCAGAGGTATTAATGGCTTGGCTGAAGGTGTACTTGACTATGCGGAGCATCCCAAAGGACTGAATGTTATCGCAGTTGGAGGTGACAAACTCTCACGAGGTCTTACTCTTGATGGGCTGAGTGTTAGTTATTATAGCCGTCCGGCCAAAAACTATGACACCCTACTTCAGATGGGGCGCTGGTTCGGATATAGACCAGGGTATCTCGATTTGTGCCGTCTTTATACTACTAAAGAAATTGAAGGCTGGTATCAGCATATCGCAGTAGCAACCGAAGAGTTGAAGCGCGAATTTAAACTTATGGAGCTTAGTAATCTTGATCCTGAGGCTTACGGTCTAAAAGTCAGAACGCATGCCAATGGGCTGAGTATTACAGCCGCTAACAAGATCAGAAGCGGCAAAAAAATGCAGGTCACATTTTCCGACAGCTTGGCTCAAACGATAGTTTTTGATAAAAATAAAAACACACAGGCAAATAACTTCAGACAAGTCGATGAATGGATTAGCGGTCTTGGCCTATTCAGTGCTCAGAAGAAGAATAATTACCTGTGGAACGACGTCAAACCAGATCTAATTCACAAACTACTGGCTGGATTTAAAATACATCCCTTTTCGCGCGGTGCTGACCCCGAACTCATCAGCAAATACATCGAGAAGGTCAATGACTTTGGAGAGCTTAAGGGCTGGACAGTTGTTCTGATATCGAGTGGCACGGCCAAGACCAGTCTACCAATCGGCGGGCATGAGACCGGACTGATCGAGCGTAATGAGGTTCAGTCAGATAAAGATCTTTACTGGCTGCGTAATGCCAACCTCATTAGTCCTGAGGACCAGCATATAGATCTCACCGATCTCCAATTCGATGCAGCTCTGAATGCCACGATTGGCTCATGGGCAAAAGGTGAAACACGACATAAGGTACAGCCCACTTCGCCAAGTGGGCCCTTCATCCGTCGAGCAAGAAGTCCTGAGCGAGGGCTCCTTCTGATTTATCCGCTGGACTCCAGTAATGTGCTTTTGGATGGGAAGCGGTTCACAGACATGCCCATCATCGGCATGGCCATGAGCTTCCCTGCCAGCAGCAGCAAAACTACCGTCGAATATCAGGTCAACACTAAGTACTGGCTTGATCGTTATGGGGACGACGAAGATGATGTTTAAGGATCTATGGATCGACCTTCATGCATCCGCGCTCAACAAGATCGGGCCAGGTACTGCCAAGCGCCTAATCGGCCTGAATGCCATATGCCCCATGTTCATTGGCGTTAGAGCTCCAGGAATGCTGCGCACTTTCATTCTTGAGGTGCCAAGGGACAGCGCTCCGTTACCAGAAATCATCCCTGCGTCTCGTGGACTGTATTTCACTGTTCAGATTACGGGGGATGAAATACTTTCAAACCACGCGAGCCTGATACTTTTCTCTTCAGCTGTGGGGTACAACGATATATTCGCCTCTATAGCGGACGACATCTACAGCAAGCTTCATGCACTCACCAAACAAAGAGAAGTTATTGCTGGCTTTCTCAGTCGTGTACGCTTGTGGCAGGCATTTTTTGAAAAGCAGGGAGATGATGGCCTGTCTGAGGAGGCACAGAGAGGGCTGTACGGCGAACTCCGATTCCTTAAAAATCACGCTTTTGGCTCAGCCCATAATTTAGAGAAAGCAGTAATTTCATGGACTGGTCCCAGAAGCAGACAGCACGATTTTCAATTTGGACACGCAGCTGTAGAGATAAAAACCAGCGCATCGAAACAGCACCAGAAGCTCCAGATTACAAGCGAGCAGCAGCTTGACGAAACAACCGTGGGGAAGCTCTATCTTTATTATATTTCAGTCGCACTCATTGAAAGAGGGTCTGATACCTTGCCTTCCTTGGTAGATGACATACGCGCCCGCCTTTCTCTTCATACTGGAGCGTTGTCTGAGTTTAATAATCTGCTGATTGCAGCTGGGTATATAGACTCGCATAGAAGCAAGTATGACTCTACTGGATACGCCACTAGGGAGTCTGCAGTATTTCTTGTGGAGAAAGATTTTCCGAGAATTCGCGAAAATGAGATTCGAGCAGGTGTTGGCGATGTCAAGTATTCAATTTCAGTCGCGCAGTGTAAGAACTATGAGATTCCCTTATCTGAGCTTGCTTTGTTGATTAAGGAGGCCTGCTGATGAGTGAAAAGGAGGGACTTAATTCATTCTGTGAGGATCTCATACAGGATATCCTAGCAGGTACAAGTGATTCTGAATACGGCGGCTTCAAGATAGATAAGTTCACGCGAACGGTTGCTGACTACCTAATTGAAGCAGGTGAAGTCGAAGACGTAAATATATGCTTCTATAAATCTCGGGGCATGCAGCTGAATGGTTACAACGTAAACCAGGATGAGGATGGTCTAGATATTTTTGTAGCTTTATTCAATCAGCAGACTCCCCCCGTTACTGTAACAAAAGCGCAGTGCGAAGCTGCTTTCAGGCAGGCCGAAACCTGTCTGCGCAAGGGCTTGACTGGTTTTCACAGCACCCTTGAAGAGTCGTCGGAAAGCTACGACGCCTTTCAGCGAATACATGAGCTAAGGGATAGCCTCGCCAGCTGTAGAATCTTTCTCTTGACGGATGGAGTCGTGAATCAGGATATCTTTCACCCGGAAGAAGGTGGAGACATCTCAGTTACACTGCATGTATGGGATGCTGCACGGCTATATCGCCTTGCCACCTCCGGAAAGAAGTTTGAACCCATCGAGATTGATTTTACGGAAGAGTTCGGAGAGAATATTTCCTGTCTTTCTCTGGCCGATCCAAATTCGGACTATAAAGGCTATCTCGCAGTAATTCCCGGGGACGTTCTAGCTGGTATCTATGAAAAGTACGGTCCACGTCTTCTTGAACGTAATGTCAGGTCTTTTTTACAGGCCCGTGGTAATGTCAATAAAGGGATTAGAAAAACTATTCTGGAAGAGCCTCATCGCTTTTTTGCTTACAACAATGGAGTGTCGGCCACTGCAGATAATATTGAGTTCGGCAAGGATGGCTTGTCAATTACAAAGATTCGTAACCTGCAAATTGTGAATGGAGGCCAGACTACTGCCTCCCTTTACTACACGGCAAAGAAAGACAAAGCTGACCTCCAAGGGATTTTTGTTCAAGCAAAAATATCTGTCATTCCTGAAGACCAGCTTGAGCATATTGTTCCGCTGATCTCCCGGTTTGCCAACAGCCAGAATAAAGTCAACGACGCCGATTTTTATGCTAATGATCCATTCCATGTAGAAATTGAAGGGCTCTCCAGAACTGTCTGGGCACCAGCAGTAGACGGTTCCAGCAAGCAATCCAAATGGTTTTACGAGCGGGCAAGAGGGCAGTATCTCGACGCCAAAGCGAGAGAAGGAACGCATGCCAGAAAACGACAGTTTGACGCGACGTTCCCCACACGTCAAAAATTTACAAAAACTGACTTGGCGAAATACGAAAATACTTGGATGCAGCTTCCACACGTTGTCAGCTTAGGGGCTCAGAAAAACTTTAATGATTTTGCCATCAGGCTTAAGGAGCGTGGGCGGGTTGACGTTGACGTACGATATTTTGAGCATCTGATAGCCAAGGCTATTATCTTTAATAAAGCTGACCGCATTGTGCGTGAAAAAAGTTTTGGTGGGTATAAGGCTAACATTGTTACATATACAATAGCTTGGATATCCAATCGTACATCTCAATGCATAGATCTCGACGGTATCTGGAAAAACCAAGATATTTCACCAGTGCTTCATGATGTTATTCAAGAAGTCTCAATGGCCGTGCACCGTATCATCGTAAGTCCGCCCAATGGAAAGAATGTTACTGAGTGGTGTAAGCGCAAAGAATGCTGGGAAAAGATCAGGGGTTCAAGTTTTAATATTGGCTCCGCATTAGGGAAAGAACTTATCGATTTTTCAAGAAAAACGGGTTCGTTGAAAGGAAATCAAGGCGTAAGTGCTCCTAATGAAAATGAGCAGCAATTAATCACATCCGTTACAGACGTTCGCGCTGACATGTGGTATCAAATTGCCAAGTGGTCAAAGGAAACAAATAATCTCCAGCCTTGGCAGAGAAGTCTTGCTTTTTCGATAGGTAGGCTGGTGGGTACATCGGGTAATGTAAGTATTAAGCAGGCAAAACACGGTGCAGTCATCCTTGAGGAAGTAAAGCGCCTAGGTTTTAAAGAGCAAAAAGATGCAGGGATCGATGATGCATAAAATAACATCGAGGGCACGATTGTAGTGTTTAACTTATCCTAGATACGAAGTTATGTCTTTTCGTATTGAGCGGTGTAGGGCCATCATGAACTGGTGTGGCCGAAATTGCGCCCCTGCTGGAGCTGGCTCATCCTCAACGTAGCGTAGACTCGATTATCTCAAGCGAGCGCGAGGCTTCGACACGGCTATAGCACTGATCGAGCAATAGGTCCGCGGCCTCATGTTTGAACTTAGTGGCGAAGGTGCAGCGTTATTGGGGCATCAGACATCTCTATGTGGCGATGTTCTCGCCTAAATGAGTGTCCGGAATTATTAGGTCATTACAATGGCGTTGTTGAGGTTCTGTAGGATTAAAGCTCTAAGTGGCGGAAGTTGTGGGGGTATTTGAATTTAAGATGCGTGATATTTCATGGTTCTTAATTTTTTAATAATTTATTGGTTTTTATAAAGGTTATGATTTTTTGAGAATTGATATTTTTGGTGGTGTTAAAGTTTAGGCTCTCTAAGCTTGTATGGCTTTAGTTGTAGAGTTCTTTGTATTTGTAAGTTCTTCAGTTGATTGTCTGGAGAGGTATTTGGCTAGCTATATTATTGATATGTAGGCAGTGGTTATAAGCTGTATCTCTGTGAGCGAGCGACCCCCAAAGTTTTTTACGCCGATACTAGTTTCTCCGGAAGTAGTCATTGTGAATATGCATCAAATAGTGCAGTCTAAAAAAGCCATTGCTATATAAAGGCTTTGTTCTATAAGGCTTTTATAGCACTTTTGGTTCATGTATATTGTTTCGACTCCATAAATTATTTTCTCTTTAGAGTCCTTTGTAGAGTCAAGAAATATGCTTAAGCAAAAAATAATATTGCATCAATGTATAAAGCTAGGAAGCCTTCAAGCGATTTTGAGCTTTCGGCATAAGCTTTAGTGAGACTAATTGTGGATAAAAAGAAATTCTGTACAGTACAATTGCGGCTATGAATAAAACATCTTTAAAACAGGGGCTGCGTTTGGGCTGAGAATCGCATTTTTTTGTTGAGAGTGTCACAATGACTGTCCATTGTGCAGGTGTGATATTTTTCAATTTTTCTACTAAAAAAAGACCACATAAGTGGTCTTTTTTCTTTTCATATTATAATTATGAAGCTCAATCCCAGCTCAACGCCCCACCAGTCTGATACTCAATAACCCGAGTCTCAAAGAAGTTCTTCTCTTTCTTCAAGTCCATAATTTCACTCATCCAAGGAAACGGATTCGTCGTCCCCGGATACTCTTCCTTCAGCCCAATCTGGCTCAAACGACGGTTAGCGATAAACTTCAGGTAATCCTCCATCATCGCAGCGTTCATGCCCAGCACGCCGCGGGGCATGGTGTCGCGGGCGTATTCGATTTCCAGCTGGGTGCCTTGCAGGATCATCTGCGTGGCTTCTTCTTTCATTTCGGCATCCCACAGGTGCGGGTTTTCGATTTTGATCTGGTTGATCACGTCGATGCCGAAGTTCAGGTGCATGGACTCGTCGCGCAGGATGTACTGGAACTGCTCGGCGACGCCGGTCATTTTGTTGCGGCGGCCCATGGAGAGGATCTGGGTGAAGCCGCAATAGAAGAAGATGCCTTCCAGTACGCAGTAGTAGGCGATCAGGTTGCGCAGCAGCTCTTTGTCGGTTTCGACGGTGCCGGTTTCGAACTTTGGATCGGAGATCGAACGGGTGTACTTCAGGCCCCAGGCTGCTTTTTTAGCGACCGATGGGATCTCGTGGTACATGTTGAAGATCTCGCCTTCATCCATGGCCAGCGATTCGATGCAGTACTGGTAGGCGTGGGTGTGGATTGCCTCTTCGAAGGCCTGGCGCAGGATGTACTGACGGCACTCCGGGTTGGTGATCAGGCGGTACACGGCCAGTACCAGGTTGTTGGCAACCAGCGAGTCGGCAGTGGAGAAGAAGCCCAGGTTGCGCATGACGATGCGGCGCTCGTCGTCGGTCAGGCCTTCCGGGTTTTTCCAGAGGGCGATGTCGGCGGTCATATTGACTTCTTGCGGCATCCAGTGGTTTGCGCAACCGTCCAGGTACTTCTGCCAGGCCCAGTCGTACTTGAAAGGTACGAGCTGGTTGAGGTCGGCGCGGCAGTTGATCATCATTTTTTCGTCAACGGCGACACGGGCGCTGGCGCCTTCGAGCTCGGCCAGGCCTTCAGCGACGTCCAGTGCGTCCAGCGCTTTCTTGGCGCGGATCAGGGCAGCGGAGTCAGCGGCGGTAACGGCGCGGGCTTCTTGTGCAGCCAGGCCACCGGCGCTGTCGAGGCGGTCCATGTTGGCTTCGTTGGCGTGACCGGCGTTGGTCGCTTTGGCGACTACTTCGCCGTCTTCTTTATCGAATTCGTCCCAGCTCAGCATGGTGTAATTCTCCTGCTTGAGGGTCAGTCGGGTGGACTGGCCTGTTGGATCTAGAGGGGGTGTTGCTTGCTTTTAAGGTGTTGCGCGCAAGGAACATGAATTTTTGGCTTTTTAGGCCTTTGGGTGAGGAGGAGGGTGGCAAGGGCATGTGTGTCCTTGCCGACCTCTTCGCGGACAAGTCCGCTCCTACAGGAGTCTACAAGTCAGCATTCGGCTTGTTGGCCTCTTTGCGGACAAGTCCGCTCCTACAGGTACAGCGTCAGGCTTGGTGGCCTCTCGCTCCCACAGGGTTGTGTTTATCCTGTGGGGCGAGGTGGGGTTGCCTTACTGGCAAGCCTCACAATCCGGCTCGTCGATTGCGCAAGCCTTTGGCACTGGGGCCGGGCCGGCCGGTGCTGCTTCGGTTGGACGCGGGGCGGTGATCGCCGAGTCGTCCGGGCCGTGGCCGCCGCTCGATACTGCGTTGAGCTTGCCGGTGTTGACGGTGGACTTCTCGGTGCTGGTCGCGGCCAGAGCACGGAGGTAGTAGGTGGTTTTCAGACCACGGTACCAGGCCATGCGGTAGGTCACGTCCAGCTTCTTGCCCGAAGCGCCAGCGATGTACAGGTTCAGCGACTGAGCCTGGTCGATCCACTTCTGACGACGGCTTGCCGCGTCGACGATCCACTTGGTGTCCACTTCGAAGGCAGTCGCGTAAAGCTCTTTGAGCTCCTGCGGGATGCGCTCGATCTGTTGTACCGAACCGTCGTAGTACTTCAGGTCGTTGATCATGACCGAGTCCCACAGGTCGCGGGCCTTGAGGTCGCGTACCAGGTACGGGTTGATCACGGTGAATTCACCGGACAGGTTCGATTTCACGTACAGGTTCTGATAGGTCGGTTCGATCGACTGCGACACGCCAGTGATGTTGGCGATGGTGGCGGTCGGTGCGATGGCCATGATGTTCGAGTTACGGATACCTTTCTGCACACGGGCACGAACCGGCGCCCAGTCCAGGGTTTCCTTCAGGTCGACATCGATGTACTTCTCGCCACGCTGCTCGATCAGGATCTGTTGCGAATCCAGCGGCAGGATGCCTTTGGACCACAGTGAACCCTGGAACGTCTCGTAAGCACCGCGCTCGTCGGCCAGGTCGCAGGACGCCTGGATGGCGTAGTAGCTGACCGCTTCCATGGAGGTGTCGGCGAACTGCACCGCAGCATCGGAACCGTACGGAATGTGTTGCAGGTACAGCGCGTCCTGGAAGCCCATGATGCCCAGGCCGACCGGACGGTGGCGCAGGTTGGAGTTCTTGGCCTGCGGCACGGAGTAGTAGTTGATGTCGATAACGTTATCGAGCATGCGTACCGCTACATCGACAGTGCGCTTGAGCTTGTCGGTGTCCAGCTTGCCGTCGACGATGTGGTTCGGCAGGTTGATCGAGCCCAGGTTGCAGACCGCGATCTCGTCCTTGTTGGTGTTCAGGGTGATCTCGGTGCACAGGTTCGAGCTGTGAACCACGCCCACATGCTGCTGCGGGCTGCGCAGGTTGCACGGGTCCTTGAAGGTCAGCCATGGGTGGCCGGTTTCGAACAGCATCGAGAGCATCTTGCGCCACAGATCCTTGGCCTGGATGGTCTTGAACAGTTTGATCTTGCCTGGGTATTCGGTCAGCGCTTCGTAGTACTCGTAACGCTCCTGGAAGGCCTTGCCGGTCAGGTCGTGCAGGTCCGGTACTTCGGATGGCGAGAACAGGGTCCACGGGCCGTCGTCGAAGACGCGCTTCATGAACAGGTCAGGGATCCAGTTGGCGGTGTTCATGTCGTGGGTACGACGACGATCATCACCGGTGTTCTTGCGCAGCTCGATGAACTCTTCGATGTCCATGTGCCAGGTTTCCAGGTAGGCACAGACAGCGCCCTTGCGCTTGCCGCCCTGGTTGACCGCAACGGCGGTGTCGTTGACCACTTTCAGGAACGGTACGACGCCTTGCGACTTGCCGTTGGTGCCCTTGATGTACGAGCCCAGCGCACGAACCGGCGTCCAGTCGTTGCCCAGGCCGCCTGCGAATTTGGACAGCATGGCGTTGTCGTGGATCGCGTGGTAGATGCCCGACAGGTCATCCGGCACGGTGGTCAGGTAGCAGCTGGACAGCTGTGGACGCAGGGTACCGGCGTTGAACAGCGTCGGGGTCGAGGACATGTAGTCGAACGACGACAGCAGGTTGTAGAACTCGATGGCGCGGTCTTCACGGGCTTTCTCTTCGATTGCCAGGCCCATGGCCACACGCATGAAGAAGATCTGCGGCAGTTCGAAACGCACGCCATCCTTGTGGATGAAGTAACGGTCGTACAGGGTTTGCAGGCCCAGGTAGGTGAACTGCTGATCGCGCTCGTGATTGATGGCCTTGCCGAGTTTTTCGAGGTCGAATTCGGCCAGTACAGGGTTGAGCAGTTCGAACTTGATACCGGTGGCGACGTAGGCAGGCAGCGCCTTGGCGTACAGGTCGGCCATTTCGTGGTGGGTGGCGCTGTCGGCGACACCGAGGAAACCCAGGCCTTCGGCGCGCAGGGTGTCCATCAGCAGGCGGGCGGTGACGAACGAGTAGTTCGGCTCACGCTCGACCAGGGTACGCGCGGTCATGACCAGTGCGGTGTTGACGTCTTTCAGCGCCACGCCGTCATACAGGTTTTTCAGGGTTTCGGTCTGGATCAGGTTGGCGTCGACTTCAGCCAGGCCTTCACACGCTTCGGTAACGATGGTGTTAAGGCGACCCATGTCCAGCGGCGCAAAGCTGCCGTCGGCGAGGGTGATGCGGATCGACGGGTGAGCCTGGACCTGATCTTCAGGGGTACGAACGGCACGCTCCTTGGCGCGCGAATCACGGTAGATGACGTAGTCGCGAGCCACTTTCTGCTCGCCGGCACGCATCAGCGCCAGTTCGACCTGATCCTGGATTTCTTCGATGTGGATGGTGCCGCCCGAAGGCATGCGCCGTTTGAACGTGGCGCTGACCTGTTCGGTCAGGCGTGCAACGGTGTCGTGGATGCGCGACGAGGCGGCAGCGTTGCCACCCTCAACTGCAAGAAACGCCTTGGTGATGGCAACGGTGATCTTGTCATCCGTGTAAGGAACGACAGTGCCGTTACGCTTGATCACGCGCAGTTGACCGGGAGCAGTGGCAGACAGGTCCTGTGGGGTCTGGCTGGCCTGCGGCGCGCCGGTCGGCGAGTTCTCGCGAGTTGTGTCTGTTTGCATGTGTGACTCCACGTTCCTTTAAGTTTGTTCGGGCATTGCTGCCCACCGTTTCGTTTCGAGCAGTAAGTCGCAAAAGGCGACTCAAGGGCTCCAAAACGAAGGTGGAAGCGGGAGGTGCAGCCGCTTCCAGGTTTTGAAGCCAAAAAGGACCGGGCTGTGCCCGATCCTTTGAAAATCTGATGAAGAATGCGTGTTCGATGTTGCAAAACGTGTACGGGATGGCTCTGGCTCAAGCGCGAGCGGTTTGGGTGCCTAAACCGGCTTGAAGTTCAACCCCTCAGACGCAACAAAAATGCTTGAATTTCCCATTTGAGTTGTGCTGGTGTTTTTGCGAAAAACCCCACATGTAGGGTGTGTCTCGTCGCCGGGCTACAAGATAATGCGTTTTGGACATGAATTGCAACGCACCGCCTGTGGATAAAGTGTGTGTAGTTTGTGTATGAATCGCACACCATGCGTGTAGGCCGCATAACTACTGGATCGTGACCGTTTGTCACCGATTTCTGTAGGTGCTGGCGACAGGTTGCTGATTTTTGAGGGCGCGAACCCTATCACAAAAAAACGCTGCTGCAAGACCTGTCTGGCATGTGATGTGCTAAGCCGCGCCGGGTGTCGTGCGAGGCGGGCGGCGGTTGCTACACTCGCCTGCGACGCGGTGCCGCAACCCTTGTTTTGAATAACAACAATGGGTCAACCACAACAAGGGGAGATTGCTTTGGAGCCACACACCTGGCATGTACTGATTGTCGAAGATGACCAGCGACTGGCCGAGCTGACCAGCGATTACCTGCACAACAACGGCCTGCGCGTAAGTATTGAGGGCAATGGCGCGCTGGCGACGGCGCGAATCATTGCCGAACAGCCGGATCTGGTGATTCTTGACCTGATGCTGCCCGGCGAGGACGGTTTCAGTATCTGTCGCTCGGTACGTGACCGTTACGACGGGCCGATTCTGATGCTCACCGCGCGCACCGATGACACCGATCATATTCAGGGGCTCGATACCGGGGCTGACGATTTCGTCTGCAAACCGGTGCATCCGCGCGTGCTGCTGGCGCGTATTCATGCCTTGCTGCGCCGCAGTGAAGCGCCGCAGGTGCCTGCTGCAGAGCTGCGGCGGTTGGTGTTTGGCCCGTTGGTGGTGGACAACGCCCTGCGCGAGGCCTGGCTGCGCGAGCAGAGCATCGAACTGACCGGCGCCGAATTCGACCTGCTGTGGCTGCTGGTGGCCAACGCCGGGCGCACGCTGTCCCGCGAGGAAATCTTCACTGCGCTGCGCGGTGTGGGTTATGACGGGCAGGATCGCTCTATCGACGTGCGTATCTCGCGCATCCGCCCGAAAATTGGCGACGACCCCATCCACCCGCGTCTGATCAAGACCGTGCGCAGCAAGGGCTATCTGTTTGTGCCCGAAGCGGCGCAGGACATGAGCGGCCACGTGTTCAGCGGATGACCTGATGAATTCGATCTTTCTGCGGATCTACGGCGGCATGCTCGGCGTACTGGTGCTGGTCGCGCTGCTTGGCGTGTTCGCCCTGCATGTGCTCAATCAGTCGCGCGGCGAGCAGTACCGCGAGCGTCTGGCTCACGGCACCTTTACGGTGATGGCCGATAACCTTGTGCCGCTCAACGACATCGAGCGCCGCCGCGCCCTGGCGATCTGGGAGCGCTTGCTGGGCATTCCCCTCAGCCTGCAAAGCATCGAGCAGGCTGGACTGGACAGCGGCGCGCGCGGTCGTCTGGCGCGTGGGCAGGTGGTGGTCGAGCAGATCGGCCCGCACGCCGCCAGGGTCTATCGTCAGTTGAGTGACAAGGAACCGCTGCTGCTGAACGGCGAGGTGCAGCAGATCACCGAGCAACTGGCGCGAGCCACTATTTACCTGCTGATCGACGAGCTGGTGCGCTTTCCGGTCGATGAGCAACCGGCACGCCTGCAAGCCCTGCGCATCGACAAGGGCTTTGGTTTCGACTTGCATCTACTGGCGCTGGACCAAGCTGACCTGGACGATGACCAGCGCCGCCGCATCTATGAAGGCGACACGGTGATGGCGCTGGGCAAGGGCGGCGACTCGATCCGCGTGCTGGCCGGAATCGTCGACACCAACTGGGTGCTGGAAATCGGCCCGCTGTATCAGATGAACCCCTATCCGCTGCACTGGCTGCTGGTGATCGCCTTGATGGGCCTGTGTTTTATCGGTCTGGTGGTGTACTTGCTGGTGCGGCGTCTGGAGCGACGCGTGCTGGAACTGGAAGCTGCGGCGACGCAGATCGCCCGGGGCAGCCTGCAAACCCGCGTGCCGACCGAGGGCTCCGACTCGGTGGGGCGTGTGGCGGCGGCGTTCAACAGCATGGCCGAGCACCTGCAGCGCTCGTTGATGATCCAGCGCGAGCTGGTGCGCGCTGTGTCTCACGAGCTACGCACGCCGGTTGCACGCTTGCGTTTCGGTCTGGAGATGGTCAGCGACGCCACCACTCCCGAGGCGCGGCGCAAATACATGCGCGGCATGGACAGCGATATTCAGGACCTCGACAAACTGGTCGATGAAATGCTCACTTACGCGCGCCTTGAGCAAGGCGCGCCGACCCTGAATTTCCAGCGTGTCGATCTGGATGCGCTGATCGATCAGGTGATCGCCGAACTGGCACCCTTGCGCGCCGATGTGCGGGTTTCACGGGGCGAATGTTTAACCTCTGAAGAGGGCGAAGCCGCCTGGGTCGAGGCAGAACCGCGTTATCTGCATCGTGCGGTACAGAACTTGGTGAGCAATGCGATGCGCCATGCGGAAAACGAGGTGCGTATCAGTTACCGACTGGAGGCGCAGCAGTGCCGTATTGATGTGGACGACGACGGTCCCGGCGTTCCGGAAGAGGCATGGGAGCAGATTTTCACGCCGTTCATGCGTATCGATGACAGCCGCACCCGAGCGTCAGGCGGGCATGGGCTGGGCCTGTCGATTGTGCGGCGGATCATCCATTGGCACGAAGGTCGCGCGCTGATTGGCCATAGTGGCAGCCTGGGTGGCGCGTGTTTCAGCCTGTCCTGGCCGCGTACGCAGGTGCCGCGTTGAGTGCTCAGCTGTTCAGTGGTCCGCTTGAGCGCTTCGGGCAGACGTTGCTGGCGGCAGATGATTCGCGCCCTGATTCGCGCCCTGTAGTGGCGTTGCCTGATCTGCTGCAAACCGAGCGGCTTGATCAGTTACTGCTGAGCATTTACGGGCCGCAGTTGATGCCCAGCCAATTGCCGGTGCTGGTGTCGCAGTGGGCCAAGTTTTACTTCATGCAGATTGTTCCGCCGGTGCTGGTTGCCAGTCTGGTGCATGGCTGGCATTGGCCGTTGGCGCTTGAGCAGGTCGCACTGGCAGTGGATAAACGTGGCCTGCCGAATGGTGTTCGGTTGGCGGGGGAGGGAGAGGCCTGGCGGGGCATTCCGGCTGATCCGTTTCAACGGTTTGCCGGGTTGCTTGATGACAATCTGCAGCCCTTTATTGCCGCATTGAGCGCCTATGGCGGGCTGCCCTGCGCGGTGTTGTGGAGCAGCGCCGGGGATTATCTGGAAGGCTGTCTTGTGCAACTGGCCACGTGCAGCACTGCGTCATTGGTGCCAGGGCTGGCGCTGTTGAGCGAGAGGAAAATGCCGGATGGGCGGGCCAATCCTCTGTTTCAGGCGGTGCGTTATGTTGCGCAGGCGCAGGGTGATGAACCGCGCAGGCAACGTCGTGTGTGTTGCCTGAGTCATCGTGTGGAGTGGGTCGGGCGTTGCGAACATTGTCCGCTGTCCGGCTGATCAGCCTTCGACTGCGACCAGACTCAACAGATGATCGCCCAGCACACTGAACTGGCCGTCGAGTTCCTTGTCTGCGTGCCACTCGCTGGACAGATCGATGAGCAGGCGCAAGCGGGCGTTGCCGTCGGCGGACCATTCAAGCAGTTGCGCGTCTTCAAAATAGAAGCGCTTTTGCACGATGGGATAGAGCGCCTTGAACAGCGCTTCCTTGATCGAAAAGGTCAGGGTCACGCGCAACGCGATCTGATCCTGCGGGCCTGCTGCCATGTCGGCCAGCTCGGCAGCCGTCAGAATTTCCCCGGCCAGTCGCGAGGCACGCTCATGGCTCAGCAGGTTTTCCGTGTCCAGCCCTAGTCCGCGCCATTGCCGCTTGTTCGCCACCACAGCGGCGGCCCAGCCGGTGCTGTGGGTGATCGAGCCACAGACATCAGCGGGCCAGACCGGCGCGCGGTCTTCACCCACAGCAGGAACATGCAGACGGCCATCCAGTTGGCGCATGGCTTCGCGGGCACAGAGCCGACCGGCGAGAAATTCGGCCTGACGCTTGGCGACTGAGCGCTGAATGCTCGCAGGCATCTGCACCGCACAGCGCTGAAAATCGCCGTCGACAAGCTTGAGCGGATCGAACCGCCCACTGACCAGCATCGCGCCTGGCAAGGCTTGTGGCAACGGCCAATGCCGGATCAGTTCCGGGCAGCAGATGGAGAGGTCGGATAGTCGAGTCATGGGCGGCATTTTGCCGGGGGAATGGGTTGGAGGGAAGGGCACTGGTAACATCTGCGTCCTCTTGACGACGCAGAGCGTCGAGACATGCATTCCCACGCTGGAGCGTGCGGAATGATCGTAACTATCGTGCGTCGCTCCGCGTCGCATGCCTTTCCGGACGCTCTGCGTCCTCTTGCGACGCAGAGCGTCGAGAACTGCATTCCCACGCTGGAGCGTGAGGAACGATCATCGCAACTATCGTGCGTTGCTCCGCGTCGCATGCCGTTCCGGACGCTCCGCGTCCTTTTGGCGACGCAGAGCGTCGCGACCTGCATTACCACGCTGGAGCGTGGGAACGAGAATCTCAACTATCGTGCGTCGCTCTGCGTCGCATGCCGTTCCGGACGCTCCGCGTCCTCTTGACGACGCTGGGCGTCGCGACCTGTATTACCACGCTGGAGCGTGGGAACGAGAATCCAACTATCGTGCGACGCTCTGCGTCGCATGCCGTTCCGGACGCTCCGCGTCCTCTTGACGACGCTGGGCGTCGCGACCTGTATTACCACGCTGGAGCGTGGGAACGAGAATCCAACTATCGTGCGACGCTCTGCGTCGCATGCCGTTCCGGACGCTCCGCGTCCTCTTGACGACGCTGGGCGTCGCGACCTGTATTACCACGCTGGAGCGTGGGAACGAGAATCCCACTATCGTGCGTCGCTCCGCGTCGCATGCGTTTCCGGACGCTCCGCGTCCTCTTGACGACGCAGAGCGTCGAGATCTGCATTCCCACGCTGGAGCGTGCGGAACGAGAATCCAACTATCGTGCGACGCTCCGCGTCGCATGCCGTTCCGGACGCTCCGCGTCCTCTTGGCGACGCAGAGCGTCGCGACCTGCATTCCCACGCTGGAGCGTGGGAACGAGAATCTCAACTATCGTGCGTCGCTCCGCGTCGAATGCCGTTCTGGACGCTCTGCGTCCTCTTTGCCAGGTAGAGCAAAAAGCAGGTCACACTTTCATCATTTCCACCCACTCAGTCGGGATGTACCGTTCGGGCCTCTGATGATTCAAGGACGAACTCATGGGCCGAAGCCGGTACACCATCACCGAACGTGAAAAACCCCACTTTCTGACCTGTACGGTGGTGGAGTGGTTGCCGCTTTTTACCCGGCCTGCTCTGGTGGACGTTCTGTTGAACGCATGGCGCTATCAACAGGCTCATCAAGGACTGCAGCTCTTCGGGTATGTCGTCCTGGAAAACCATCTGCACTTCGTGGCTCAAGCCCCCGAGCTAGATAAATGTGTGAATAGTTTCAAGTCTTTCACTGCCCGGCAGATAATCCACGTCCTCGAGAAAGCGAATGCCCAGAGCGCGCTTCAGCGTCTGCGCTTTGTCAAACCCATGCACAAGACCGACAGGGTTTATCAGGTCTGGCAGGAAGGGGCTCATGCGGAGCTTGTGTGGAATGAAGCGGTGATGCGTCAGAAGCTCGATTACATTCACCACAACCCGGTAAAGAGGGGTTATGTGGATGTCGGTGAGCACTGGAGATACTCCAGCGCTCGCGATTATGAGGGGCAGCGCGGTTTGATCGATATTCAGCGCTGGTATTAGCGAATTGATGCGACGCAGAGTGTGCGGAACGAGAATCCAGCTATCGTGCGTCGCTCTGCGTCGCATGCCTTTCCGGACGCTCCGCGTCCTCTTGACGACGCAGAGCGTCGAGACCTGCATTCCCACGCTGGAGCGTGGGAACGATGATCGCAACTATCGTGCGACGCTCCGTGCAGAAGGAGCATCTGCTACTCAACCAAATATCTTCTTGAAGAACACCTGCATGTCTGACCAGGAGCGCTCATCGGCAGCCTTGTCGTAGCCGATGTCCGGGCCGCCGTGGTCGCCGTGGCTCAGGCGGTCGGCGTCGGGGTTGGTGAAGCCGTGTTTGGCACCGTCGATGCTGACGAATTTGTAGTCTGCCTTGGCGTCGTCCATTTCCTTTTTGAACGCCGCAACGTTTTCAGCGGTGACCATGCTGTCCTTGGCGCCGTGCTCGACCAGCATTGGCACCTTGATACCCGGTTTCGCCGGGGTGTTGGTGACCAGTGCGCCGTGGAAGCTCACTACGCCCAGCAACGGTTCGCCGCGCCGCGCCGCGTCCAGCACGATCTTGCCGCCGAAGCAGTAACCGATCGCTGCAATTTTTTTCGGGTCGGTCTGAGGTTGCTTCTTCAATTGCTCCAGCCCGGCATCAAAGCGCTTGTCAGCCGCATCACTGTCCTTGAGCGCAGCCTGCATGAACGCCATCGCGTCCTTCGGGTGCTCGGTGTTCTTGCCTTCGCCGTACATGTCGATAGCCATGGCGCTATAGCCCAGTGCAGCCAGGTCGCGGGCGCGGCGCTTGGCGTAGTCGTTCAGGCCCCACCACTCGTGAACCACCAGAACACCGGGACGTGGACCTTTTACCGCGTCGTCGTAAGCGTAGTAACCCACCAGTTTGGTTCCGTCGGCACTTTTGTAATCGATCTGCTCGGTCTTGATCGCTGCCTGAGCGAGTCCGGTCAGGCCCATCATGATCATTGCAATCCACACACGCATGGTCAGCTCCTTTTGATAGTTTGAGGTCGCAAACAACCATAGCCGATTCCGCTGCATCCGGTGTAGATGACTGTTCAGCGCCGGTTCATGGCGTGTTCAGTCGGGGTTCAGCCCGGCGCGATTACTGTTGGGCCGTACCTTGACAGCGTCCCCGAGCGCAAAAGGAGTCGATATGTTGAATCTCAACAAGTTTTTCCTGGCCTTGGCTTTTCTGGGTGGCAGCGCCGCAGCGCAGGCGGGCGATGGTCGGCTTGACGTGGCTCGTATCGAGTTCGGCAAGACCAGCGAAAGGCTTGATGACGCCAACAGCTGGGGGCATGCGCTCGGGGAACAGGCACATACCAATGTTTCTGTGGGCACACTTTATTCACCGCCGGTTTACGGCACCCTGACAGGGACTCACAATGGTGTGCCTGTCAGCCGCGAAATCCTGCTGGGCAGCTATGATGTGACACAACACGTGCCCGTCAGCGCCCGCCTGTTGAGTACTGATGCGACGATGTCGTTTCATTCTTTGTCTTGAGGCTGCGATTGTGCCTGGGAGAGCTGCATGAAGTTGTTGGTAGTTGAGGATGAAGCGCTGCTGCGCCATCACTTGCGAACCCGTCTGACCGAAGCGGGACATGTGGTGGAAGCGGTGGCCAACGCTGAGGAAGCGTTGTATCAGGTCACGCAATTCAATCACGACCTGGCCGTGATCGATCTGGGCTTGCCGGGCATCGGTGGGCTGGACCTGATTCGGCAGTTGCGCACCGTGGGCAAGGCGTTTCCGATTCTGATCCTGACCGCGCGCGGCAATTGGCAGGACAAGGTCGAAGGGCTGGCGGCCGGCGCTGACGACTACGTGGTCAAACCCTTCCAGTTCGAAGAACTGGAAGCGCGGCTCAACGCCTTGTTGCGGCGTTCCAGCGGCTTCATTCAGTCCACCATCACGGCTGGCCCGCTGCTGCTGGACCTCAATCGCAAGCACGCCGCGCTGGCTGAACAACCGCTGGCGCTGACCGCCTACGAATACCGCATCCTCGAATACCTGATGCTCCATCACCAGCAAGTGGTGCCCAAAGAGCGCCTGATGGAGCAGCTGTATCCTGATGACGACGAGCGCGACCCAAACGTGATCGAAGTGCTGGTCGGCCGCCTGCGTCGCAAGCTGGACAGCAACGTGGCGTTCAAACCTATCGAAACCGTGCGCGGCATGGGCTACCTGTTCAATGAGCGCTGTACGTGATTCGTTCGCTTCGCCTGCGCCTGATGCTGGGCGCCGCCACGCTGGCGGTGATCTTCATGCTGCTGATGCTGCCTGCTTTGCAGGGGGCGTTCAGCCTGGCGCTGCGCGGGGCGATAGAGCAACGCCTGGCTTCCGACGTGACCACCATGATTTCGGCGGCGCGCGTCGAAGACGGTCATCTATTGATGCCGTCCGTGCTGCCGGGCGAACAGTTCAACCTGCCGGGCAGCCGCCTGCTGGGCTACATCTATAACCGCCAGGGGCAGATGGTCTGGCGCTCACTGTCCACCGAAGGCGAGAACATCGACTACCGCCCGCAGTATGACGGGCAGGGCAGCGAGTTCACCAAGATCAAGGAAATCAATGGCGATGAGTATTTCGTCTATGACGTCGAGATCCGGCTGCTCGGCGGGCGCAATGCCGCGTTCAGTATCGTCGCCGTGCAGCCCTTGCGCGGCTATCAGGAAACCATCGACGGTTTGCGCCGCAAGCTCTATCTGGGCTTTGGCGCAGCACTGGCGGTGCTGCTCGGGTTGCTGTGGATGGGCCTGACCTGGGGGTTGCGTGCCTTGCGCGGCTTGAGCCAGGAACTGGATCAGGTGGAAGCCGGCGTGCGCGACAGCCTGAGCGAGGAGCATCCCAGCGAACTGCTGCGTCTGACCGACTCGCTCAACCGCCTGCTGCGCAGCGAACGTGAACAGCGGATTCGTTACCGTGATTCGCTGGATGACCTGGCCCACAGCCTGAAAACACCGCTGGCGGTCTTGCAGGGGGTCAGCGAAAACATCGCCAAGCGCCCCGAAGATGTCGAGCAGGCGTGGGTGCTGCAGTCACAGATCGAGCGCATGAGCCAACAGATTGGCTATCAACTGCAACGGGCCAGCCTGCGCAAGAGCGGTCTGGTGCGCCATCACGTCATGCTGCGGCCTGTGGTCGAAAGCCTGTGCAACACACTCGACAAGGTGTATCGCGACAAACAGGTCAAGGCCACGCTGGACCTGCCGGAGCATTGTCAGGTGCACATGGAAGAGGGCGCGTTGCTGGAAATGCTCGGCAACCTGCTGGAAAACGCCTATCGGCTATGCCTCAGCGAAGTACGCGTGAGCTTTACCCGCTCAGCGGACGGCGATGAACTGTGCGTCGAAGACGACGGCCCCGGCGTTCCGCAAAGCCAGCGCGCGCGCATTCTCGAGCGTGGCGAACGCCTGGACCGCCAGAACCCTGGGCAAGGCATTGGTCTGGCGGTGGTCAAGGACATCATCGAAAGCTACGGCGCACAACTGACCCTGGGCGATTCCCCGCTGGGCGGCGCGGCGTTCAGGATTCATTTTCTGGCGCAGTAAGGGTGTGTTCACCCCAGTTTCAAGAGCGTCCAGAACGGCATGCCAACGCGGAGCATTGGCACGATAGTGTTATCACACCTGTCGTTCCTCACGCTCCAGCGTCGGAATGCCGTGCGTGACGCTCTGCGTCACACCTCTGCGCGTCACCGAGCACTCCTGTCACCACGGAAAGACGGCGGATACCCGCCACTGTGTGCCCATTTTTCCCACCATACGGCGGAAAACCGCCACGTCTTTTTCGGTTTGCGTCTACCGTTACCCGTCTGCGCCTTGTAATGCGGGGTTTTGATGGCTATTTGATTCTATGGCACGCCTATTGCTATCTACATGGCAGAGGCCTGCCTTGCGCAGCTCGACAAAACAAATCCCTCCAGTGCAGGAGGGTTAGCGCTTTATAGGCTCGCGTGCATCAGGTGAAGATGCCGACGACGCCCTTGAGGAAAACTGCAATGACGACTCGTCAGCCCATCTACAAATCCCTCTATTTTCAGGTAATCGTTGCGATTGTCATCGGTATCCTGATCGGTCACTTCTACCCGGACACTGGCAAGGCTCTAAAGCCGCTGGGTGACGGGTTTATCAAACTGATCAAGATGGTTATCGCGCCGATCATCTTCTGTACCGTCGTCAGCGGCATCGCCGGCATGCAGAACATGAAGTCGGTCGGCAAGACCGGTGGTTATGCGCTGCTGTACTTCGAGATCGTTTCGACCATCGCTCTGCTGATCGGTCTGATCGTGGTCAACGTGGTTCAGCCGGGTGCCGGCATGAACATCGACGTCAGCACGCTCGACGCTTCCAAGATCGCGGCTTATGTGACTGCCGGTCAGGATCAGAGCATTGTCGGCTTCATCCTCAACGTGATTCCGAACACCATCGTCGGCGCGTTTGCCAACGGCGATATCCTGCAAGTCCTGATGTTCTCGGTGATCTTCGGCTTCGCCCTGCATCGTCTGGGTTCGTACGGCAAGCCGGTTCTGGACTTCATCGATCGCTTCGCCCACGTGATGTTCAACATCATCAACATGATCATGAAGCTGGCACCCATCGGTGCGTTCGGTGCCATGGCCTTCACCATCGGTGCCTACGGCGTAAGCTCGCTGGTGCAGTTGGGTCAGTTGATGATCTGCTTCTACATCACCTGCGCGCTGTTCGTGGTGCTGGTGCTGGGTGCCATCTGCCGCGCTCACGGTTTCAGCATCTTCAAGCTGGTTCGCTACATCCGTGAAGAGCTGTTGATCGTACTGGGTACTTCCTCGTCGGAATCGGCCCTGCCACGCATGCTGATCAAGATGGAGCGTCTGGGCGCCAAAAAATCTGTCGTGGGTCTGGTTATCCCGACGGGTTACTCGTTCAACCTCGACGGTACGTCTATCTACCTGACCATGGCTGCCGTGTTCATCGCTCAGGCGACCAACACGCACATGGACATCACCCACCAGATCACTTTGTTGCTGGTGTTGCTGCTGTCGTCCAAGGGTGCTGCAGGCGTAACCGGTAGCGGCTTCATCGTTCTGGCTGCAACCCTGTCGGCTGTCGGCCACCTGCCGGTTGCCGGTCTGGCGCTGATTCTGGGTATCGACCGCTTCATGTCCGAAGCCCGCGCCCTGACCAACCTGGTCGGTAACGCTGTTGCCACCGTTGTGGTTGCCAAGTGGGTCGGCGAGCTGGACACCGACAAGCTGCAATCCGAGCTGGCTTCCGGTGGCAGTGCCATCCTGGAAACCCGTCCTGAAGACGACCTCGGCGTTGCCGAAGGCCCGACTCCGGCCAATGCGGTGAATACCACCAAAACCGTCTGATTAACCGTCAGGCCATAAAAAACCCATCTTCGGATGGGTTTTTTTATGCCTGTCGTTTGTCTGGGGAGTTATTCCGTGCGCGTCTCGCCGCTGAACACCAACGGCTCGCGGCAGCGGCGGCACAGGTAGCGCCGACCCTTGCGAACCATGCTGTGGCGCTGGGCAGTGAACGGAAAGTCGCTGTCCGGGCAAGGGCAGCGGTAGATGTAACGGATCACGCTGCGTCGCTTGACGGCGTAGGTGTGGCAGCGGTTGGGTGGCAGTTCATAGACGCCGCGCATGATCAGTTGCCATTCTTCGCCATGTGGCTGGATGCTGCCGCCAAACAGCTGGTGGGCAATCAGATGCGCGACTTCGTGCGGCACGGTCTGGCGCAGGAAGTCTTCGGCGTTTTCCTTGTAGAGCTGCGGATTGAAGCGCAGCAGGTTTTCGTGCAGGTGAGCGACACCAGCCTTCTGGCCGCGCAACTGGAAACTGACCACTGGGCGTTTGAAGGTGCGCTTGAAGAAGGTTTCGGCTTGTTGGTAACAGGTTTCAACGCGTGAATTGAGTTGGTCGGGCATGCTTTAGGATTCTCCAGTGCGCCAAGTATGCCGCAATGTGACTACGCTCTGAAAATGCTGGCCGCCCGGTGGTCGTTTTTGATCAAGGGCGATTGCCAGTCTGAACAGCACGCGCGCAGCATATTTAACCAAAGGTCGGTTATAGGTAAAATGCCCGGCTTTTCTCAAGCTACCGTCAGCGGATATTTCCATAAATGGGCACCCTTTCAGTCAATCAGAACAAACTGCAGAAACGTCTGCGTCGGCTGGCCGGCGAGGCCGTTGCCGACTTCAACATGATCGAAGAGGGTGACAAGGTCATGGTCTGCCTGTCCGGCGGCAAGGACAGTTACACCATGCTCGATGTGCTGATGCACTTGCAGAAAGTCGCGCCGATCAAATTCGACATCGTGGCCGTCAACATGGACCAGAAGCAGCCTGGCTTCCCCGAGCACGTGCTGCCTGCGTATCTGAAAGAGCTGGGTATCGAGTACCACATCGTCGAGAAAGACACCTATTCAGTGGTCAAGGAATTGATTCCTGAAGGCAAGACGACCTGTTCGCTGTGTTCACGGCTGCGTCGTGGCACGCTGTATACCTTCGCTGATGAAATAGGTGCTACCAAGATGGCACTGGGGCATCATCGAGACGATATCGTCGAGACGTTCTTCCTCAACATGTTTTTCAACGGCTCGCTCAAGGCCATGCCACCCAAACTGCGTGCCGACGATGGCCGTAACGTGGTGATTCGTCCATTGGCGTATTGCCATGAAAAGGACATTCAGGCCTATTCGGACCTTAAACAGTTTCCGATCATCCCGTGCAACCTCTGCGGCTCTCAGGAGAACCTGCAACGTCAGGTGGTCAAGGACATGTTGATCGACTGGGAGCGCAAGACACCGGGTCGCACGGAAAGCATTTTCCGCGCCTTGCAGAACGTACAGCCCTCGCAACTGGCTGACCGCAACCTGTTCGACTTCAGCAACCTGCGCATCGACGAAACCGCTGCGTCGCGGTTCGTCAATGTGGTGAATATCTGAGGGTGCTCAGTGGTTGACGGTGAACGCCAGCATGGCTGACAGCTGGCACATCGGCCGACCGCTTTCTGCGTGCCATTGGTTGAACACGTCCTGCACAATTGCCTGATCGCGTTTGCTGGTAGGCACGCGGTCGACGATATCCTGCGCGTTCAGCGCGGCCACCACGTCCCAGGTCGGAATGAACGTGTCCTTGCCGATCATGCGCAGAAAGCGTGGCGCTGACAGTCCGCCCATCTGGTTGCCGTGTTTGGCAATGTACTGCCACAAGCCAGTGATGTTATCGACCGGCCACTCGGCGATGAATTTGCCGAAACTGCCGTGCTCCTGTTCGATGTCCAGAATCAGTTGCGCATTGCGCGGCACGCTCTTGAGTTTGCCCAGGTGGCGGATGATGCGCGCGTCCTGCATCAGCCGCTCCAGGTGATCAGCCCCCATCAGCACGACTTTTTCCGGGTCGAAGCGGAAGAAGACTTCCTCGAACGCCGGCCATTTAGAGTCCACCAGGCTGTGTTTCAGGCCTGCGCGAAACACGCGCAGGGCCATGGTCGACAGATAGCGGTCGGCGCTGATGGCTTGCAGTTGTTTCGGTGTCTTCGGGGTGGGCAGGTGGGCTTCCAGTGCTTTGGCGGAGCCGAATCGATTCAGGCAATACTCGTTCAGCCATTTGTAGTCTTGCATCGGTTCTCCAAAGAAATTCAACAGGCAGGTCAAGGGTTCAGACCGACCCTTGCGCTGCAAGTTTGCGATTTAACTGAAAGCGTCAGACCACGCTCTGCCGATTCAGCTGCGTGCTGTGTCCAGCTGCAACGCGGTTTTGGCCAGGCGCTGGCCCAGTGCACGGCACAGGTCAGTCTCATGGCGGTCCAGCGCGCGCTTGCCATCGGCACCGGCGTGATGACTGGCACCATAAGGCGTGCCACCCCCGGCGGTTTCCAGCAGCGCCGATTCACTGTAGGGCAGACCCATGATCAGCATGCCGTGGTGCAACAACGGCAGCAGCATCGACATCAGCGTGGTTTCCTGGCCGCCGTGCAGACTGGCAGTGGAGGTGAAGACGCCTGCGGGTTTGCCGACCAGTGCGCCGGTCAGCCAAAGGTTGCTGGTACCGTCGAGAAAGTATTTCAGCGGGGCGGCCATGTTGCCGAAGCGCGTCGGGCTGCCCAGCGCCAGGCCTGAGCAGTTTTTCAGGTCGTCGAGGGTCGCGTACAGCGCGCCGTTTTCCGGGATCTCAGGGGCGGTCGCTTCGCAGTCGGCGGAAACGGCAGGAACGGTGCGCAGCCGAGCTTCCATGCCGCCCAGCTCGATACCGCGGGCAATCTGCCGGGCCATTTCGCTGGTGGAACCGTTGCGGCTGTAATAGAGGACCAGAATGTAAGGTGTGCTCACGGCAGCAGCTCCAGGATGTTCTCGGGTGGGCGGCCAATCACAGCCTTGTCGCCTGCGACCAGAATTGGCCGCTCGATCAGTTTGGGGTGCGCGGCCATGGCGGCGATCAGTTGCTCGTCGCTCAGGCTCGGGTCGGCCAGGTTGAGTTGCTTGTAATCATCTTCGCCGGTACGCAGCAGTTGCCGGGCAGTGATGCCCAGCTTGCCGAGCAGATCGCGCAAACGCTCTGCGTCGGGCGGGGTTTCCAGGTACAGGACGATATCGGGCGTCAGGCCGCGGGCCTGAAGCAGTTCCAGCGCGCCGCGGGATTTGCTGCAGCGCGGGTTGTGATACAGCGTCAGATCGGTCATTTGCACGTCGCATCTTGTGTGGGGTGGCGTATTCTAACCAGCGATGGCACTGTCCGACATATCGAATGGTCAATAGTCGTAGCCTGGATATAAGTGATTGCAGGTTGAACGGGGCGAGGAAGGAAACAAATGGCAAGGCGATTAACAGCAGCAGTGATACTTTTCGGCAGCTTGCTGCTCAGCGGATGTGGCGTGGACCTGGGCACTGACCAGAACGGCCAGAAGGTGGCCAGCGAGCGAATCAAGGGGCATTGGCTGGTGGTGAACTACTGGGCCGAATGGTGTGGCCCGTGCCGTACCGAGGTTCCGGAATTCAACGCATTGTCCGAACAGCTCAAGGACAAGAAGGTCACGGTGCTGGGTGTCAACTTTGACAATCTGCAGGGCGACGAGCTGAAAAACGCTGCCAACGCACTGGGTATCAAATTCACCGTGCTGGCTCAGGACCCAGCCGAGCAGTACAGCCTGCCGCCCTCCGAAGCGCTGCCGGTGACCTACATCATCGACGACAAGAGCAAGATGCGCGAGCAACTGCTCGGTGAGCAGTCAGCCGCGACCGTGATCCAGAAGCTCAAGGCATTGCGCGGCGAGGGGTGATCGGATCGATTTTCGACGCTCTGCGCCGTAACGAGGACGCGGAGCGTCCAGAACGGCATGCGACGCGGAGCGTCGCACGATAGTGAAATGCGTGAGCAGTCGGCTTTGATCCAGGCGTTGCGCAGATCATCGCACGATAGTCTGGATTATCGTTCCGTACGCTCCAGCGTGGGAATGCAGGTCGCGACGCTCTGCGTCGAAAGAGGACGCGGAGCGTCCAGAACGGCATGCGACGCGGAGCGCCGCACGATAGTGAAATGCGCGAGCAGTCGGCTGTGATCCGGGCGTTGCGCAGAACATCGCACGATAGTCGGGATTATCGTTCCCTACGCTCCAGCGTGGGAATGCAGGTCGCGACGCTCTGCGTCGCAAGAGGACGCGGAGCGTCCAGAACGGCATGCGACGCGGAGCGTCGCACGATAGTGAAATGCGTGAGCAGTCGGCTTTGATCCAGGCGTTGCGCAGATCATCGCACGATAGTCTGGATTATCGTTCCCTACGCTCCAGCGTGGGAATGCAGGTCGCGACGCTCTGCGTCGCAAGAGGACGCGGAGCGTCCAGAACGGCATGCGACGCGGAGCGTCGCACGATAGTGAAATGCGCGAGCAGTCGGCTGTTATCCAGGCGTGGCGCGGGGCGTCGCAGGATAGTGATCGTTCCCTGCGCTCCAGCGTGGGAATGCAGTTCTAGACGCTCTGCGTCGCAAGTTACGCGGAGCTTCGGATCAGCTATCTTCCAGCCAGAAGCGCAGCGGCTTGCCTTGGGTTGGCCACAGGCGCAGTTGCTCGATGGGCGAGATGTCCCAGCGTTGCACGCTGCTGATGGCTTTGATGAAGCGTTGTTCCTGCTCCATCAGCGCGGGGGCGCACATCTTGCGGGTTTTGCCCACCGGACCGAAGCTGATGCTGTGGTCGTTCAGTGTATAGGGCGCGAACCAGTGGTTACAGCCTGCATTGCCATACGCTCGGCCATCGGCACCCAGGGTCATGGTCAGGCGGCTGTTGTCGATGAGTGGACGTTCGCCAATCCATTCCATCACGTAGCTGTGGTCCTGACGGATCGGCAGCGGGTCAGCGGTACAACCGGCCAGCAGCGCGCCGCCGATCAGGCTCAGGAGCGCAAACTGTTTCATGCCGCTTTCTCCTGGCACTTCTTGCAGAGGTGCTTCTCGCCTTCGGTTTTCCAGCCCAGCTCCGCGATGCGCGCGATGGCGGCAGGTTTCTGCGCCTTGACGCCCAGCTTGCTCTCTACCATGAACTCGAAATTCAGTTCGGCGGCGCAGCTGTCGCAATTCACTTTCCACTGATGAATCGCCAACTCGTCGAACACCGGACCTTTGGCCACTGCAATCCATTGGCCCGGCGGGTTGATCAGGTGCCGGACTTTCTCGACGGTCAGGCGCATGTGCAGGCTTTTGCTGCCTTTGATCGTCACCAGCAACTGGTCGTTGTCGTGAATCGAGCCGCCGTTACCGGTGACCTGATAGCGACCGGGCGCCAAAGTGCGGCATTCGGTCAAGGTGTGCTGCGGGTTGAGCATGCTGTAGCGAAAATCGTGTTCGACCATGGGTCCTCCAAAATTGCGCGCATCCTATCATGCTCCACGCCTTCAGGACCGGACGCAGGGCACCCACAACGGCATTGCTGCGCTGAAGTGTGAGGAGCGAGCGTTACCATTACGCTGTCACCCGCGCCTCGGATTCCAGGCGAATGATAGCTTTGTCCAGATCGTCCAGAGCTTCTTCGGTGTGCGCGGCGTTCTGCTTGAGCAGGGTTTCAGCGCGTTGACAGGCGGTGCGCAGCTGCGGGACGCCGCAGTAGCGCGTTGCGCCGTGCAGACGGTGAATGCGTTCGATCAGCGCTTGTATATCCTGGTTGGCCCGCGCCACACGGATGGCCTCGCGGTCGGCGGCCAGCGAGGCCAGCAGCATGGCCAGCATGTCGGCGGCGAGATCCGCTTTGCCCGCAGCCAGGCGCAGCCCTTCTTCATGATCGAGCACCAACGGCCCGACGTGCCCTTCAGGTGCTTCGTTCTGGCGTTCTGGCGCAGGGTTGCGCAGTGCCAGCCCCGTCCACTTGAGGACCACCTGTGCCAGCTGCCGCTCGCTGATCGGTTTGGTCAGGTAGTCATCCATGCCACTTTGCAGCAGCGAGCGTTTTTCATTGGCCATCGCGTGGGCCGTAAGTGCCACGATCGGCAGTGAGCTCTGGTTGCGTTCAGCTTCCCAGGCACGAATCGCCTCGGTGGCTTGGCGCCCGTCCATACCGGGCATCTGCACGTCCATCAACACTAGATCGAACGCTTCCTGCTGCACCGCGTTGACCGCTGCATAGCCGCCTTCGACGGCCACGACTTCTGCGCCCATGTCCTCAAGCAGGGTCTGCACCAGCAGCAGGTTGGCCGGGTTGTCATCCACGCACAGCACCCGCGGCGCGCGGCTCGACAACGGCGGGCCGATGTCGGCGCGGATCGCTCGCGGCGCGATCAGTTCGGACAAGGCTTTTTGCAGTTTTCGGGTGCAGGCGGGTTTGGCTTGTAACTGGGTATAGACATCGTGGACCGCCAACTGGAACAGCGCGTGCTCGGTGGTCGGACATAGCACCATGACCTTGCAGTTGAGGTTTTCCAGATCCCAGATGTGCTGGCGCAACCGTTCCGGGGAAATTTCCAGCGCCGTCACGCCGAGCACCGCCAGATCGATGGCCGACGGGGTCTCGTGCGCCGCCGTCACCCCGTTGAGCAGATTTTCCAGGTTGTTGAACACGATGGTTTGCAGGCCGCAGTCTTCCAACTGATGCTCCAGCGCCTGCCGCGCCAGGTCATGGTGTTCAAGCACTGCTGCGCGTAGCCCTCCCAGCGGGATATTGAACGACTCTTCCTTGTCTTCGCGGGCCTTGGGCAGTTTCAGGCTGATCCAGAATTCCGAGCCTTCGCCCGGTGTGCTGTCGACACCGATTTCGCCGCCCATCTGTTCGATCAGGCGCTTGGAAATCACCAGGCCCAGACCCGTGCCGCCCGGCTGGCGCGAGAGCGAATTGTCGGCCTGGCTGAAGGCCTGGAACAGCGCCCGCACATCCTGGCTGGACAGGCCGATGCCGGTGTCCTGCACGCTGATGCGCAATTGCGCGTGCTCTTCGGTTTCGTCTTCAAGCATGGCGCGGGCGACGATGGTGCCTTCGCGGGTGAATTTGATCGCGTTGCTGACCAGGTTGGTCAGAATCTGCCGCAGGCGCAGCGGGTCGCCGGACAGCGCCAGTGGCGTATCGCGATACACCAGACTGACCAGTTCCAGCTGTTTGGCGTGCGCCGCCGGGGCGAGGATGGTCAAGGTGTCCTGCAGCAGGTCGCGCAGGTTGAACGGGATGTTATCGAGCACCAGCTTGCCAGCCTCGATTTTCGAAAAGTCGAGAATCTCGTTGATGATGCTCAACAGGTTGTCGGCCGACTTCTCGATGGTGCCCAGGTAGTCGAACTGGCGCGGCGTGAGCTCGCTTTTTTGCAGCAAATGGGTGAAACCCAGAATGCCATTGAGCGGCGTGCGGATTTCATGGCTCATGTTGGCCAGGAATTCGGACTTGATCCGGCTCGCTTCAAGGGCTTCCTTGCGAGCCAGATCCAGCTCGATGTTCTGGATTTCGATGGTTTCCAGGTTCTGGCGTACATCCTCGGTCGCTTGATCGATGCTCAGTTGCAGCTCTTCCTGCGCGTTCTGCAAGGTCGCCGCCATGCGATTGATGCCCGACGCCAGCTCGTCCAGTTCCCGACTGCCCAGCGGCGGCAGGCGGGTTTCGAGGTTGCCGTCCTTGAGCTGCGATACCGCCTGCTTGATCTGGCTCATCGGCCCGTTGATGGTGCGGCTCATGCGCACTGCAAGAGTCGCGGTGCAGGCCAGTCCGGTCAGGATCAGCAGCAGGCTGGCAAACAGGCTTCGATAGCCGCGCAACAGCGTGCCGTTATGGGATATTTCAAGTTCGACCCAGCCCAGCAGGGTGTCGGCTTCGGCCGGAATGATCGGGCTGGTCAGGTGGCGTTGATTGCCGAATACCGGGAGCAAATAACGCGTGGCGTCGGTGCCGGTCGAATTGAGCAACTGCGAGCCGCTGCCAATGGGCGAAGGGCTGATCATGGTCGGTCCGGCGTGGGCCAGTGGCGTGCGATCGACGTCGAGAAACGACACTGCGCGCACGTCGGTCTGCTCCAGGGTCTGGGTGGCGATGCGGCTCAGCAGGACCTTGTCCTTGCGCCCCAATGCGTTGGCGGCCAATGGTGCCAGATCCTGGGCGATCATTTCGCCGCGTTGCAGCAACTGGCTTTGCAGTTCGCTCAACTGCATCCAGGTGAAATAACCACCAAGCATTGCGGCCATCAGGCTGGCAGGCAAAATAGTCAGTAGCAGCACACGGCCTTTTATACCCAGCTTGGTCAGCACGCTCGTTCTCCGGCAACACGTATCAGTCCGTCGATATCAGGCATCGGCTGCCTGGCTGTATCGGCACAAGGGGTTGAGTTTAGCCATTTACCGCCAGCATGGGCACCTAACTCTCTGTGCATGACGAAGCCGCAGTGGAAAAAACAGTGTTTATTCTTTTTGGGAATAAGCAGCGCACTTTGCGTGATATGGGCTTTGGCCGTTTGCCGTTATGATAGGCACCCCCCGCAGTCTGGATTGCGAAGACGCCATGACCCTGCAGTATCAAACCATTGCCGATTGCGTCGGCAACACTCCGCTGGTGCGTCTGCAACGCATGGCGGGTAATACCAGCAATACCCTCCTGTTGAAGCTTGAAGGTAATAACCCCGCTGGCTCGGTAAAAGACCGTCCGGCCCTGTCGATGATCACCCGTGCCGAGTTGCGCGGCCAGATCCATCCGGGTGACACGCTGATCGAAGCCACTTCCGGCAATACCGGGATCGCACTGGCCATGGCCGCAGCGATAAAGGGTTACCGGATGATTCTGATCATGCCGGACAACTCCAGTGCCGAACGCAAGGCCGCAATGACCGCCTACGGTGCCGAGCTGATTTCGGTCAGCAAGGACGAGGGCATGGAAGGTGCCCGTGATCTGGCCGAGCGCATGCAGGCCGAAGGCCGCGGCAAGGTGCTCGATCAATTCGCCAATGGCGACAACCCCGAGGCGCACTACACGTCCACCGGTCCGGAAATCTGGCAGCAGACGGCGGGCACCATCACCCATTTCGTCAGCTCGATGGGCACCACCGGCACCATCATGGGCACCTCACGCTACCTCAAGGAGCAAAATCCCGAGGTGCAGATCGTCGGTCTGCAACCGATGGAGGGCGCTTCGATCCCCGGTATTCGCCGCTGGCCGCATGAATACCTGCCGAAAATCTATCAGTCGGACCGTGTCGACCGCATCATCGACATGGGCCAGACCGAGGCCGAAGACACCATGCGCCGACTGGCGCGCGAAGAAGGCATCTTCTGTGGCGTGTCGTCCGGTGGCTCGGTCGCCGGGGCGTTGCGTATTTCCCAGGAAGTCGAAAACGCCGTGATTGTGGCGATCATCTGTGACCGAGGCGACCGTTACCTGTCGACCGGCGTCTATGATTCGCCCAACTGATGGCCAAGCATGAACGAGGTCTGCGCTTTCAGCCCACGGGCGGCGTCAAGACCGTGCAGATTCCTGCCGGTAAAAAACAGCGGCTGACTATCGAGCGCCTGTCCGATGACGGTCGCGGTATCGCTTTTCTCGACGGCAAGACCTGGTTTGTCGCCGGCAGTCTGGCGGGCGAGGAGGTCGAGGCGCGCGTGCTCAATGCGCGCGGCAAGGTTGTCGAGGCGCGCACCGAGCGGGTCTTCACCGCCAGCACCATGCGTCGCGCTCCGGCCTGTGAGTATTTCGGTCGCTGCGGCGGCTGCAGTGTTCAGCATGTGCCCCACGAAGAACAGCTTGCCCTGAAACAGCGCATGCTTGCCGAGCAACTGTTGCGGGTGGCGAACGTGGTGCCGGATGAATGGGCTGCGCCGTTGAGCGGTGCCGAGCTGGCCTATCGCCGACGCGCGCGGGTCGCGGTTCGCTGGGATGCCAAGGCCAAAAGGCTGGACGTGGGGTTCCGCGCAGCCGCCAGTCAGGACATCGTCAGCATCGAACACTGTCCAGTGCTGGTACAGGCCTTGCAACCCATCATGAATGAGTTGCCTGGCATGCTGAAAAGCTTCAGCAAACCGCAGGCGCTGGGTCACGTCGAGTTGTTCAGTGGGGTTGCGACTGCCGTGTTGTTGCGCCACACCGCGCCGCTTGCCGAGGCCGACCTGGCGCTGTTGCAGGCGTTTTGCTCCAAGCACGGCGCGCAGCTCTGGCTGCATGGCGACGGCGAGCCCCAACCGGCCAGCCCCGGCGATACGCTGGGTTACCGGCTGGAGCCGTGGAACCTGCAACTGGCCTGGCGACCGGGAGATTTCATTCAGGTCAACGCGGCGGTTAACACCGCGATGATCGAGCAGGCTCTGCAATGGCTGGCGCCTGCCAAAGATGAACGGGTAATGGACCTGTTTTGCGGTCTGGGCAATTTTGCCTTGCCACTGGCGGGTCTGGCGAAGGAAGTGGTGGCGGTCGAAGGCGTTGCGACCATGGTCGAGCGTGCAGCCGTCAACGCAATGAGTAATGATCTGCACAATGTGCAGTTTTTTCAGGCGGATCTTTCCCAGCCGCTGACACACGCCGACTGGGCGGCGGAAGGGTTTTCTGCGGTACTCTTGGACCCACCGCGTGACGGGGCCTTTGAAGTGGTTCGCCAGATCAGAAAGACGGGTGCCCGGCGACTGCTTTATGTTTCATGCAACCCGGCAACTTTGGCTCGTGACACGGTCGAACTGATCAGTCAGGGCTACCGATTAAAACGTGCCGGAATCCTCGATATGTTTCCACAGACGGCGCATGTCGAGGCGATGGCTTTATTTGAAATGAGTAAGTGAGCAGCGTTCACTGGATCGAGGTCGCTGCTGACAGGGAACCTCATTTAATCCGACTGGCCCGCGAATGCCGGTCCTTGCTTGCCCGGCAAGTGGCATTCGCTCAGAAGGCTGGCGACTGATGGCGCTATTCATCGCGCCGTAGGGAAGGTAAGCAGCATGGTACAGGTGAGAGCGAACCAGCCGATAAACACAGACGGCAGTATCAATCTCGACGCGTGGCTCGATCATATTGTCAGCGTCGACCTGGTCCTGGACCGGGAAGTCATGAAACAGGCCTGTGAGTTTGCCCGGCAAGCCGAGCAGAACGACAAGGCCCACAAGAATCACTGGGCAGAGGGCACCTCCAGTTTCCAGACCGGTCTGGAAATCGCGGAGATCCTGGCTGACCTCAAGCTGGATCAGGACTCGCTGGTTGCGGCGGTCATTTACCGCGGCGTGCGTGAAGGTGTCATCCCTTTGCCGGAGGTCGAGCAGCGTTTCGGCGCGACGGTCGCCAAACTGATCGACGGCGTGCTGCGCATGGCCGCGATCAGCGCCAGTCTCAGCCCTCGTCAATCTCTGGTGCTGGGCAGTCAGGCGCAGGTCGAAAACCTGCGCAAGATGCTCGTGGCGATGGTCGACGACGTTCGCGTTGCGCTGATCAAACTGGCCGAGCGCACTTGCGCGATTCGTGCGGTAAAGAACGCCGACGACGAGAAACGCAACCGTGTGGCCCGCGAAGTCTTCGATATCTACGCGCCGCTGGCCCACCGTCTGGGTATCGGGCATATCAAGTGGGAGCTGGAAGACCTGTCTTTCCGCTACCTGGAGCCTGATCAGTACAAGCAGATCGCCAAGCTGCTGCACGAGCGCCGGCTGGACCGCGAGCGCTTCATCAGCGACGTCATGTCCCAGCTCGACAACGAACTGCAAGCCACCGGCGTGACGGCTGACATCAGTGGCCGAGCCAAACATATCTATTCCATCTGGCGCAAAATGCAGCGCAAAGGCCTGGCATTCAGCCAGATCTATGACGTGCGCGCGTTGCGTGTACTGGTCCCGGAAATGCGCGATTGCTATACCGCGCTGGGCATTGTGCACACCTTGTGGCGGCATATTCCCAAAGAGTTCGACGATTACATCGCCAACCCCAAGGAAAATGGCTATCGCTCGCTGCACACAGCGGTCATCGGGCCGGAAGGCAAGGTCCTGGAAGTGCAGATACGCACCCACGCCATGCACGAAGAGGCCGAACTGGGCGTTTGCGCGCACTGGCGCTATAAAGGCACCGACGTCAAATCTGGCTCCAATCATTACGAAGAGAAAATTTCCTGGCTGCGTCAGGTACTTGAGTGGCATGAAGAGCTGGGTGACATCGGTGGCCTGGCAGATCAGCTGCGGGTTGATATCGAGCCTGACCGGGTCTACGTCTTCACCCCTGACGGCCACGCCATCGACCTGCCCAAGGGCGCGACACCGCTGGACTTTGCCTATCGGGTGCACACCGAAATCGGCCATAACTGCCGTGGTGCGAAGATCAACGGCCGCATCGTACCGCTCAACTACAGTTTGCAGACCGGCGAGCAGGTCGAGATCATCACCAGCAAGCACGGCACGCCGAGCCGTGACTGGCTGAACTCCAACCTCGGTTACATCACGACCTCGCGGGCGCGCGCCAAGATTGTTCACTGGTTCAAATTGCAGGCCCGCGACCAGAACGTGGCGGCCGGTAAAACCCTTATCGAACGCGAACTGGCGCGCCTGGCATTGCCGCAGGTCGACTTCGACAAGCTGGCGGACAAGGCCAACCACAAGACCGCCGACGACATGTTTGCCGCCTTGGGCGCGGGTGATCTGCGTCTGGCGCAACTGGTCAATCTGGCTCAGCAGCAGGTTGAACCTGATCGCGTCAATGAACAGCTGGAACTGATCCCGCGCAAGGCTACGGGCTACAAGCCTGGCAAGCGTGGCGATATTCAGATTCAGGGCGTTGGCAACCTGATGACACAGATGGCCGGTTGCTGCCAGCCGCTGCCGGGCGATGCGATTGTCGGTTACATCACCCAGGGCCGTGGCGTCAGCATTCACCGTCAGGATTGCGCCTCGGTGCTGCAACTGGGTGGTCGCGAGCCCGAGCGGATCATTCAGGTCAGCTGGGGGCCGGTGCCGGTGCTCACCTATCCGGTGGACATCATCATTCGCGCCTACGACCGTTCCGGCCTGCTGCGTGACGTCACCCAGGTGCTGCTCAACGAGCGTATCAACGTACTGGCGGTCAACACCCGCTCGAACAAGGAAGACAACACAGCGCTCATGTCGCTGACCATCGAGATTCCGGGCCTGGACGCACTGGGGCGGTTGCTGGGGCGTATTTCCCAGTTGCCGAACATCATTGAAACGCGCAGGAACAGGACGCCATAAGCGTTGCCTGCGCTCACAGGGAGCCCCATGTATACAGTTCAAGACCTGCTGAACCTCATGGCCCGGCTGCGTGATCCGCAGTCTGGTTGCCCGTGGGACCTGAAGCAGACCTACGCCAGCATCGTGCCGCATACGCTGGAAGAAGCCTACGAAGTGGCCGATGCCATCGAGCAGGGCGACCTCGACCATCTGAAGGGTGAGTTGGGTGACCTGCTGTTTCAGGTGGTCTTCTATGCGCAGTTGGCCAAAGAGGAAGGCCGGTTTGAATTCGACGACGTCATCGACGGTATTACCCGCAAGTTGCTGCGTCGCCATCCGCACGTGTTTCCGACCGGCGAGTTGTACGCGCCGGCAGAAACGCCGTGCCTGACCGACGAGCAGGTCAACCAGCGTTGGGACGAGATCAAGGCCGAGGAACGTGCCGAAAAGTCTGGCGCCCCCGAGCAGTTGTCGCTGCTCGACGACGTGCCGGTGGCCTTGCCTGCGTTGAGTCGTGCCGCCAAACTGCAAAAGCGTGCTTCGCAGGTCGGCTTCGACTGGCCTGCAGCGTTGCCGGTGGTCGACAAGGTGCGTGAAGAACTCGATGAAATTCTTGAAGCCATGGTCGACAATGACGCCGAAGGCATTGCCGAGGAAGTCGGCGATTTGCTGTTCAGCGTCGTGAACCTGGCCCGGCACCTTAAAGTCGACCCGGAAACTGCGCTACGCTCGGCTAATAGCAAGTTCGACAGACGCTTCCGATTCATTGAACAGGCCTTGCGCCACATCCAGCGTCCTATCGAAGCGTGCTCGCTCGAAGAAATGGACGCATTGTGGGGCGAAGCCAAACGTCAGGAAAAGAGCACACCCGGCTGCGGCTGAGTGTGCGGTAACGGTATAAGTGAGTAGACAATGAGCCTTTCCCTTCGCGATCAGTTGCTCAAGGCAGGTCTGGTCAACCAAAAGCAGGCCAAGCAGGTCGGCAAAGAAAAGCAGAAAGAGCAGCGTCTGGTGCACAAGGGTCAGGCCCAGGCCGACGACTCGCAAAAGCGCGCGGCTCAGGAAGCCATGGCCGAGAAGGCCAAGCGTGACCAGGAGCTGAACCGTCAGCAGCAGGAGAAGGTCGAGCAGAAGGCCCGTGCTGCTCAGGTCAAACAACTGATCGAGGTGTCGCGTCTGCCCAAGCTGATTACCGAGGATTACTACAACTTCGTTGACGACAAGAAGGTCAAGCGGATCTCGGTCAACGCGCTGGTGCGCAACAAGCTCAGCAGCGGTTCGCTGGCCATCGTTCACCATGGTGGCGGTTACGAGATCATTCCGCGTGAGGCTGCGCTGAAGATCCAGGAGCGCGACCCGCGCCGTATCGTGTTGCTCAACACCCCGACCGAAGCGCCGGATGCCGACGATCCGTACGCTGCGTATCAGGTGCCTGACGACCTGATGTGGTAACGCGCTGACCGGTCAAAACAAAACCCGCATTCAGCGGGTTTTGTCGTTTATTGTTCTGGGGTTTTCTGGCTCAGGGAAGTTGCTTAGTGGTTGCCCTGGCTTTCCAGTGCTTCCAGCTCTTCCTTATAGCGTAGAGCATCGGACTCTACGTGAAACATGCCTACAAGTTGGTCCTGTTGATGCACGTCCCAGATCTGGATGCCGTCGGCAACGGCTTCGTGAGAGAGGTGGGCGTCGTCGCGTTCAGTAACTCTGACAGTCATAGTAGTAAGCTCCTGACTTTGATGGCCTGAATGGTTAGGCCTCTGGATACTGCGGCGATGTGTCGCAGGACTCTTTTATAGAATTTGTTAGCTGCCTAAGTAAATAGCCTGTTCAGGTACCCCGGTGGTCATAAACTGATCGATCCTCTGCAGCCCTTGCATGACGCGGCTTACAGCGCAGTGGTGGCAAAATGAAGGATGTTTCATGTGCTTCTAGCCTGTCCGAACGCGCGTGTAAACGCCGTTCCAGACGCTCCGCGTCCTCTTGACGACGCAGAGCGTCGAGAACTGCATTCCCACGCTGGAGCGTGAGGAACGATAACCTCAACTATCGTGCCCGATGCTCCGCGCTTCTGACCGTAGGGCGTGAGCTTGCTTACGAAGGGCAGGTGCAGGCGCGACTATCGTGCGGCGCTCTGCGTCGCATGCCTTTCTGGACGCTCCGCGTCCTCTTGACGACGCAGAGCGTCGAGAACTGCATTCCCACGCTGGAGCGTGAGGAACGATCATCGCAACATCGTGCCGATGCTCTGCGCTTCTGCCCGAAGGGCGTGGGAGTGAGCTTGCTCACGAAGGGGGCGGTGCAGGCCCGACTATCGTGCGGCGCTCTGCGTCGCATGCCTTCAGCCAATAAAAAGCCCCGCTAAAAAGCGGGGCTCTGTGGTGCGTGCGGTCAGGGCAATCAGCTGCCTTTGACGGCCTTACCGTTCACGGTGCCGTCGAGCAGCACGATGTTGTATTCCTTACCGTCGGTTTCGACCTGTTGCAGGCGCACTAGCAGGTAATCCCAGTCCTTGGCGAACCACAGCACGGTGGTGCGCTTGCTTTGCGTCGGGTCACGCACGCGCTCGACCTTGATCGCATCGACCTGGCCAGTCTTGGTGGTAACCTTTTCCGAGCCCAGTACGCGGAAGTCGTAGGTGTCTACTTCATCACCGTCGACCACCTGGTAGCTCATGCTCTTCTTGCCATCAGCGATGTCGTGTTGCAACGCCAGCTGATACGTGGACTTGTCGAGGATGCCGCGGTTGAGCGGCAGCTTGATCGCATCGCCACGGTCGGTGCCGGTGACGAACTTGGTGTTCCAGTCGAACGCCAGATCAACCTTTTTGGATTTGCCCAGGCCGCTGCGTTCGAAGCTGTAGGTCTGTGGCAGCAAGGTTTCCTTGTCGACCTTCAGCGTGCTGACTTCAGTCAGGCTGGCAATCATCATCGATGCCTTGAAGCTCAGGGTCCAGGTGCCATTGGCACCGGCTTCCAGGCTGCGTTCAGCGGTGCCACTCATGGGCAGCTGTTTCCAGTCGGCGGTGTAGCTGGCGGAGAAAGGTTGAAGGTCTGCGGCCTGTACGGCAGGCAAGGCGAGCAGAGCGAAAGCGAAGAGCAGAGCGCGACGCATAGTATCTCCTAATGTCGAATCAGATGGCCGCTGGCCGGGAGTAACTGGCTATCGAGTAACGCACCTTGTTCACCAAGGCTCAGTCGGCCCTCGGCAAACCAGCGAATGGCCAGTGGGTAAATACGGTGCTCTTGAACATGAACCCGTTGCGCGAGCGTTGTGGGCGTGTCGTGCAACTGTACCGAAATAACTGCCTGTACGACCAGTGGGCCGCCATCGAGTTCCTCGGTGACGAAATGCACGCTGCAGCCATGCTCGGCGTCACCAGCCTCCAGAGCACGCTTGTGCGTGTGCAAGCCTTTGTAACGCGGCAGCAGGGAAGGGTGAATATTCAGAAGGCGACCATGGAAATGGCGCACGAAGCCTGCGCTGAGAATGCGCATGAACCCGGCCAGTACTACCAACTGTGGCTGGAAAGTGTCGATCAGTTCGATCAGCGCTGCATCGAAGGCTTCGCGGCCTTCATAAGCAGTGTGATCCAGCACGCAGGCTTCGATGCCCGCATCCCTGGCGCGCTGCAGGCCGAACGCATCGGCGCGGTTGGAAATCACCGCGCGGATGCGGACCGGGCTGGACCCGTCCTTGAAACTGTCGATCATCGCTTGCAGGTTGCCGCCGGTGCCGGACAGCAGCACCACGACATCGCAGGTGGCTGGCATCAATGCGCCTTGAGGTTTTTCAGCTCGACTTGTGCTGCACCTTCGGCAGCGGTAGCGATCTGACCGATCACCCATGGCTGCTCGCCAGCTTCGCGCAGAACCTTCAACGCGGCTTCAACGTGTTCCTGAGCAACGCAGATGACCATGCCCACGCCGCAGTTCAGCACGCGGTGCATTTCGTTTTCTGCGACGTTGCCTTGCTGCTGCAGCCAGTCGAACACGGCCGGACGCTGCCAGCTGGCAACATCGACAACGGCCTGAGCGCCCTGCGGCAGAACACGCGGGATGTTGTCGAGCAGGCCGCCACCGGTGATGTGGGCCATGGCCTTGACCGCGCCGGTTTCCTTGATCAGCTTGAGCAGCGGCTTGACGTAGATGCGGGTTGGCGCCATCAGCAGCTCGGTCAATGGCTTGCCGTCCAGCTGGATGCTTTCGATATCGGCATCGGCCACTTCGATGATCTTGCGGATCAGCGAATAACCGTTGGAGTGCGGGCCGGACGATGGCAGGGCCAGCAGGGCATCACCGGCAGCGACTTTCGAACCGTCAATGATCTCGGCCTTTTCCACGACGCCGACGCAGAAGCCAGCCAGGTCGTAGTCTTCGCCTTCGTACATGCCCGGCATTTCAGCGGTTTCGCCGCCGACCAGCGAGCAGCCAGCCAGTTCGCAGCCAGCGCCGATGCCGGTGACGACCTGGGCAGCGGTGTCGACGTTCAGTTTGCCGGTGGCATAGTAATCAAGGAAGAACAAAGGCTCTGCGCCGCAGACCACCAGATCGTTGACGCACATGGCGACCAGATCGATACCGATGGTGTCGTGCTTGTTCAGGTTCAGGGCCAGACGCAGCTTGGTGCCCACGCCGTCGGTGCCGGAAACCAGGACCGGTTGCTTGTAGCCGGCCGGGATTTCGCAGAGGGCGCCGAAGCCTCCCAGGCCGCCCATGACTTCCGGACGCTTGGTGCGCTTGGCGACGCTCTTGATGCGTTCGACCAATGCTTCACCGGCGTCGATGTCTACACCGGCGTCTTTATAGCTCAGGGAGGGTTGCTTGCTCATAAAAAATCCAGGCCTTTAGGGGGGATTCGGAGGTATCGACCGCTGCGTTGGGACCCGTTCAGCACCGCGCTGTCATGCGATGGTAATGTTGGGCCGTGGCGATTGCCGGTCTGCGAAGGCGCGCGATTTTATCAGGCTTGCTCCCCAGGGGCCATCCTTGCGCCGACAACAGGGCGGTGTTGCGCCAAATAAACCTGATCCGGCGTCTCCCGTCAGTGCGAGTGCCGCCGTTTAAGGTGTACTTTATGCGCAAATTGAATGATTGGTGGTTCAAGGCTGTCCCAGACTTGTACTCCTCCTGAAACAGCTTCTTTTTACTTTTTTCCGTTCGGGAACTGTCCATGCGTTTTTCCAGAGTTCTTCTAGTCGGCTGTCTGTCCCTGATCAGCCTCCCCAGCCTTGCCGAAACGGTCAGCAACCTTTATCAGGTCCGCGAGCCGGTGACTGGTCAGTCGCCCGATGAGCGCACACGGGCCACCCAGGCCGCGGTCGAAACGCTGGTGCTGCGCCTGACCGGTGACGCCAAGGCTGCGCAGGGTTCGGCCATCGCCGCGCTGCGCAAAGATCCGCAGCAAATCATCAGCCAGTACGGCTACGAGGCCGGTCCGCCGGAAACCCTGCTGGTGGACTTCGATCCGGCGACCACCGACCGTGCGTTGCGTGATGCCGGCCTGTCGATCTGGGGCAGCAATCGCCCGTCGATCCTCGGCTGGTGGCTGAACGACTCGGTCGAAGGCTCGAATCTGGTCGGTGACGGTCAGGCCGCTGCTGAACCACTGCGCCGGGCTGCGCAACACCGCGGTTTGCCGTTGCGTTTACCGCTGGCTGATTTGAGCGAGCAGGGCATCGGTAACGCCAAGACACTGGAAGGCACTGATGCCGCACCGCTCAAGGAAGCCTCCGAGCGTTACGGTGCTGACGCGATACTGGCGGTGCACGCCAAGGAAGACGCAGGCCAGTGGCAGGGCAAATGGCGCTTGTGGCTGGGCGATCAGCGCGAGCAGGGCACTGCGACCGGGGCTACTTCCGAAGCCTTGGCAGACGCTGTGCTGCTGTCGGTCAGCCAGCGTCTGGCCCCACGTTTCGTCGCCAAGCCCGGTGCCTCGACGGGCCTGTTGGTGCAGGTTCAGGGCATGACACTGGAGCGCTATGCACAACTGCTTCAGTTACTTGATCCGTTCGGCGTGCGTCTGAGTTCTGTTGACGGCGATAAGGTGGTGTTTGAGGTCAGTGGCAGCACCGATCAGCTACGCTCGCAGTTGTCGCTGGCCAAATTGCAGGAAGTGCCCGCAGCCGAGGCAGCCGCCGCCGCAACACCGCCTGCTGCGCCTGTCGATGCGACTGCGCCGGTTGCGCCAGCCAATGGGGCTGCTTCGGCACCTGCGCCCGCAGCGATGATTGTTCCGGCGTCTGCACCACAGCTTTATTTCCGCTGGTAAACCGGCAAAGCGCTTTTCCATTGGGTTGAGGGATGTTGATGACTGATACACGGCGTTGGTTCTGGATCGGCGGCCTGGCCTTGCTGGTCGCATTCGTGGTGCTGTTGCACACGATCCTCACCCCTTTTCTGGTGGCGCTGCTGCTGGCCTACATGGGCGATCCACTGGTGGATCGTCTGGAGCGCGCGGGGCTGTCCAGAACCTTGAGCGTGGTGGCGGTGTTCGGTCTGTTCACGCTGGTGCTGATGGCCTTGCTGCTGGTGCTGGTGCCGATGCTGGCCAAGCAGTTGTTTCGTCTCTATGAGCTGGCCCCGCAGATCCTCGACTGGCTGCAACACTCGGCGTTGCCGTGGGTGCAGGCCAAGTTCGGTCTGGCAGACGGGTTCTGGAAGTTCGACAAGATCAAGGCAGCCATCTCCGAGCACATGGGGCAGGCTGGGGATATCGTCTCTGTGGTGCTGTCTCAGGCTACGGCGTCGAGCCTGGCGCTGATCGGCTGGCTGACCAATCTGGTGCTGATCCCGGTGGTGTGTTTCTACCTGTTGCGTGACTGGGACATCATGACCGGCAAGATCCGCGGTCTGCTGCCGCGTCAGCGTGAAGGTCAAATCGTCAAGCTGGCGGGCGAGTGCCATGAGGTGCTGGGCGCGTTCATACGCGGGCAATTGCTGGTCATGGTCGGTCTCGGGGTGATCTACGCGGCCGGTCTGATGCTGGTCGGGCTGGAACTGGGCCTGTTGATCGGGGTGATCGCCGGTCTGGCAGCCATCGTGCCTTATATGGGCTTTGTGATCGGCATTGGTTCGGCGCTGGTCGCCGGGTTGTTCCAGTTTGGCGGCGACCTGTACCCGATGATGGGGATTGTTGCGGTGTTCATGATCGGTCAGGCCCTCGAAGGGATGGTGCTGACGCCATTGCTGGTAGGGGATCGCATCGGTCTGCACCCGGTGGCGGTGATCTTCGCGATTCTGGCGGGTGGCGAGCTGTTCGGTTTCACCGGCATTCTGCTGGCGTTGCCGGTCGCTGCAGTGATCATGGTGCTGGTGCGCCACATGCACGACGTTTATAAAGACTCGGAAATCTATGCAGGTGCGGAAGATCCCGAGCTGTAAGGGCATCGCACGCCTCTTCACTGCCCGGTGAAGAGGCTTGTGCAGGCAATGCATGCATCACGTCAAAACGCCCTTTCTCGACCCGCGCTTTACGCACCCTGACGCAAACCTTTGATTTTGCTTGAGGTCTGTCGCATTGTGCGACCCGCTTCACGGGTATAAACTTTGCGCTCTTTACACAGAGGCCCTTGACGGTTTGCATGAGCCGTTAGTCAGCATGAAACCGATTCAGCTGCCCCTGAGTGTGCGTCTGCGTGATGACGCCACTTTCGTCAATTACTATCCAGGCGCCAATGCCGCTGCACTCGGCTATGTCGAGCGGCTGTGCGAAGCCGACGCTGGCTGGACCGAAAGCCTCATCTATCTGTGGGGCAAGGATGGAGTAGGGCGCACGCACCTGCTTCAGGCTGCGTGCCTGCGTTTCGAGCAGCTGGGCGAACCTGCGGTGTATCTGCCGCTTGCCGAAGTTATCGATGAAGGTATCGAGCTGTTCGACCATCTTGAACAGTACGAACTGGTGTGCCTGGATGACCTGCAAGCCATTGTCGGCAAGCCGGAGTGGGAAGAAGCCCTGTTTCACCTGTTCAACCGTTTGCGTGACAGCGGGCGTCGTCTGCTCATTGCAGCGTCCAAATCGCCCCGCGAACTGCCGGTCAAACTTCCCGATCTGAAATCCCGTCTGACCATGGCTCTGGTATTCCAGATGCGTGGCCTGTCCGACGAAGACAAACTGCGCGCGCTGCAACTGCGTGCGTCACGGCGCGGCCTGCACCTCACCGATGAGGTAGGCCATTTCATTTTGACGCGTGGTACGCGCAGCATGAGCGCTCTGTTCGAATTGCTTGAGCGCCTTGATCAAGCGTCACTCCAGGAAAAGCGCAAGCTGACCATTCCCTTCCTTAAAGAGACGCTGGGGTGGTAGATCAGGCGCTGTTGATGCAAACGGCGGCAGCCTTGCGCCATGCACAACGGATTCTGGTGATCACCGGGGCAGGCCTGTCGGCTGATTCGGGCCTGCCGACCTATCGCGGCGTCGGCGGGCTGTACAACGGCAAGACCGACGACGGCCTGCCTATAGAGATGGCCTTGTCCGGGCCCATGCTGCGCCGTGACCCCGAGCTGTGCTGGAAATACATCGCCGAGCTGGGCAAGGCCTGTCTGGGAGGTGAGCCCAACGTCGCGCATTACGCCATCGCCCAGTTGCAGCGCATCAAGCCCGAGTGCTGGGTGCTGACCCAGAATGTCGACGGCTATCATCGCGCCGCTGGCAGCCCGCCGGAGCGCCTAATCGAAATTCACGGGCAACTCTCGCCACTGTTTTGCCAATCCTGTGGTGCTGAAGATCCGCAATTGAGTGAGCACTTGCAGCGTCCTTTACCCCCTTTATGCCCGGCATGTAGTGGCGTTATGCGACCGCCCGTCGTTCTTTTTCAGGAAATGCTCCCTGAAAAGGCACTGGAAACACTGTATGAACAACTGGCTAAAGGCTATGACGCAGTCCTGAGTATCGGTACCACAGCAAGCTTCCCCTACATTCACGAACCTGTCATTCGCACCAGAGTTTCCGGGGGTTTTACGGCAGAAATCAATCCGCAGCCGACCGATCACAGCGCGCAGATGGACGTCTTTTTGCAGTGCCGGGCAGCACATGTCATGGCGGAACTCATAAGTCACATCTAGTTCGATTGAATTTGCAAATCACCTTCATAAAAGGCATAGTCTCGCCATCTTAACTAGTCAGCCACGGTTGTGCCCATGCAGGTTGTTCGCTTCGCACCCCTCGTGCCTCTCGCACTCGTTACATTCCTCTTCGGTTGCTCGGCCAATATGCCGGTCGCACAGCAAGAACAGGCTCAGCCCGTTGCGCGTTATCAGAGCGCGGCAAACGCTCAGTCCGCAGCACGTCGCGCCGACGCCGCAGCCTTGCAGGACGAGATTGCCACCGAAGACGAACTTGCTCACTTCGCCGACAACAAGTCCTACCAGCTGCCGGTTCTGGCCGACAGCATCCTGGAACGTGGCAAATCCCTGATCGGCACTCGTTACAAGTTCGGCGGCACATCGACTTCCTCGGGTTTCGATTGCAGCGGCTTCATTGGTTATCTGTTTCGCGAAGAGGCTGGCATGAGCCTGCCGCGTTCCACGCGTGAAATGATCAACGTTGACGCACCGCTGGTATCGCGCAAAAACCTTCAGCCTGGCGATGTACTGTTCTTCAGTACCCGTGGCCGTGGTCGCGTAAGCCATGCAGCGATCTACGCCGGTAATCAGCAGTTCATTCACTCCAGCAGCCGTCGCAGTGGCGGTGTACGCATCGACAGCCTCGATGACGCCTACTGGAGCAAGACCTTTATCGAGGCCAAGCGGCCTCTGGCAATGGCACCGGGTACAGTCGCGGTGAAGTCGACACCTGATGCCACGCAGACAACGGCGATGACTTCGACTACAGTCAAGACCGCGCCAAAGCGGCGTAAATAAAATAGAACGCGCAGAACAAGACCTTCGGGTCTTTCTGCGTTTTTGAGCTTCTCGGCAGCGTAAGCCGCATCCGGATAGGTTGTTGTGGTTATGTCGATTGCGTTGCGCCTGATAGTTATTTCTGTTGCTGCGTTACTGGGTGCCTGCGCCAGTGCGCCGCCACCGCCCAAAGCTCCCCGGGTCGTTCAGCGTCCGGTGGTCACTGCTCCCCCTCAGATTCTTTCTCCGGCTGCCGAAGACGTGCTGTTTCGTGCGTTGGGGCTGGTTGGCACGCCTTATCGCTGGGGTGGCAACACGCCTGACTCCGGTTTTGATTGCAGCGGTCTTATAGGTTATGTCTATCGTGATGCCGCGGGCATTTCCCTGCCGCGTTCCACGCGCGAGATGATCGTGATGGGTGCGCCGAATATCCGTCGCGAGCAATTGCAGTCAGGAGATCTGGTGTTCTTCGCCACCTCGGGCGGCTCGCAGGTGTCCCACGCGGGCATCTACGTCGGCGAAGGCCGCTTCGTACATGCCCCGGCCAGCGGCGGCACGGTCAAGCTCGACAGCCTCGACAAGCCTTACTGGCAGAAAGCCTACCTCAACGCCAAGCGCGTCATTCAGCCGTCCAGTCTGGCGCAGATTCGGCCATAGCGCGTCGCCTGCTCGCGGTCTGACCAGAACTTATCGTGCGGCGCTCCGCGTCGCATGCCTTTCCGGACGCTCTGCGTCCTCTTGCGACGCAGAGCGTCAAGAACTGCATTCCCACGCTGGAGCGTAGGGAACGATCATCTCAACTGCCGTACGGCGCTCTGCGTCGACATATCGATCCGGACGTGCGGAACGATCATCGCAATTATCGTGTGACGCTCCGCGTCGCATGCCGTTCCGGACGCTCCGCGTCCTCTTGCGACGCGGAGCGTCGAGAACTGCATTCCCACGCTGGAGCGTAGGGAACGATCATCTCAACTGCCGTACGGCGCTCTGCGTCGACATATCGATCCGGACGTGCGGAACGATCATCGCAATTATCGTGCGGCGCTCCGCGTCGCATGCCTTTCCGGACGCTCCGCGTCCTCTTGCGACGCGGAGCGTCGAGAACTGCATTCCCACGCTGGAGCGTAGGGAACGATAATCTCAACTATCGTACGGCGCTCTGCGTCGACATATCGATCCGGACGTGCGGAACGATCATCGCAATTATCGTGCGACGCGGAGCGTCGAGAACTGCATTCCCACGCTGGAGCGTAGGGAACGATCATCTCAACTGCCGTACGGCGCTCTGCGTCGACATGCCTTTCCAGGCGTGCGGAACGATCATCGCAACTATCGTGCGACGCGGAGCGTCGAGAACTGCATTCCCACGCTGGAGCGTGCGGAACGATAACTCAACTAACGTACGACGCTCTGCGTCAACCCTCTACGCTCAGCGTTATTGAGCTGCCTTGGCCGAGGTCACGCGCCAGATTTTGTTGCCGACATCATCTGCCACCAGCAAGCCGCCGCGCTGATCATTGACCACGCCAACCGGGCGGCCCATGGCTTTTTCGTCTTTGTTGAGGAAACCGGTCAGCACATCGACCGGAGCACCGTTGGGCTTGCCGCCGCTGAAGGGCACGAACACCACTTTATAGCCGCTGTGCGGTTTGCGATTCCATGAGCCGTGCTGGCCAATGAACAGGCCTTCGTTGAACGGCGCCGCCAGTGTCTTGCCATCGGCGAATACCAATCCTAACGAGGCCGTATGCGGGCCGACTGCGTAATCCGGTGCGATGGCCTTGGCGACCAGTGCCGGGTTCTGCGGTTTGACGCGCTCGTCGACATGCTGGCCGTAGTAGCTGTAGGGCCAGCCGTAGAAAGCGCCATCCTGCACCGAGGTCACGTAGTCTGGCACCAGGTCGCTGCCGATTTCGTCACGCTCGTTGACCGCCGTCCACAGCTTGCCGGTTTTGGGTTCCCAGTCCATGCCGTTGGGGTTGCGAAGGCCCGAGGCAAAAATGCGGTGATTGCCGGTGGCAGCGTCCACTTCCCAGATGGCTGCACGACCTTCTTCCTTGTCCATGCCGTTCTCGGCCACGTTGCTGTTGGAGCCCACTGTGACGTACAGCTTGCTGCCATCCTTGCTGGCGATGACGTTTTTGGTCCAGTGATGGTTGAGCGTGCCGCCCGGCAGGTCGACCACTTTGGTCGGCTGCGCGCTGATCGAGGTCTGGCCCGCTTCATACGGGAAGCTGATCAGGCGGTCGGTGTCGGCGACATAGAGCTTGTTGCCCACTAGCGTCATGCCAAACGGCGAATTGAGGTTTTGCAGGAACACGGTGCGGGTCTCTGCGACGCCGTCCTTGTCCATGTCGCGCAGCAGAGTAATGCGGTTGGCGCTTGGCACGCCCGCACCGGCGCGGCCCATGACTTTTTCCATTACCCAGCCGCGAATACCCTTGGAATCATCCGGTTTGGCCGGCGAATTGGTTTCCGCCACCAACACGTCGCCATTGGGCAATACATACAGCCAGCGCGGGTGGTCGAGGTTTTCGGCGAACGCTGCCACTTGTGTGCCCGGCGCGGCGACCGGTTTTGCGCCTTTTTCCCAGCCTACGGCAGGGGCGATGTTGACGGTCGGGATCAGCGTCTTGTTAGGCTCCGGCAGTTTGGGCGAGGGGCCTGTTCCATCCGAGACTTGCAGGGTCGAAGACTCGCCGCAGGCAGCGAGGCCACCGGCAACCAGAAGCAACACTGCGTAGTGGGGTCTGAGTCTGAACATGGTGAATCTCCATAAACAAGGGCGTGGTCCGATAATTGATAGAGGCACTGCGAACCGTCTGGGTTCAATCACGTTTCACAGCGTCGGTGTCGATTGACGCTCCCAGCCCAACCCTCTACCCTTCGCGGTTTGTTTCAGGTGCTCTGCAATCCTTGATTGGCAGGGTGAAACAGGGAAGCCGGTGTGGATCAATCGATCCGATCCCGGCGCTGCCCCCGCAACGGTAAATGAGTCAAGGCTGTGCCTGACGCCACTGTGTTTCGACATGGGAAGGCGCGCAGCCGGGGTAACCCGCTCATGAGCCCGGAGACCGGCCTGAACCACTCAATGGCATCACGGAGGGTGATGCTCTGTGCAGGGCGTTGCCGTGCTGTCCAGTGCTGTCCTTCCGTCTGTTGTCGACTGCCACGAGCGGAGAACCCGGATGAACGAATCCCCCGAACGCGACGAACGCCATCTGGCGCGCATGCTGCGCAAGAAAGCCGTGATGGACGAGCGCATTGCCAGCTCACCCAACGAGTGCGGCCTGCTGCTGGTCTTGACCGGCAACGGCAAAGGCAAGAGCAGCTCGGCATTCGGCATGCTTGCCAGGGCCATGGGCCACGACATGCAGTGCGGCGTGGTGCAGTTCATCAAGGGCCGCAACAGCACTGGCGAAGAAATGTTTTTCCGCCGTTTCCCCGAGCAGGTGCGCTATCACGTGATGGGCGAGGGCTTCACCTGGGAAACCCAGGATCGCCAGCGTGACATTGCCGCTGCCGAAGCCGCCTGGGCCGTGTCTCGGGAAATGCTTCGCGACCCGGCCATTGGTCTGGTGGTGCTCGACGAACTGAACATTGCCCTCAAGCATGGTTACCTCGACCTTGAACAGGTGCTGAGTGACCTGCAGGCCCGCCCGCCGATGCAGCATGTGCTGGTGACCGGCCGCGGTGCCAAACCCGAATTGATCGACCTGGCTGATACGGTTTCCGATATCGGCGTGGTCAAGCATGCGTTTCAGGCCGGTATACGGGCGCAGAAAGGTATCGAGCTTTGAACCCTTCATCATTGAGCACACTGCAATGAGAGCTCCGCGCGATTGCCCGGCGGTTTTGATCGCCGCGCCTGCCTCCGGGCAAGGTAAGACTACCGTCACCGCGGCACTGGCACGTTTGCACCGCAACCAGGGCCGCAAGGTCCGGGTGTTCAAGTGCGGGCCGGATTTTCTCGACCCGATGATTCTTGAGCGGGCCAGCGGCGCACCGGTCTACCAGCTGGACATGTGGATGGTCGGTGCCGACGAAAGCCGTCGCCTGTTGTGGGAAGCCGCAGATGAGGCAGACCTGATCCTGATCGAAGGCGTCATGGGTTTGTTCGACGGCACACCGTCCAGCGCTGATCTGGCCCGCCACTTTGGCGTACCGGTGTTGGGGGTGATCGACGGCACGGCGATGGCGCAGACGTTTGGCGCGCTGGCGCTCGGGCTGGCGCGTTATCAGCCGGATCTGCCGTTTGCCGGCGTGCTGGCCAATCGGGTTGGTACGGTACGCCACGCGCAGTTGCTGGAGAACAGTCTGACCGAAGGCCTGCGCTGGTATGGCGCACTGTCCCGGGAAGTCGGTTTCGAATTGCCCAGCCGCCATCTGGGGCTGGTCCAGGCCAGCGAACTCAATGATCTGGACGTGCGGCTGGACATGGCTGCCGCCGCGCTGGCCAGCACCTGCGAAGTGGCCTTGCCGCCAGCCGTAACCTTTACCGCGCCCGACCCGGTTCAGGTCGAGCCGTTGCTCAGCGGTGTGCGCATCGCCATTGCCCGCGACGAGGCCTTTGCCTTTCTGTACGGCGCAAGCCTGGACTTGCTGCGAAACATGGGCGCAGAGCTGAGTTTCTTCTCGCCGATTCATGACCGCGAGCTTCCCGACGCCGACAGCCTGTACCTGCCGGGTGGTTACCCGGAGCTGCATCACGTTGCGCTGGCGGAAAACCTGACGATGCAGGCGTCGATCAGGGCGCACCATATCGCTGGCAAGCCGATTCTGGCCGAGTGCGGCGGCATGCTTTATTTACTCGAAGCCTTGACCGATGTGGAGGGCGTGCGCGCCGAACTGGTCGGCTTGCTGTCCGGTGAGGCGGTCATGCAGAAGCGTCTGGCGGCGCTGGCCTTGCAAGCGGTTGAATTGCCCGAGGGCACGCTGCACGGTCACACGTACCACCATTCGCTGACCAGCACCGAGTTGCAGCCGATTGCCCGTGGCGTCAGCCCCAACGGCGGGCGTGGCGCAGAGGCAGTCTATCGCCTGGGTCGTCTGACCGCTTCCTACGTGCATTTCTATTTCCCTTCCTGCCCTCAGGCGATTGCGGCGCTGTTCAAACCATGACCGAACAAGCGTTCAGCCCTGAAGAGCGGGCTGCGGTGTACCGGGCCATCGCCGAGCGTCGCGACATGCGCCACTTCGTCGGCGGCACGGTGGCGCCCGAGTTGCTGGCGCGCTTGCTGGAAGCCGCACACCAGGCACCCAGTGTCGGGCTGATGCAGCCGTGGCGCTTCATTCGCATCAGCGATCCGGCGTTGCGCGGAAAAATGCAGGCGCAGGTAGAGGATGAACGTATCCGCACTGCCCAGGCACTGGGCGAGCGCACCGACGAGTTCATGAAACTCAAGGTCGAAGGAATCAATGACTGCGCAGAGGTGTTGGTCGCCGCACTGATGGAAGGCCGTGAACAGCATATTTTCGGCCGCCGCACCTTGCCGGAAATGGACATGGCATCGCTGTCCTGCGCGATCCAGAACCTGTGGCTGGCATCGCGTGCAGAAGGCCTGGGCATGGGCTGGGTGTCGCTGTTCGACCCGGAGGCGCTGGCCGAACTGCTGGGCATGCCTGACGGCGCCAAGCCGCTGGCGATCATTTGCCTGGGGCCGGTCAAGGAATTCTATCCTGCGCCAATGCTGGTGATGGAAGGCTGGGCGCAGGCGCGTCCGCTGCACGAGCTGCTGTACGAGAATCAATGGGGAGTGAATCAATGAGTGTGGCGCTGTTGAGCGTCGCCGGGGTCGCGCTGGATGCGCTGCTCGGTGAACCGAAACGATGGCATCCGCTGGTGGCGTTCGGGCGTTTTGCCAGCCGTGTCGAGCAGCGTTTCAACAGCGGTGGCCGTGGCTGGCGCAGTCATGGCGTTACCGCCTGGGTTATCACCGTAGTGCCGTTGACGCTGCTGGCCACGCTACTGAGCTGGTTGCCCGGTATTGGCTGGCTGGTCGAGGTTCTGGCGCTGTATTGCGCGCTGGGCATGCGCAGCCTGGGCGAACATGTTCAGCCGGTGGCGCAAGCGTTGCGCAGTGACGATCTGGTCGAGGCACGCCAGCGGGTCGGTTATCTGGTCAGTCGCCAGACCAGCGAACTGGATGCCACCGAAGTGGCTCGCGCGGCTACCGAATCAGTGCTGGAGAACGGCAGTGATGCGGTGTTCGCCGCGCTGTTCTGGTTTGTCGTGGCCGGTGCGCCCGGCGTGGTGCTGTACCGGCTGAGCAACACGCTGGACGCCATGTGGGGCTACCGCAACGAGCGCTTCGAGCGTTTCGGCTGGGCTGCGGCAAGGATCGACGATGTGCTCAACTACCTTCCTGCACGCCTTGTGGCATTGACTTACGCCTTGCTGGGCAAGACCCGGCTGGCGCTGCGCTGCTGGCGTACGCAGGCCCCGGCCTGGGACAGTCCGAATGCAGGTCCGGTGATGGCCGCTGGCGCGGGTGCGCTGGGTGTCGAACTGGGCGGGGCGGCGATCTATCACGGCGAGCTGCATCAGCGTCCGCAATTGGGTGAAGGTGCACCTGCCGATGCAGACTCCATTGATCGCGGCTGGCAACTGGTGCAGCGCGGCGTCTGGTTGTGGTTGCTGGTCATCTGCGTGGCGGCTGAATTCTATGCTTGAGCACGGCGGGCGGTTGCGCGCCGCAGCGCAGCATTACGGTATCGAACTGGCTGACTGGCTGGACCTGTCCACGGGCATTGCACCCTGGTCGTGGCCCATCCCGGAGATTCCGACGCGTGCCTGGGCGCGTTTGCCCGAGACCGATGATGGCCTGGAAGCAGCGGCCTGCCGCTATTACGGCGTACCTCGCTTATTGCCGGTATCCGGCTCGCAGGCCGCGATTCAAGCGTTGCCGCGGTTACGCAGCGGAGGTCGGGTTGGCGTGCTGTCGCCCTGCTACGCCGAGCATGCACATGCATGGCGCAAGAACGGCTTCGTGGTCCGCGAGGTAGGCGAGCAGGAGGTCGAATACTTTCTCGACTCTCTTGATGTGCTGGTGGTGGTCAATCCGAACAATCCGACCGGCCTGCACCTGAGCGCCGAGCGCCTGCTGGAATGGCATGCACGACTGGCCGAGCGCGGTGGCTGGCTGGTCGTCGATGAAGCGTTTATGGATAACACGCCGGGCCTGAGCCTGGCTGCCGAAACGTGGCGCACCGGGCTGATTGTGCTGCGCTCGTTCGGCAAGTTTTTTGGCCTGGCCGGTGTCAGGCTCGGTTTTGTCATGGCCGAGCCGGTATTGCTGAGGATGCTGGCGCAGGAAATCGGCCCATGGTCGGTCAGCGGGCCAACACGAATCATCGGTCAGGTGTGCCTCAATGATCAGCAGGGGCAGGCGCGTCAACGTGAGCGCTGTGATCAGGCCCGCGACCGGCTGGTGGCGTTGCTCGACCGCTACGCCCTGGCCACGCAAGGCGGCTGTGCGCTGTTCCAATGGCTGGTGACCCCTGAGGCGCAGACGCTCTATGAGTTTTGTGCGCGGCGCGGCGTGCTGCTGCGTCTGTTCAAGGGTGACACCTCCGAGTCGTCCAGTCTGCGTTTCGGTCTGCCCCGTGAGGAGGCCGACTGGCTGCGGCTGCACGATGTTCTGCTTGAATACCGCAAGGAATACCCATGACCACGCTGATGGTACAAGGCACCACCTCCGATGCCGGCAAAAGCACTCTGGTGACGGCCCTGTGCCGCTGGCTGACTCGTCAGGGCGTCAAGGTCGTGCCGTTCAAGCCGCAGAACATGGCGCTCAACAGCGCGGTGACTGCAGACGGCGGCGAGATCGGCCGCGCCCAGGCGGTGCAGGCGCAGGCGTGCTTTCTGCAGCCGCACACCGACATGAACCCGGTGCTGCTCAAGCCCAACAGTGATACCGGTGCGCAGGTGATCATTCACGGTCGCGCCGTCACTACCATGAATGCGGTGGCTTACCACGGCTATAAAGAGATCGCCATGCAGGCGGTGCTGGAGTCGCATCAGCGGCTGGGTGAAAGCTACCCGGTGATCATGGTCGAAGGCGCGGGCTCTCCGGCCGAGATCAACCTGCGCGCCAACGATATCGCCAACATGGGCTTTGCCGAGGCGGTCGACTGCCCGGTGCTATTGATTGCCGACATCAATCGCGGCGGGGTGTTTGCCCATCTGGTCGGCACGCTGGAGTTGCTGTCGCCCAGCGAACAGACGCGGGTCAAGGGGTTCATCATCAATCGTTTTCGCGGCGACATCGCCTTGCTGCAGCCAGGCCTGGACTGGCTGGAGGCGCGCACTGGCAAGCCGGTGGTTGGCGTGTTGCCTTACGTGATGGACCTTCACCTGGAGGCCGAAGACGGCCTGGACCAGCGTCAGACCGACAAGGTCGAGCATGTGCTGAACGTGGTGGTCCCGGTGCTGCCTCGCATCAGTAATCACACTGATTTCGACCCGCTGCGCCTGCATCCTCAGGTCAATCTGCAGTTCATCGGTCCCGGCCAGGCGATTCCTCCTGCGGACCTGATCATTCTGCCCGGCTCGAAAAGCGTGCGCAGCGATCTGAACTACCTGCGCAACAGTGGCTGGGACACCGCCATCGAGCGGCATTTGCGTTATGGCGGCAAGCTGATGGGGATCTGCGGCGGCCTGCAAATGCTCGGTGAGCAGGTGCACGATCCTCTCGGGCTGGAAGGCGCAGCCGGGTCCAGCGCCGGGTTTGGCCTACTGGCAATGAGCACGGTGCTGGAAGCGGAAAAGCAACTGCGCAATGTGCGCGGTCGTCTGACCCTGGAAGACGCCGAGGTCAGCGGCTACGAAATTCATGCCGGGGTAACGACAGGGCCGGCGCTGGAGCAGGCTGCCGTGCAACTGGACGACGGGCGTTGCGATGGCGCGCAGAGTGTCGACGGGCAGGTGCTCGGGACTTACCTGCACGGCCTGTTCGAATCACCTGCGGCCTGTAGCGCGTTACTGCGCTGGGCGGGGTTGGCGAACGTGCAGTCCGTCGACTATCACGCCCTGCGCGAGCGCGACATCGAACGTCTGGCGGACCTGGTGGAAAAACACCTGGACGGCCCATTGCTTCGCGAACTGTGTGGCCTGGAGGCGAACTGAATGCTGCAATTGATCCTCGGCGGCGCGCGTTCCGGCAAGAGTCGCCTGGCGGAAAAACTGGCCGCCGACAGCACGCTGAAGGTGACCTACATCGCCACCAGTCAGCCTCTGGACGGCGAAATGAATCAGCGCGTGGCCAGCCATCGCGCCCGTCGCCCCGAACACTGGGGGTTGGTCGAAGAGCCGCTCGAGCTGGCGCGGGTGCTGCGCGAAAATGCGGCGCCCGATTGCTGCCTGCTAGTCGATTGCCTGACCCTCTGGCTGACCAATCTACTGATGCTCGACAACCCCGAGCGCCTGCTTCAAGAACGTGAATCCCTGCTCGACAGCCTTGCCGGGCTGCCGGGTGAAATCATTTTTGTCAGCAACGAAACCGGGCTTGGCGTCGTGCCGCTCGGCGAACTGACCCGTCGCTATGTCGATGAAGCCGGCCTGTTGCATCAGGCGCTGGCCGAGCGTTGCCAGCGTGTCGTGTTGACCGTTGCCGGCTTGCCCCTGACGTTGAAAGGAACCGCGCTATGAGTAATTCCTGGTGGCTCAAGCCTGCACAGGCCATTGATGTACCGATGCGCGAGGCGGCACTGGCCCGTCAGCAACAGTTGACCAAGCCGGCGGGTTCGCTGGCACAACTGGAGCGTCTGGCGGTACAGCTTGCCGGCCTGCAAGGGCGCGAGCGTCCGGCTGCCGACAAATTGTGGATCGCGATCTTTGCCGGCGATCATGGTGTGGTGGCCGAAGGTGTATCGGCCTATCCACAGGAAGTCACCGGCCAGATGCTGCATAACTTCGTCAACGGTGGCGCAGCGATCAGCGTGCTGGCGCGCCAGCTCTCGGCGCAGCTGGACGTGGTGGATCTGGGTACCGTGGCGCCTCTGGATTTGCCGGGCGTGCGTCATTTGCGCATCGGCGCGGGCACCGCCAATTTCGCCCACGGGCCAGCCATGAGCACCGAACAGGGGCTTGCTGCTCTACAGGCCGGGCGCGACAGCGTGTTGCGCGCCAAGGCGATCGGCACCGAGCTGTTTATCGGTGGCGAGATGGGCATCGGCAATACCACGGCGGCCAGCGCCGTCGCCTGCTCGGTGCTGGAATGTGCCGCGCCGTTGCTGGTCGGTCCCGGCACCGGGCTGAACGCCGAGGGCATCGAGCACAAGACCCGTGTCATCGAACGCGCACTGGCGCTGCATGCCGAGCAGGCGGGCGACCCGCTGCATAGCCTGTTCTGCCTGGGTGGTTTCGAGATTGCCGCGCTGACCGGCGCTTATCTGGCCTGTGCGCAGGAAGGCATCGTGGCGCTGGTCGACGGTTTCATTTGCAGCGTGGCCGCGTTGGTGGCGGTGCGCCTGAATCCGTCTTGCCGCAACTGGCTGTTGTTCGGCCACCGTGGCGCCGAACCGGGCCACCGGCACTTGCTGGAAACGCTACAGGCCGAACCGCTGCTGGACCTCGGCTTGCGTCTGGGCGAGGGCAGTGGCGCAGCCCTGGCGGTGCCGTTGGTGCGTCTGGCCTGTGAGTTGCACAACGGCATGGCAACGTTTGCCGAAGCGGCAGTGGCGGATCGCCCCGCATGACCTTGCGTCTGGACTTGCTGCGTCATGGCGAAACAGAACTGGGCGGTGGTCTGCGCGGCAGCCTCGACGATGCTCTGACCGAACTCGGCTGGCAGCAGATGCGTGCGGCAGTGGCCGATGGCGGTCCCTGGGAACGGATTGTCAGCTCGCCTTTGCAGCGCTGTGCACGTTTTTCCGAAGAGCTGGCGCAGCGCCTGTCGCTGCCCATGCAACTGGAGCCGGGTTTGCAGGAGCTGCATTTCGGCGACTGGGAAGGCCACAGCCCTGCGCAGCTCATGGAAACCGATGCCGAAGGCTTGGGCCTGTTCTGGGCCGATCCCTACGCCTTCACGCCGCCCAATGGCGAGCCAGTGATCGAATTTTCGACACGGGTGCTGAATGCGGTGGCGCGTCTGCATAAGTCGTATGCCGATGAACGCGTGTTGCTGGTCAGTCACGGCGGTGTAATGCGCCTGCTGCTGGCGCAGGCGCGCGGTCTGCCGCGTGAGCAATTGTTGCAGGTGGTGGTCGGCCATGGCGCACTGCTGTCGATTCAGGTCGCTGCTGATGGCGTAATCACGGAGGTCTGAGATGCTGCCGTTCTGGATCGCCCTGCAATTTCTCGGCAGCCTGCCCATTCGTCTGCCCGGCATGCCGCGCCCGGAAGAGCTTGGGCGTTCGTTGTTGTTCTACCCGCTGGTAGGCGTGGTGTTCGGCATGCTGCTGCTGGGTTTCAGCGCGCTACTCAGTGGTACGCCGCTCATGCTGCATGCCGCGTTGGTACTCAGCGCCTGGGTGCTGCTCAGTGGCGGCTTGCATCTGGACGGTCTGGCCGACAGTGCCGACGCCTGGCTGGGCGGTTGTGGTGATCGCGAACTTACCTTGCAGATCATGAAGGACCCGCGTAGCGGGCCGATTGCCGTGGCCACGCTGGTGCTGGTGCTGCTGCTCAAATTTGCAGCGATTCTGGCGCTGATCGAAAGTCACAGCAGTATCGGGCTGCTGTTGGCGCCGCTGATCGGACGCGCTGCCATGCTTGGGCTTTTTCTGGGCACACCATATGTGCGTTCCGGGGGATTGGGGCAGGCGCTCGCCGATCACCTGCCGCGTGGCCCTGGACGCAAGGTTTTGGCCGCCACTGCCATTGCGTGCGTGCTGCTCGCTGGCTGGTCAGGGGTAGCTGTATTGCTGGTCTGCGCCGTTTGTTTCTTCTGGCTGCGGCAGTTGATGATGCGCCGTCTGGGCGGCTGCACCGGCGATACGGCCGGGGCATTGCTCGAGCTGCTGGAATTGGCGGTGCTGCTGACGCTGGCGCTGCTTTGAGACCCTGCACAACGCTTTGTTGACAGCTTTTACCGGCAGCGCGTAGCTTCGCGATTCGCAGGTAAAACCATGTAACAAAGTGCAGGGAGCTTAACCATGACATCGATCTGGCGTACCAGCGGCTGGGTTCTGCTGGGCAGTGCGTTGATCCTTGCGCTTTCGCTGGGCACGCGGCACGGTTTCGGCCTGTTTCTGGCGCCCATGAGCGCGGATTTTGGCTGGGGGCGTGAGGTCTTTGCCTTTGCCATCGCCTTGCAGAACCTTATGTGGGGTCTGGCGCAGCCGTTCGCCGGGGCGCTGGCAGATCGATTTGGCGCGGCCAAAGTCGTCTTCGTTGGCGGTGTGCTGTATGCGGCAGGGCTGTTGTGCATGAGTATGGCTGATTCGTCTCTGAGTCTTTCCCTTAGTGCTGGTTTGCTGATCGGTATTGGTCTGTCCGGCACGTCTTTTTCGGTCATTCTGGGTGTCGTCGGGCGCGCGCTGCCTGCGGAAAAACGCAGCATGGGCATGGGGATCGCCAGCGCGGCGGGTTCATTCGGCCAGTTCGCCATGTTGCCCGGCACACTGGGTTTGATCAGCTGGTTGGGCTGGTCTGGTGCCTTGCTGGTGCTGGGCGTGATGGTGGCGCTGATCCTGCCCTTGGTAGGCATGCTCAAGGATACGCCGAGCGTGTCTACCGGCATCGAGCTGACGCTGGGCGAGGCGCTGCGTGAAGCCTGCTCGCATTCGGGGTTCTGGCTGCTGGCACTGGGTTTCTTCGTCTGTGGCTTTCAAGTGGTGTTCATCGGCGTGCACCTGCCGGCCTATCTGGTGGATCAACACTTGCCTGCCAAGGTCGGTACAACGGTGCTGGCCTTGATCGGGTTGTTCAATATCTTTGGCACTTACACCGCTGGCTGGCTGGGCGGGCGCATGTCCAAACCTCGATTGTTGACCGCGCTTTATCTGTTGCGCGCGGTGGTGATCGTGTTGTTTCTCTGGGCCCCGTTGAGCCAGACCACTGCCTATCTGTTCGGCGTAGCAATGGGCCTGCTGTGGCTGTCGACTGTGCCGCTGACCAACGGCACGGTCGCGACACTGTTTGGTGTGCGTAACCTGTCGATGCTGGGCGGTATCGTCTTTCTGTTTCACCAGTTAGGCGCATTCCTCGGCGGCTGGCTGGGCGGGCTGGTGTATGACCGTACCGGCAACTACGACCTCGTCTGGCAAGTCTCGATACTGCTGAGTCTGCTGGCCGCCGCGTTGAACTGGCCGGTGCGTGAGCGCCCGGTGGCCAGGTTGCAGGCGCAGGGTAGCCTGGCATGAGCCGTCGCTGGCCTCTACTGGCGGCGGTGCTCGCAGGCGCGGTGGTGTTGGGGCTGGTCTGGTGGGCCTGGCAGCACGTTGGGCTGGCTGCGTTGCAACTGGGAATGGGCGCTTGCTAGGCAGACAGCCTGGCATGGGGTAGCGTGTCGACAAACGACAACATTATCCAGGGCCGCCATGATGAACATTCGCTTTGTTTCGATTCCTCTTCTGCTGCTGGCCATGAGTGGCGCTGCAATGGCTGCCGACTGTCCGCCGCTGCTGCAGGGCGAGTTGCCCAAGCTGCGCGCCAAGGAAAACATCGACCTGTGCAAACGCTTTGCCGGCAAGCCGCTGGTGGTGGTCAACACCGCCAGTTTCTGTGGCTTTGCCCCACAGTTCAAAGGGCTTGAAGAGCTGAGTCAGCGCTACAAGGGGCAGGGGCTTGAGGTGTTGGGCGTGCCGTCCAATGACTTCAAACAGGAAGCCAAGGATGGTGAGGAGACCGCCAAGGTCTGCTATGTCAATTACGGCGTGACTTTCACCATGACCGAGCCGCAGGCCGTGCGCGGCGATGATGCGACCCATTTGTTCAAGGTGCTGGCCGAGCAAAGCAGTGCGCCGCGCTGGAATTTCTACAAGTACGTGGTTGATCGCCAGGGTAAAGTCATTGCCAACTTCTCCAGCATGACCAAGCCGGATGATCCTGAGCTGATCGCAGCCATTGAAAAGGCGATTGCGTCGAAGCCTTAGGGCGGGCTTGAGTGTTGTCTGAATCTGCCTGACATCGCAGAAGCCTTGTGTGACGCGGAGCGCCACAAAGAGGACGCAGAGCGTCCAGAACTGCATGCCGACGCGGAGCGTCGGCACGATAGTCAGTCATGAGGCGGAGCATCTGTACAGTAGCCAGTCAATGACGCGGAGTATCTGTACGGCAGTCAATCAATGCGGATCTGAGCGCATCAGGCACGCAATAAAAAGCCCGCAACCATTACTGGTTGCGGGCTTTTTTCAGTCTGGCAGTTGCTATCAGAAGCGATAGGTAACCGAAGTGCCCAGGCCGTGAGCGGTGTTGCGGTAGTCAGCGCTGTACGAACCTTTGGTCGCGCTTGAGTCGCGGATCTTGGTTTCGTCTTCACGCAGGTACGAGTACGCCACGTCGATGGTCAGGTCGTCGGTCGGGCTCCAGCCTGCGCCGAAACTGATGATCTTGCGATCGCCAGTCGGGATGCGTGGGGAGCGGTTGACGTTGTTGGTCGGCGACTGATCAACGGAGAAACCTGTGCGCAGGGTCCACTCTTTATTGACCTTGTACGAGGCACCGATGGCGTGCGCCCAGGTGTCGTGCCAGTTCTGTTCTTCGGTGATGGTGCCGATTGGGCCGGCAGAACCGCCCAGCAGAGCAGGGACGCCATCGTTGTTGACGGTGATGTCCTGCAGGCGGCTCCAGCGAGTCCAGGTACTGCCTGCGTAAACAGTCCAGTTCTCGTCGAGTTGCTGGGTGATAGAGAAGTCCACCGACTCAGGCGTGGAGATGTCCAGCGAAGCATCGTACTTCTGGCCGCCGAACGGGCCGAAGCCCGAGCCTTCGATCTTGGTCTTGCCCTTGAGCTTGTAATCGACCTTGGAGTGGTAAGTCAGGCCCAGACGAGTGGTGTCGGTAGCCTGCACCAGAATGCCGGCATTGAAGCCGATTGCGGTGTCATCGCCTTCGATCTTTACCTTGCCGTCATTACGGCCCGGTGTTGCGGCGTTCAATGTTGCCGAGGTCAGTTCACCGTCGATGCGGTTGATGGTCGGGCCGAAACCGATGGAAACCTTGTCATTGAATGCATAGCTGACAGTTGGCTGGAAGGTCACGATCTGGACGTGACTCTTGTCGCCCCAGTAGCGGCCGGCAAAGCCTTTTTCGTAATCAGTGACCAGGCCGAACGGGACGTACACGCCCAGACCAAATGCCCAGTGATCATCGATAGGTTTGACGTAATAGCCCATTGGCACGCCGACCACCGGAACCATGTCACCGTCGTTGCTGCCGCCGAATGTGCCGCGACCGTTGTCGATGTCGGTCTTGGCAATCACGGCTGCGGCGCCGACGCTGATTTGTTCGCGTTTGATTCGGGACATGCCGGCAGGGTTGCCGAATACGGTGCTTGCGTCATCGGCTGACGAGGAGCGACCTGCAAAGCCGGTGCCCATACCGCTGATGCTTTGTTCGTTGAGGGCAAAACCGGCTGCAAGCAGTTGAGAAGAAGCCAGACCCAGGGCGAGTCCAAGTGTTGTCCGGTTCAGTGTTTTTGTCATTATTTTCATTATTAGAACTCCTTGTTGTTCACCGGTCGAAAATTACCAACATTTTCGATGGCGCGCTATAGGCTGAGGAGCCCGATTTAGAGCTATTCTTGTAGGACAATCTTGATGAAGCCGTGGGAATTGCAATTTAGACGAAGTCCCAGTGCTGCACATTGGTTAATGTCGTCAATTCAATATAGAGCGGGCATAAAAAAGCCCCGCTTTGCAGGGCGGGGCTTTTGGCGAGCGGTGAATCGTTTGCGTCAGGCGATGAGTGCTTGACGAGTACGCTCGATCACGGCTTGCAGCGGTTCGGCGCTTGCGTACTGATCGGGGTACAGGCGTTCGCTGTGACGGGCGATGCCGTGTTCGTTGACGATTGTAAAACTGAAACAGCCTTTGCGAGCGGCCATGATCAGGCAGTTCATCGGGGCAAAAGCATTGGTCAATGTGTGAATTGCGTGTTGGGTTTGAGTATTCATATTCAAGGTGTTTCCTGAAACAACACGGAACAATACCGTGCATAAATAAAGATTCCAGTAAACGCAGGCCGACATTTGATACAAAAGCCTGGCTGGGCGGAGAACCTGACTGGAACAAAGACAGGCAGTTGAAGCGCGCTTTATCGTATGGCGCTCTGGCTGACCGGTAGGTACTTAGGAGGGCAGGCAACACAACAGGAGCAAAGGTTCTACGCTCCGGGTGAAGATCCTGATCAATTGCAGGCTGGTTGAAGCAGACCATGAGAGCCATGACTGCACTGTCACCCCAAATGGTGCATCAGCGCGAAAGGTTCATGTCTGGAAACCATCGAGGTGGTCGATCCCTTGTTGCCAACATTCTCGCCGCATGGAGGAGTTTCTGTCGGGGGACTTGTCGACCGGAATTGATTTTCAGCTTGGTACTAACGGCGGTGATGCTACCCGCCATTTCGAAGTATTGCAAGCGTCGGTAAATAAAATTCACCAGTGCCCCACCATACGGTAGATCAGCACGGTCACGGATGCGACCATTGAGCACCCGAGCAGGTAGGCAGCGATGGTCAGCCGCAGGGACTTGCGGCCTTCGATGGCGCGCATGATGTCGCCTGTCTTGTTGATACGTCCATTGCTCAGGTCGCTGCAGATGATCAGTAGCAGGGCAATTGCAGACAACAGCACGCTGTAGGCGAAGACGCCGCCGTCCGGCGGTGGCAGGACAATACTGGTGGCCAGGGCGACGATGCAGACGGCCATCAGCAGCAGGAAGAACTTCACTATCTCCTTCATGGGGCCTTCACTGAATCCTTGGTGGCTGATATTTGGTCTTTTTTGGCAGTGATTGGACCGCGAGATGCATGATTTGTCGCCTGCATTGTTTTCAAGGCGTCTGGTGAGGTGTGGACTGCGTCGGCGACAGGTCGATCCCAGTGGTTGAAAGGCTGCTGAAAGCCACGTATTCATTGAGAATAAGATGCAATCGAGCAACAATCATATGATGCCCGAAATGGCTGAAAAGAGCCCCGGCAAGGAGTTGTGCACATTAGCTGAACAAGCTGCCATATCACTGTCACAAGCGTTGCTAAGGGTTTGATTTATGATGGTGAATTATTAAGTCAATGAAAAACATCGTTTTTTTTAGCTGGTGAAAAAATCGTCAGTTTGAGCGCAGGCCGCATCCTGCTTGCGTTTGCGGAAGTTAAAGGGGGGTTGTCCACTGAGTTATCCACAGCTTCTGTGGATTGTCCCGGCTGAAATGTCCCCGAAATGGGGGCTGTGCACGTTGCTGAAAGCGCGTACAATCCGTTCCCCCGATTTGCCCCCGCCTGTTGATCTTGCCTCGCCCTAGACGACGTTTCTGCTGCACTATCACGCGCTTACCCACACTGCCGCTGGCGATGATTCAGCCTGCATGGAGTCTTTATGGCACTGGACCTGAACAGCCTGTTACTGGGGCTTGCTGCAGCTGCTGTGCCCTTGTTGGCATTGCTCTGGCAGTTGCAGCGTCGTCTGGCACTTCGTCAGGCCGAGAGCGCGCTGCTGGACGAGCGCCTGAGCATGGCGCAGATGGCGCAGGAAGGCCTCAATGCGCAACTGGATGCCTGCCGCGACGAGGTGAGTGACCTCAGCCAGGCCAATGCGGCCAAACAGGCCGACCTTGCAGCGCTGCGGCGCGAGGTCGAGTTGCTGCGTCAGGAAGGCGATAGCGCTCGCGAAACGGCGCATGCCTGGAATCATGAGCGTGCCGGCAGAGAAGCCGAGTTGCGTCGTCTGGATGCGCAGTGCGCGGCATTGAATGCCGAGTTGCGTGAACAGCAGGACAGCCATCAGCAGCGCCTGAATGACCTGCAGGGTTCCCGGGATGAGCTGCGCGCGCAGTTCGCCGAGTTGGCAGGCAAGATCTTTGATGAGCGTGAGCAGCGTTTTGCCGAAACCAGCCAGCAGCAACTGGGGCAATTGCTCACACCGCTCAAGGAGCGCATCCAGTCGTTCGAAAAGCGCGTCGAGGAAAGTTATCAGAACGAAGCCCGCGAACGTTTTTCGCTGGCGAAGGAGCTGGAGCGTCTGCAGCAGTTGAATCAACGTTTGAGCGATGAAGCCACCAATCTGACGCGCGCCCTGAAAGGGCAGAAGACCCAGGGTAACTGGGGTGAACTGATTCTTGAGCGGGTGCTGGAGCATGCCGGGCTTGAAAAGGGCCGTGAATACCAGACGCAAATAAGCCTCAAGGGGCCGGATGGCGAGCGCTTTCAGCCTGATGTGCTGATCATGCTGCCCGGTGACAAACAAGTGGTGGTCGATGCCAAGGTCAGCCTGACGGCTTATCAGCAGTACGTATCGGCTGATGACGACGTTATCGGTCAGGCTGCGCTCAAGCAACATGTGCTGTCGCTGCGCAATCACGTCAAAGGCCTCTCGGGCAAGGATTACAAGCGTCTTGAGGGGCTTCACAGTCTGGATTTCGTTCTACTCTTCGTGCCTATCGAAGCGGCTTTTTCTGCAGCCTTGCAGGCGGAGCCGAATCTGTTTCAGGAAGCTTTTGATCGCAACATCGTGATTGTCAGCCCCACCACACTGCTGGCCACCTTGCGGGTCATCGACAGCCTGTGGAAGCAGGAACGTCAGAGCCAGAACGCGCGCGAGATTGCCGAGCGGGCAGGTTGGCTGTACGACAAGTTTGTGTTGTTCATTCAGGATCTGGACGAGGTAGGCAACCGTCTGCAGCAACTGGACAAGGCCTACTCGGCGGCGCGCAACAAGCTGACGGAGGGGCGCGGCAACCTGATAAGTCGTAGCGAGCAACTCAAGCTGCTGGGTGCGCGTGCCAGCAAGAGTCTGCCCGCGGACTTGCTCGAACGGGCTATGACTGACAATGACGGCCTGATCAGTCCGCCTGAATGATCAGTTTGGCTCGTCGGCGCAACGTTCAGTAACAGGCCGTCCGTCGCAAAGACTAGAAGCGAGCCTGTACAAATGTCACATTGGCTCTATCGGAAAATTGTTTTCCGTAGCACTCGGCTAACGGTTCATTTTGCTTCTATGATCTCTAGTGAGTGATGTGTACAGATTGACTGCCGGGTATTTCCCTCAAGGGGGCTCTATGAATAGCAAACTGCAAGAATGGCTCCATGACGCAGGCGTTGCATTGGGTCTTATAGAACGACCAAAACTGCAGCCCATTCCGGTTCGTGCCGATGATGATCGTCGTCGCCAACGCCGGTAAACCTCTCGCCTGACCCTCTTCGCTGGGCAGCGCGCATATTGAATCTGGTCGGGACGCACAGGAGTGTCCCGATACAAGGGCTGGCATTCAATGCCGATGTTCAGGTTTTTCCTTGGTTTTGTTGCCTTCGCTTCCCATTAACAGAATTAGCTCGATGATCATGTGCAGGGAAAGGTCCTCGGGCTTTGTGATGGCCTGTTCCTTGATCTGGTCAGGAAACGCGAAGTTGAAGACGTCCCCCAGCGCCGCGAACAGGCACTCTATGTCATCGTCCTCAAAAGCCAGGTCGATGAAGGTGGCACCTTCGTGAATCATGCTTTTATCCACTAGAATGATGCCTAGCGCGTCAAACACCTTCTGTTTGATTTCTTCGCGATTCATGAGAGCCCCTGAGGTTGATCTTGTCAGATTCAGCAGGCGTACTTCATTTCACCAGCCCAGACCTCAAGGCTAGCTCAAATCGCTGTTGCAGCTACGGTTTACCCCCGCGCAATGGGGACTATCCGGTTAAACTGCGCCGCAGTTCGACAGGCGGTTGTGATGAGCTCAAGGTCATGGCGCAGCGCGGCATGTTTTAACCTTTTTGGATTGTCCGAGTAAGAACCGATGCCCCGCGCCCGCTGTAAACGTTGCCTGCGTCCCGTCCCGCACTGTCTCTGCGCCTTGATTCCGCAACTGGACAGCCGCACGCGAGTGTTGATCCTGCAGCATCCCGATGAAGCCGGCCATGCGTTGAATACGGCGCGACTGGCCGCACTGGGTCTGGTCAATGCGCAGTTGCGTGTGGGGGAAGTGTTCGATGATCTGCAAACGCTTTTGAACCCGCCCGGCTATCAGGTGCGGTTGCTGTTTCCGGGTGACGCTGCCGAGACGTTGCTGCCCTATGTGCAGAACTCGCTGCCCATGTTGCTGGTCGTGCCGGATGGCACTTGGCGCAAGGCGCGCAAACTGCTACACCTCAACCCCTTGTTGGCGGGCCTGCCAAGGGTCACACCAGGCATTGTGCCGGTTTCGCGTTATCGCTTGCGCAAAGCGCCGGGTCCGGATGCCTTATCGACGCTTGAGGCTATCGTTCATACGTTGCAGACGCTGGAAGCGCCACGCTCTTTCGAGGCGCTGCTGAAGCCTTTCGACGCCTTGATCGAAGGTCAGATTCAGGCAATGGGCAGCGAGACGTATCAGCGCAATCACGGCGGTCAGGGGTAAAGAACACAATTGGCGGCGTTAACTGCGCCCAGCTGTAACTGTTGCTTTGCAGATCAGCGCCTAGAATGAGCAACTGGTTCTATCTCTTGCGGAAGGTTCAATGCACATCTCGTCTGGTCGCTGGGTCTATGGCCTTTGTCTGTCGTTGTTGACTGCGTTGCTCTGGGGCATTCTGCCAATCAAGCTCAAGCAGGTTCTGCAGGTGATGGACCCTGTCACTGTGACCTGGTTTCGCCTGGCTGTTTCCGGCGCGCTGTTGTTCATCTGGCTGGCGTCGGTCAAGCGCCTGCCCAGCTTCAAGGTGCTGGGACGCAAGGGGCAGGTACTGGTGGGGCTGGCGGTATTCGGCCTGGTCGGCAACTACGTGCTGTACCTCATCGGCTTGCGGCTGCTGAGCCCCGGTACCACGCAATTACTGGTTCAGGTCGGCCCGATCTTCCTGTTGATCAGCAGTATCTTTTTGTTCAAGGAACGTTTCAGTCTGGGGCAGGGCATTGGTCTGGCCGTCTTGCTGATCGGTTTCGGCTTCTTTTTCAATCAGCGTCTGGTGGAGCTGTTCACCTCGTTGGGCGATTACACCCTTGGTGTGCTGGTGGTGCTCCTGGCCTCGACCATCTGGACGTTCTATGGATTGAGCCAGAAGCAGCTCCTGACCGTGTGGAATTCGCTGCAGGTGATGATGGTGATTTACCTGTTCTGTGCGCTGTTGCTAACGCCTTGGGCGCACCCCGCCGAGGCGTTATTGTTGAGCCCGTTGCAGGGCTGGTTGCTGCTCGCCTGCTGTCTGAATACGCTGGTGGCCTACGGTGCTTTCGCTGAGGCGCTGGCGCATTGGGAGGCATCACGGGTTAGCGCGACGCTTGCGTTGACGCCGTTGGTTACGCTGACCGCCGTGGCTGCCGCAGCGTGGCTATGGCCTGATTATGTGCAGGCAGAGGAATTGAACGTGATGGGTTACGGCGGCGCGCTGCTGGTGGTGACGGGGTCGGCGCTGACCGCGCTTGGCCCTTCACTGGTCGCTGGCCTCAGAGCGCGCAAGGCAAGGCTCGCACAGGCCTGAATTCACCGCCCGGACAGATCAGCGCTTGCCCAGTGCCTGTGCCTGGAGAATCCATTCCTGGCGTTGCTGTTCGCTGGCACTGTGCACTGGGGCAAATTCGCTAAGGCGTTTGGTTTTTATCCCGCAAAAGCCCAATATCGTCCGCACCATCTGCCGGTGAGCCGGCGCGCCGTAAATCCATTGAAAATAGCGTGGCGGCGTGTCCATGGCGACCAGCAGCTCCGCAGTGCGGCCTCGGAGCAGCTCATTGGAGGAATGCTTGCGGCCGTGGGTCTTGAACGCAAAACCGGGCGTCAGTACCCGGTCGAAAAAGCCCGTCAGTAGCGCCGGCAAGCCACCCCACCAGACGGGATAGACGAATACCAGATGCTCGGCCCAGTGAATCTGGCGCTGGGCGTCGAGCAGGTCCGGTTCAAGTGTCTGGGTTTGATCGTAGCCGTTGTGCAGAATAGGATCGAAATCCAGCTCGCCCAGCTTGAGCTCCCGCACCACATGCCCCTCACTGCGCGCAGCCTGTGCATAGGCTTCACCAAGGGCATGGCAGAGGCTGATGGCTTTCGGCGTACCGTAAACCATCAGAATCCGTTTGCCGTTACCTTCCAGTGGCGTTGCGCCGCTTCTGGCATCAGCCATTACTGCCTGCCTCGAGCATTTTGTCCGGACGCACCCAGGCGTCGAACTCCTCATCGGTCAGATAACCCAGCGCCAATGCGGCTTCACGCAGGGTCAGGCCTTCGGTGTAAGCCTTCTTGGCAATCTGCGCCGATTTGTCATAACCGATATGCGGATTGAGTGCAGTAACCAGCATCAGTCCGCGCTCCAGGTGCTCAGCCATTTTTTCAGCATCCGGCTGCATGCCTGCAATGCAGTGTTCATTGAAATTGCTGCAGCCATCGGCCAGCAAGCGGATCGATTGCAGCACATTGTGGATGATCACCGGCTTGTAGACGTTCAGTTGCAGGTGGCCCTGGCTGGCGGCGAAGCCGATGGTCACGTCGTTGCCCATGACCTGGCAGGCGAGCATCGACAAGGCTTCGCACTGGGTCGGGTTGACCTTGCCGGGCATGATCGAACTGCCGGGCTCGTTGGCTGGCAGCCTGACTTCGGCCAGCCCGGCACGCGGGCCGGAACCCAGCAGGCGCAGGTCGTTGGCGATTTTCATCAGGGTTCCGGCCAAGGTCTTCAGTGCGCCGGAAAGTGCTGCAAGCGGCTCGTGACCGGCCAGTGCGGCGAACTTGTTGGGCGCAGTGACGAACGGCAGCCCGGACAGTGCAGCCAGCTCTGCTGCGATGGCCTCGGCGAAGCCTTTCGGCGAGTTGAGCCCGGTACCGACCGCAGTACCGCCCTGAGCCAGCTCATAGACGGCGGGAAGCGCAGCGCGAATGGCCTTTTCTGCGTAATCCAGTTGCGCGACAAACCCCGACAGCTCCTGGCCAAAGGTGATAGGCGTCGCGTCCATCATGTGCGTGCGCCCGGTCTTGACCAGTTTCATGTGCCGCGCAGCCTGTTCGGCAAGCCCGCTGGAAAGCTCGGCGATGGCGGGCAGCAGCTGTTCCTTGACCGCTTGGGCAGTGGCGATGTGCATGGCTGTCGGGAAGCAGTCGTTGGAGCTTTGCGAGCGGTTGACGTGATCGTTGGGGTGAACTGGTGATTTACCGCCACGGCCCTGACCTGCCAGTTCGTTAGCTCGGCCTGCGATCACTTCGTTGACGTTCATGTTGCTTTGCGTGCCGCTGCCGGTCTGCCAGACCACCAGCGGGAATTGCGCGTCGTGCTGACCGTCGAGCACCTCATCGGCGGCCTGTTCGATCAGGCGGGCAATGTCGGCGGGCAGATCGCCGTTACGGTCGTTGACGCGTGCCGCGGCTTTCTTGATCAGGGTCAGCGCGTGCAGAACGGGCAGTGGCATACGCTGATCGCCAATCGCAAAATTGATCAGTGAGCGTTGGGTCTGCGCGCCCCAGTAGGCATCTTCGGGGACTTCGATCGGGCCAATGCTGTCGGTTTCGGTGCGGCTCACTGTTCTTACTCCTTTAAGTGCGTTGCAGGGTTAGGTGTCCATATGCCTACAGGGTTCCCGCGCAGTGCTTTTTAACCGCTGGGTGAACCGGGGGTTGAGCCAAAAGCCCAGATAAGCGCAGAATGGTCGGCCCTGGGGTAATGCCTCGTTTGCTAGATAAGGAAACTCGATGACCCGTCTTCGTGCCATTTGTACCGCGGTAGCCCTGGTCTGTGCCAGCGGCCAGGTCTTCGCCGACACCGCCAGTCACAACGCGAGCGCCGAAACGTTCCTGAAGCTTGCCAACGCCGATCGCCTGGGCGCTCCGGTCTATGCGCAGGTTCAGCAGATGTTCGCTCAGCGTTTTGCTGAAACCAAGGCACCTGCATCGAAAAAAGCCCTGCTTGAAACCTATCAGGCCAAGGCCAACACGGCTCTGGACCAGGCTATTGGCTGGAACAAGCTCAAGCCTGAGATGGTCAAGCTGTACACCGCCAATTTCACTGAAAGCGAGCTGAAGGACCTGGTTGCGTTCTACCAGTCTCCGCTGGGCAAGAAAGTGATGACCAAAATGCCTGAGCTGGCTCAGCAATCGGCCCAACTGACCCAAAGCAAGCTGGAAAGCGCAGTGCCGGTCGTCAACAAACTTCTGGCTGACATGACTGCCGAACTGGAACCTGCCAAGGCAGCCGCTCCAGCTCCTGCCAAAAAGCCCTGACAGGCGATTGCTGCCATGACCATGCAACAACGAATCGAGTCGGCGCTTGCGCTGCTGCAACCGCACCATCTGCAAGTGCTCGACGAGAGCCACATGCACAGTCGTGGTCAGCAGACCCATTACAAGGCTGTTCTGGTCAGTGATCAGTTTCAGGGCCTGAATTCGGTCAAGCGGCACCAGAAGGTTTACGCCACGCTGGGTGCCCTGATGGGCGAGTTTCATGCGCTGGCGTTGCACACTTACACGCCTGAAGAATGGTCGAAGGTCGGTGCAGCGCCTGCTTCACCGACCTGTGCTGGCGGTCACTGATCAGGGTTTTTTGGTTGATTTGCGCCCTTTTAGCGGGGCTATTGATCCGCTGACCTGCCTGCGGCACTCCGGTTTTTGCTAGAATCCGCACCGCGCCGCCTGGCCGGTGCGTTTTTTTGTCCGCACATTTTTACCCGGTAGGCCCTTTGCGAGGGTCGCCACTGGAGAGATACATGACTCAAGAGCCGATGACTCAGCCGATCGTCGTGGCCGCGCTGTACAAGTTCGTCACCCTCAGCGATTACGTGGAACTGCGCGAGCCCCTGTTGCAGGCGATGGTCGACAACGGCATCAAGGGCACGCTGTTGATCGCCGATGAAGGCATCAACGGTACGGTGTCCGGCAGCCGCGAAGGCATTGACGGCCTGATGGCCTGGTTGAAGAGCGATCCGCGCCTGATCGACATCGATCACAAGGAATCCTACTGCGACGAGCAGCCGTTCTATCGCACCAAGGTCAAGCTCAAGAAAGAGATCGTGACCCTGGGCGTAGAGGGTGTCGACCCCAACAAGAGCGTCGGTACGTACGTCGAGCCCAAGGATTGGAACGAGCTGATCACTGACCCTGAAGTGTTGTTGATCGATACCCGCAACGACTACGAAGTCTCGATTGGCACCTTCGAGGGCGCCATAGATCCGAAGACCACGTCTTTTCGCGAGTTTCCGGAATACATCAAGGCGCATTTCGACCCGGCGGTTCACAAGAAGGTCGCCATGTTCTGTACCGGTGGCATTCGCTGCGAAAAAGCCTCCAGTTACATGCTGGGCGAAGGTTTTGAAGAGGTCTATCACCTCAAGGGCGGGATTCTCAAATATCTGGAAGAAGTCCCCGAGCAGGAAAGTCAGTGGCGCGGCGAGTGTTTCGTGTTCGACAACCGGGTTACGGTGCGCCACGACCTGACCGAAGGCGATTATGATCAATGCCATGCCTGCCGCACGCCGATCAGTGCCGAGGATCGCGCCAGCGAGCATTACTCACCGGGTGTCAGCTGCCCGCATTGTTGGGATTCGCTGAGCGAGAAGACTCGTCGCAGCGCCATCGACCGGCAAAAACAGATCGAACTGGCCAAGGCACGTAACCAGCCCCATCCGATTGGTCGCAACTATCGTTTGCCCTCCGAGGCCTGACATGTCTGCCCGTCTGATCTATGTCATGGACCCTATGTGCTCCTGGTGCTGGGGCTTCGCTCCAGTTGCCGACGCGTTGGTGCAACAGGCTCGGGCAGCGGGCGTGCCGCTGCATCTGGTCATGGGCGGTCTGCGCTCTGAGGGTGCAGCGCTGGAACCGGCCAAGCGTCGTTACATTCTCGAGCACTGGCAGGCGGTCGAAGAGGCCACCGGCCAGCCGTTTCTTCGCGACGGTGCGCTGCCGGAAGGTTTTGTCTACGACACCACGCCTGCCTGTCTGGCCGTCACTGCGGCACGGCAGTTGGACCCTGACCGCGCCTGGGAACTGGTCGGGCTGATTCAGCGGGCTTTCTATAGCGAAGGTCGTGACGTAACACGCCCTTCATTGCTGGCCGAACTGGCCGGGCAGGCGGGGCTGTCGCGTCAGGCATTTGCCGATGAATTCGAGAGTAAGGAGCGGCAAGCTGCCACGGCAGCTGATTTCGCCTGGGCGCAGGATCTGGGCATCGCCGGTTTTCCGACCCTGCTTGCCGAGCGTAACGGCCAGTTGGCGCTGTTGACCAACGGTTATCAGCCGTTGAGCAGCCTTTCGCCCTTGCTGGGTCGATGGCTGGAGCGTGCAGCCAGTGCGTGATGAATCGCCCGATGCCGCCCGGCAGTCGCAAGCCAGGCATGGCGATGCGTTGAGTTGGGCCGAGATCCGGCGTCTTGCGTTGCGTCATAAAAAAGCCCTGTGGCTGGCCAATGGTGTCGCGGTTCTGGCGACACTGTGCAGCGTGCCGATCCCGTTGTTGCTGCCGTTGCTGGTTGACGAAGTACTGTTGGGGCGCGGCGATGCGGCACTGAAAGTCATGAATCACTTGCTGCCTGATGGCCTGCAAAAGGCGGCGGGCTACATCGGCCTGATGCTCTTGCTGACTCTGGTACTGCGTGTCGGAGCGCTGGTGTTCAACGTTCTGCAGGCGCGGCTGTTTGCCGGGCTGGCCAAGGATATCGTCTACCGTATCCGGCTACGTTTGATCGAACGGCTCAAGCGCATTTCCCTGCGTGAGTACGAAAGCCTGGGCAGCGGCACGGTGACTACGCATCTGGTGACCGACCTGGACACGCTGGACAAGTTTGTCGGCGAAACCCTCAGCCGACTGCTGGTAGCCACGCTGACCCTGGCAGGCACGGCGGGCATTTTGATGTGGATGCACTGGAAGCTGGCGCTGCTGATCATGCTGTTCAACCCGCTGGTGATTCTGCTCACGGTGAAGCTGGGCAAGCGGGTCAAGCATCTCAAGAAGCTGGAAAACGACAGCACGTCGCGTTTTACCCAGGCGCTGAGTGAAACACTGGATGCTATTCAGGAAGTCAGGGCGGGTAATCGACAGGGTTTCTTCCTTGGTCGGCTGGGCGTGCGGGCGCAGGAAGTGCGTGATTACGCCATCAATTCGCAATGGAAAAGCGACGCCTCGGGACGTGCCAGCGGGCTGCTGTTCCAGTTCGGTATCGATATCTTTCGTGCCGCCGCAATGCTCACGGTGTTGTTCTCGGACCTGTCGATCGGGCAGATGCTCGCGGTGTTCAGCTACCTGTGGTTCATGATGACGCCGGTTGAGCAACTGTTGAATCTGCAATACGCCTATTACGCGGCGGGTGGTGCTCTGACGCGTATCAACGAGTTGCTGGCGCGTGCCGACGAGCCGCAATATGTCGGCGGCACTGACCCTTTCGCAGGGCGCGAGACCGTGGGGGTCGAGGTGCGTGGCCTGAGTTTCGGTTATGGCGAAGACCTGGTGCTGGATCAGTTGAACCTGAGCATCGCGCCGGGTGAAAAGGTCGCCATCGTCGGTGCCAGTGGTGGCGGCAAGAGCACCTTGGTGCAGTTGCTGCTGGGCTTGTACACGGCCCGCACCGGAGTGATCCGTTTTGGCGGCGTCAGTCAGCAGGATATCGGTCTGGACACTGTGCGCGAGAACGTTGCCGTGGTACTGCAGCATCCCGCCCTGTTCAATGACACGGTGCGCGCCAACCTGACCATGGGTCGTGACTGCAGCGACGAAGCCTGCTGGCGTGCGCTGGAAGTTGCGCAACTCGATTCTGCGATCCGCGATCTGCCACAAGGTCTGGACAGCGTGGTAGGGCGCTCCGGGGTCAGAATGTCGGGTGGCCAGCGTCAGCGCATGGCCATCGCACGCATGGTATTGTCCGACCCTAAAGTGGTTATCCTCGATGAAGCTACCTCGGCACTGGACGCGGCTACCGAGTACAACCTGCATCAGGCCCTCGCACGTTTTCTGCGTAGTCGCACAACGCTGATCATCGCGCACCGCCTGTCGGCCGTGAAGCAGGCTGACCGGGTGCTGGTGTTTGATGGCGGGCGGATTGTCGAAGACGGCGGACACCAACAGTTGATTGCCGATGGAGGTCTTTACGCAAAGCTGTACGGACACTTGCAACAAATCTGATGTGCGATGCCTCGATCAGCGCACAGGTTGGCTCGATTGCGGGAGAATCACCCGCCATCATTTACGAATTTAGCCTAGTCTCTGCGCTAGACGTTTATTCAGGCATGTGGTGAGGTGAAACCCATGAATCAACCATGGACCTTCTCCAAGCCCCGTCTGTTGGGCATCGTATGGCCATTCATTGCCGTCGCGCTGTTTCAGGCGTTGCTGGGGTGTGTCAGTCTCTACACCATGTCTGCGGTGCGCAGCTATGTGGCGGGCGAGAGTCTCTGGTCCAAGGGCCAGAAAGACGCCATCCATTACCTGAGCCTATACGCCATCACGCATGATGAGCGTGACTATCTGAAGTATCAAAACGCCTTTTCCGTCCCTCAGGGCGGCCACGCCTTGCGCAAGGCGCTCGATCAGCCTATTCCGTCCATGGCGGATGCCAGGGCCGGGATCATCCAGGGCGGCAATCACCCCGATGACGCGAACGGCATCATCTGGATGTACCTGAACTTCCATAACTTCAGCTTCATGAAGCAGGCCATTCACTTTTGGGAGGTGGGTGATGGCTACCTCATGCAGCTCAATGAACTTGCGCGGAATATTCACGACCGGGTCGGTGAGGGTGAGGTGACTGCCGCCGAGGTCAATCAGTGGCGAGTGCAGATCAATGTCATCAATGAAGGGGTAACACCCGCAGCGCGGGCGTTCAGTGATGCGCTGGGCGAGGGGTCCCGGTTCATCCTCAACCTGCTGATTGCGGTCAATCTGGTCACTGCCGTTTTACTGATTCTTCTGGCGCTGCTGCGCGTGCGTCGTCTGATTGTCCAGCGGCGCGTGTTTGCTGATGCCCTGCAACTTGAGAAAGAGCGCGCCCAGATTACCCTGGAGTCCATCGGCGACGGAGTGATCACCATCGACGTGGCCGGGGCCATTGTCTACATGAACCCCGCAGCCGAGGGCCTGACGCACTGGAAAAGCACCCAGGCCAGCGGGCTTCCGCTGACAGCGCTGTTCAATCTGCTGGATGAAAACGATCAGAAGGACACCTCGACGCTGGTCGAACAGATCGTCACCGGCAAGCTCAAGGGCGGCAGCGCCAACAGCAAGCTTATCCAGCGGCTGGATGGCAGTACGGTCTCGGTAGCACTGGTCGGTACGCCGATCTACAACGAGGGGGTGGTCAGCGGGGCGGTGCTGGTACTGCATGACATGACACAGGAGCGTCAGTACATCGCCGATCTGTCATGGCAGGCCGCCCATGATCCGCTGACCGGGCTGGTCAATCGCAGTGAATTCGAGCATCGCCTGCAGCGGGTACTGGATGGTATTGACGATCAGGCGAGCAGCCACTGTCTGATGTTTCTTGACCTGGATCAGTTCAAATTGGTCAATGACACCGGTGGTCATGCGGCGGGCGATGAGCTGCTGCGCCAGCTTTGCCGGGCACTGCCGCAGGGCTTGCGCGACGGTGACACACTGGCCCGGTTGGGAGGTGACGAGTTCGGCGTGTTGCTGGTCGATTGCCCTGCCGACACGGCCCTCGATATAGCCGAGGGGTTGCGCGAGATCGTGCAGACCCTGCATTTCATGTGGAAAGGTCGGCCATTCATGACTACCGTAAGTATCGGTCTGGTGCAGCTCGGCGATACACCCGCCACGCTTGAAGGGTCGTTGTCTGCTGCCGACATGGCCTGTTATATGGCCAAGGAGAGAGGCCGCAACCGGGTTCAGGTCTACAGTGTTGACGACCTGACCCTGTCGATGCGTTTCGGCGAGATGGCCTGGATACAACGTCTGCACATGGCAATGGATGAAAATCGCTTTTGCCTTTATGCGCAGGAAATCGCTTCGATCAAAGGTGAAGGCGATGAGGTGCGGCACATAGAAATCCTCCTGCGCCTGCGTGATGAGTCCGGACGAATGGTGGTTCCGGACAACTTTATCCCGGCTGCCGAGCGCTACGGTCTTATGACGACGCTGGATCGTTGGGTGGTGCACAATGTCTTCAAAGTGATCGCCCAATGCCAGAGTGATGATCGGCATCAGGCACCGCAGGCGCTATGTGCTATAAATTTGTCAGGTTCAAGTATCGGCGATGATACGTTCCTCGAATACCTGAAACAGCAGTTCAAGGCATTTGCCGTATCGCCCGGAATGATCTGTTTCGAGATCACTGAAACCAGTGCCATTGCAGACCTGGACAGCGCGATTCGCTTTATCAACGAGTTGAAGGGGCTGGGCTGTCAGTTTTCCCTTGATGATTTCTGTTCGGGCATGTCGTCCTTTGCCTACCTGAAACATTTGCCTGTGGATTTTCTGAAAATCGATGGCAGTTTTGTAAAGGACATGCTCGACAATCCGATCAACAAGGCTATGGTCGAGGTCATCAACAATATTGGTCATGTGATGGGCAAGCGCACCATTGCCGAGTACGTAGAAACGCCGCAGATAGAGTTTGCGTTGCAGGAAATGGGCGTGGATTTTGCACAAGGGTATCTGATAGCACGCCCTGAATTGTTCACTTGCGAGAGTCTTTACATTCAGCCCGTACGGCCTGACCCCCTGATGTTCGGCGCGCCAGGAACGCTACGTTAATCAGTTGAAACCCTATAAGGAGATACCCAGTGATCGACACTTTCGAGAGAACCGGTCCGCTCATGGAAGCCAGCAGTTATCCGGCCTGGGCGCAGCAGTTGATCAAGGATTGCAGCGCTGCAAAGGCACGGGTGGTCGAGCACGAGTTGTACCAGCAGATGCGTGATGCAAAGCTGAGCCCGCAGATCATGCGCCATTACCTGATCGGCGGTTGGCCGGTTGTCGAGCAGTTCGCGGTGTACATGGCCAAGAACCTCACCAAGACCCGCTTTGGTCGTCATCCCGGCGAAGACATGGCGCGCCGCTGGCTGATGCGCAATATCCGCGTCGAACTCAATCATGCCGACTACTGGGTGAACTGGTGTGCGGCGCACGACGTGACGCTTGAAGACCTCCACGATCAACGAGTTGCGCCTGAGCTGCATGCACTGAGCCACTGGTGCTGGCAGACCAGCTCTTCGGATGCACTGGCTGTTGCGATGGCGGCCACCAACTATGCCATTGAAGGGGCGACGGGCGAGTGGTCGGCAGTGGTCTGCTCCAATGGTGCGTACGCCGAAGCATTCCCTGAAGAAACCCGCAAGAAAGCCATGAAGTGGCTCAAGATGCATGCACAGTACGACGACGCGCACCCTTGGGAGGCGCTCGAGATCATTTGCACGTTGGTGGGTAATAAACCGAGCCTGCAGCTGCAAGCTGAGCTGCGTCAGGCCGTTACCAAGAGTTACGATTACATGCATTTGTTCCTGGAGCGCTGCATGCAGCTGGACAGGGTCAAGCCTGCGCGTGGGCGTGTTGCCGCGCTGGAAGTTTAGAGGCTGGGCGAGAAAGGCAGGAAAGAGTGCTAGCTGGCCATGGCAAGACGGTTGCGACCTTCGCGTTTAGCAACATACAGGGCGTTGTCGGCCCTGCGCAGCAGGCTGTCGGCGGTTTCTGCCGGCAGCAGTGTTGAGCATCCCAGGCTGACGGTCATGGTCAGGGCTGGGTCAAGCTCGCGAAACTCGAGGTTCCGCACGGCCTGACGCAGGCGTTCGCCGATCAGTTCAGCCGAACTGGCTCCGGTGTTGGAAAGAATCACCACGAACTCTTCACCGCCATAGCGGAACACACGATCGATGTTGCGCAGTTGCGCTTTCAGGCTTTGCGCAACGGTTTTCAGTACATCATCGCCAGTATGATGGCCGTACTCATCGTTCACTTTCTTGAAATGATCGATATCCAGCATAAGCAATGAAAGCGGTTGCTTGTGACGACGCGATATTTCTATCTCGCGAGCCAGGCCCTGATCCATTGCGATACGGTTACCGGTACTGGTCAAAGGGTCGCGCAGCGCTGTCTGTGTCGCAATGCGATACAGCAGTGCATTCAGCAGCGGGTAGACCAGACAGACCAGCAGCGATTCAAGGTCGCTCAGCTGCCGGGTATCAAATGGCTTGGCGCCTTGAAACTCCAGCTCACCGATGCACTTGCCCTCGTGACGCAGGTGAAAAGTGGCGCTGTCGGATGACATCTCGCCCAGACGCAGATTCAGGTCGCTTTCGATATGTCGATAGACCAGACCACTCAATGGCAGGAACCGTTGCACACCCTGAAAAAACAGGGTCAGTATCCGCTCGGCTTCCAGGCTGGTCTGCAATTGTCGCCCAAGCTGATAAACCAGCTCGGGCAGTGACGGGGGTGGAAGTATGGCGTCGGGTCGATTTCGAAAACCCAGGCGTTGCAGTTCAGCCGTATCGAAATCGATTGCATGGGTCTGGGTAGGAAAATTCATCTCTTCGCTCCTCAGCACATATTGCTGGCTTGGCTGGGTTAGAGGGGATGTCGTGCCATTCGGTTCATTTTTGCCCGGACTTATTAAAATCAGTGGTTTAGCTGACGCCATCTCTCTGACAGTGAGGGCGAGTCGGCAATTCCTTGACTTAAAATGCCGCTAAAAACGCCTGCCGTGACAGTTTTCCGTCACGGCAATGTCTGGTTATTTTTGCTCACTGAGCATTCAGCGCCTGCCCGTTTATGCCCTTACTGTCCGGTCCCATCAAGTATAGGTAGACCGGCATGATGTCTTCAGGCGCAGGATTGTTCTGCGGGTTTTCGTCAGGGTAGGCCTGCGCACGCATACCGGTACGGGTAGCGCCCGGGTTGATGCTGTTGGCCCGCACACTGGTGACGCCTTCAAGCTCGTCGGCGAGGGTTTGCATCAGTCCTTCGGTAGCAAATTTCGACACCCCGTACGCGCCCCATTGCGCGCGGCCTTTGCGACCAACGCTGCTGGAAGTGAAGGCCACCGATGCATCGGTCGAGCGCCGAAGCAGTGGCAGCAATGCTTGGGTGAGCATGAAGGTGGCATTGACGTTGACGTGCATGACCTGCATGAAGTCTTCGCCTGGCAGGTGTTCCACTGAAGTGCGCGGTCCGATGATCGAGGCGTTGTGCAGCAGCCCGTCAAGACGGCCGACTTTGCGCTCGATCATGGTCGCCAGGTCGTGATACTGCGCGGGGTCGGCGCTTTCCAGATCGAAGGGTATGACCAACGGCAGCAGATGACCTGCTGCCTGTATCTCGTCATGCACCTGAGCCAGGCTGGCTTCAGTTCTGCCCAGCAGCAGAACAGTCGCGCCATGCGCTGCGTAGGTTTTTGCGGCTGCAGCACCGATGCCGCGAGCGGCACCGGTGACCAGAATGATCCGGCCCTTGAGCAGTTCCGGGTGCGCTGAGTAGTCAAACATGTAAAACCTCGTTCAGCAGCTGCACAGTGCGTTATCCAGCACCTTGCGCAGTTCCAGCGGATGATCGACCACCACGTCGGCACCCCAGTGATCAGGATTGTCGTCGGGGTGGATGTAGCCGTAGCGCACGGCAGCAGTCTTGGTGCCTGCGTCGCGGCCGGACTCAATGTCGCGCAGATCGTCGCCTACGAACAGGACGCTGGCCGGGTCGAGGTCGAGCATCTTGCAGGCCAGAATCATCGGCTCGGGGTGTGGCTTGCTGTGCGTGACGTGGTCCGGGCAGATCAGTACGGCGGAGCGTTCGGCCAGGCCGAGCTGTTCCATGATCGGCTGAGCGAAGCGCACCGGCTTGTTTGTCACCACGCCCCAGATCAGGCCGGCCTTCTCGATGTCGACCAGCAACTCGCCCATGCCATCGAACAGTCTGCTGTGGACGGCGCAGTCACGCTGATAGCGCTCCAGGAACTCGAGGCGCAATGCTTCGAATTGCGGCGCTTGCGGCGACATCGCGAAGGTCGCTGCCACCATGGCCCTGGCGCCACCTGAAACTTCATCGCGGATCAGTTTGTCCGGTACGGGGGGAAGGCCGCGGTCGGCCAGCATCGCCTGAGCAATGGCGATGAAGTCCGGTGCGGTGTCGAGCAGGGTGCCGTCCATGTCGAATAAAACCGCTCTCAAACGCATGTCTCACGCCTCCCGCAGGGTCTGGATCATGTAGTTGACGTCGACGTCGGAGGCCAGCTTGTAATGCTTGGTCAGCGGATTGTAGGTCAGACCGATGATGTCCTTGACCTGCAAGCCTGCATCGCGGCTCCAGGCACCCAGTTCGGAAGGGCGGATGAATTTTTTGAAGTCGTGGGTCCCGCGTGGCAGCAGGTTGAGGATGTATTCGGCACCGACCACAGCGAACAGATAAGCTTTCGGGTTGCGGTTGATGGTCGAGAAAAACACCTGACCGCCCGGCTTGACCATGCGATAGCAAGCGCGGATCACCGACGATGGGTCCGGTACGTGCTCAAGCATTTCCAGGCACGTCACCACATCGAACTGCTCGGGCATCTCTTCGGCCATGTCCTCGGCGGTGATCTGCCGATACTCGACGCTGACGCCTGATTCAAGCTGATGCAGCTGTGCGACGGCCAGCGGCGCTTCGCCCATGTCGATGCCGGTGACCGTTGCGCCGCGCAGGGCCATCGCCTCGCTGAGAATGCCGCCGCCGCAGCCCACGTCGAGCACCTTCTTGCCTGCCAGGCCGACACGCTCGTCGATCCAGTTGACGCGCAGCGGGTTGATGTCATGCAGCGGCTTGAATTCGCTTTCGCGGTCCCACCAGCGATGGGCCAGGGCCTCGAATTTAGCGATTTCTGCGCGGTCGACGTTGCTCATGGGTGTCCCTCTTGAACTCAAAATTCTTTTTCATCAGTCAGGCTTATAGATAAGCCTGGCTGGCATGTGTTCGGTCCGAATCGAATTATTCGGCTTTACCGGAAATACGCTGGCCCCACGCAATCGCGGTGTCGCGCAGTGCGGGTTCATCCATGCGAGTCAGCCGGCGAGCGTCGAGCAATTGCTTGCCGGCCACCCAGACATGGCTTACGCAATCGCGGCCAGTGGCATATATAAGCTGCGATACCGGGTCGTAGATCGGTTGCTGGGCCAGACCCGACAGGTCGAAAGCGACCATGTCTGCCGCCTTGCCGATCTCCAGCGAGCCGGTCTCGGCCTGAATACCCAGGGCGCGAGCGCCGTTCAGCGTCGCCATGCGCAGCGCACGGTGTGCATCCAGTGCCGTGGCCGAACCGGCAACAGCCTTGGCCAGCAAGGCGGCGGTGCGGGTTTCGCCGAGCAGGTCCAGGTCATTGTTGCTGGCGGCACCATCGGTACCTACCGCAACGTTCACACCGGCCTGCCACAATCGTTCGACCGGGCAGAAACCGCTGGCCAGCTTGAGATTGGATTCTGGGCAATGAATCACGCTGGTATTGCTTTCCACCAGCAGGGCCAGATCGTCGTCGTTGATCTGTGTCATGTGCACGGCCTGGAAGCGCGGGCCGAGCATGCCCAGCCGATTCAAGCGGGCGAGAGGGCGCTCCTGGCGCTGTTCGACAGCCTGTTCGACTTCGAATGCGGTCTCATGGACATGCATCTGAATCATGGCGTCCAGTTCATCGGCGATAACCCGGACCTTCTCCAGATTCTCGTCGCCCACGGTGTAGGGCGCATGCGGGCCAAAGGCGATCTTGATGCGTGGATGATGGGCGAGGTCGTTGAACAGCTCGATACCGTTGTGCAGTGCTTCATCCGTTGTGTGAGCCCCCGGAATCGGGAAATCCAGTACCGGAACGGTGATCTGCGCGCGCATGCCGCTGGCGTGGACGCGCTCGGCAGCCACCTTGGGGTAGAAATACATGTCCGAGAAGCAGGTGATGCCGCCCTTGAGCTGCTCGGCGATGGCCAGGTCGGTGCCATCGCGAACGAAGTCTTCGTTGACCCATTTGCCTTCGGCGGGCCAGATATGGTCCTGCAGCCAGGTCATCAGTGGCAGGTCATCGGCCAGCCCGCGAAACAGTGTCATGGCTGCATGACCGTGGGCGTTGATCAGGCCTGGGCTGAGCAGCATGCCGGGAAGCTCCTGCACCTGCACTGCGTTTTGCCTCAATGCCTCGGCCCGCGGCCCTATATAGACGATACAGCCGTCGCGCACGCCGATGCCGTGGTCCTTGAGCACCACGCCTGCGGGCTCGACCGGCACCAGCCAGGCGGGCAGGAGCAAAAGGTCGAGCGGTGCTGTAGCGTTCGGCATGAGAAGGTTTCCATCGTTTATTACGTTGATGGCGAAGTATACCCGAGCGTCTTCGCAGGCGGCTCGCTATAATCAACGGCTTTTGATGCTGGGTTTCGGATGTTCAAGATGGAGTTGGCGATGCGCGATCGACTGTTGGCTGCAGAGAAAGTTAAGGCCATCGATTGGCGAGACGACGCTCTGTACCTGCTGGACCAGCGGGTACTGCCGTTCGAGGAAGTCTGGCACCGCTATACCACCGCCGAGGGAGTCGCCGAGGCGATTCGCACGATGGTCGTGCGCGGGGCACCGGCTATCGGTATCAGTGCCGCCTACGGTGCGGTGCTGGGCGCACGTGCGCGCATTACCGAAGGCGAGGACTGGTATCCGGCGCTGGAAGAAGACATGCAGTTGCTGGCCGACTCACGCCCGACCGCCGTGAACCTGTTCTGGGCGCTGAACCGGATGCGTGATCGTCTGATGCGTGTGAAGGACGGTGACGATCCGCTCGTGGCCCTTGAGGCAGAAGCCGTGGCGATTCACTTGAGTGATCGCGAGGCCAATCTGACCATGGCGCAACTGGGCGCCGACCTGATCCGCAGGCATCAAGGCAACTTGCAGACGGTGCTCACCCACTGCAATACCGGAGCGTTGGCCACCGGTGGTTTCGGGACTGCGCTGGGCGTGATCCGCGCAGCGCATCTGGAAGGCATGATCGAGCGGGTTTATGCCGATGAAACCAGGCCCTGGCTGCAGGGTTCGCGGCTTACCGCCTGGGAGCTGGCCAATGAAGGCATCCCGGTCACCCTGAATGCAGACTCCGCCGCTGCGCACCTGATGCGTACCAAGGGCATTACCTGGGTCATCGTCGGGGCTGATCGCATCACCGCCAATGGCGATGTTGCGAACAAGATCGGCACCTATCAGCTTGCCGTAGCCGCGATGCACCACGGGGTGCGCTTCATGGTAGTGGCACCGAGTTCGACCATCGATATGGAGATGGCCAGCGGCGACGACATCATCATTGAAGAGCGCGACGGCCGTGAGCTGCTTGAAGTGGGCGGTCAGCGGGTCGGTGCACAGGTCGAGGCCTTCAATCCGGTGTTCGATGTGACACCGGCAGACCTGATCGATGCGATTGTGACCGAGAAGGGCATTGTCGAGCGTCCCGATACCGCCCGGATGGCGCAATTGATGAGCCGTAAACACCTTCACTGATGCGGTCGGGCTCGAGCCGTTGCCGCTGTGCAATGCGGCTGGGCGGGCCTGTAAGCGTTTCTCAGGCGTCTTGCAGGCCGGTGGCTCGTTTTCAGCGCCTGCAAAGGATGTGAGCGCCTCGGCGATTGTGGTAATATCCGGCGGTTATCGGGGACACTGATTGTAGTCGCCCAAGCTGCGTAGATTCATGGCATAACTCGTTGATTTGTCGTAAGTCGCTGCCCTGCACATGCTGGCAGCGGCGAGCTTCGTATACCCCGAATGGGTTTGCGAGGTTTCACCAGAAAAAGGAATCAGGCTTCTCATGGGCGAACTGGCCAAAGAAATCCTCCCGGTCAATATCGAAGACGAGCTGAAGCAGTCCTACCTCGACTACGCGATGAGCGTAATCGTCGGTCGAGCACTGCCCGATGCGCGCGACGGCTTGAAGCCCGTGCACCGGCGCGTGTTGTTCGCAATGAGCGAGCTGGGTAACGACTGGAACAAGCCGTACAAGAAATCCGCCCGTGTGGTTGGTGACGTGATCGGTAAGTATCACCCGCACGGCGATACAGCCGTGTACGACACCATCGTTCGTATGGCTCAGCCATTCTCGCTACGCTACCTGCTGGTAGACGGTCAGGGCAACTTCGGTTCGGTCGATGGCGACAACGCTGCGGCCATGCGATACACCGAAGTGCGCATGACCAAGCTGGCGCACGAGCTGCTGGCCGACCTGCACAAGGAAACCGTGGACTGGGTGCCGAACTACGACGGCACCGAAATGATCCCCGCGGTCATGCCGACCCGTATTCCCAACCTGCTGGTCAACGGTTCCAGCGGTATCGCCGTGGGCATGGCGACCAACATTCCGCCGCACAACCTTGGTGAAGTCATCGACGGTTGCCTGGCACTGATCGACAACCCCGAGTTGACGATCGATGAGCTGATGCAGTACATCCCCGGCCCGGATTTCCCGACAGCGGCGATCATCAACGGCCGTGCGGGTATCATCGAAGCCTATCGTACGGGTCGTGGACGCATTTACATGCGTGCCCGCTCCATCGTCGAAGACATCGACAAGGTCGGCGGACGCCAGCAGATCGTCATCACCGAACTGCCGTACCAGCTTAACAAGGCACGTCTGATCGAGAAGATCGCCGAGCTGGTCAAGGAAAAGAAACTCGAAGGCATTACCGAGCTGCGTGACGAGTCCGACAAGGACGGTATGCGCGTGGTCATCGAGCTGCGTCGTGGCGAAGTGCCAGAGGTTGTTCTTAACAACCTTTATGCCCAGACCCAGCTGCAAAGCGTTTTCGGTATCAACATCGTTGCCCTGATTGACGGCCGTCCACGCATCCTTAACCTCAAGGACCTGCTGGAAGCCTTTGTTCGTCACCGTCGCGAAGTGGTTACCCGCCGTACCGTATTCGAGCTGCGCAAGGCGCGTGAGCGTGGCCATATCCTTGAAGGTCAGGCTGTTGCGTTGTCCAACATCGACCCGGTCATCGCCCTCATCAAGGCCTCTCCGACACCTGCAGAAGCCAAGGAAGCGCTGATCAAGACGCCTTGGGAATCAAGCGCAGTGGTCGAAATGGTCGAGCGTGCAGGTGCCGATTCGTGCCGCCCTGAGAACCTGGACCCGCAATACGGTCTGCGTGAAGGCAAGTATTTCCTGTCACCGGAACAGGCTCAGGCCATTCTGGAACTGCGTCTGCATCGCCTGACCGGTCTGGAACACGAGAAGCTGCTGGGCGAGTACCAGGAAATCCTCAACCAGATCGGCGAGCTGATCCGCATCCTCAACAGCGCAACGCGCCTGATGGAAGTGATCCGCGAAGAGCTGGAAGTGATCCGCTCCGAGTACGGCGATGCCCGTCGTACCGAGATTCTCGATGCACGTCTGGACCTGACCCTGGGTGACCTGATCACCGAAGAAGAGCGAGTGGTCACCATCTCCCATGGCGGCTATGCCAAGACCCAGCCATTGGCGGTCTATCAGGCTCAGCGTCGTGGCGGCAAGGGCAAGTCGGCCACCGGCATCAAGGATGAGGATTACATTGCTCACCTGCTGGTCGCCAACAGCCACACGACACTGCTGATGTTCTCCAGCAAGGGCAAGGTGTACTGGCTCAAGACCTATGAGATCCCGGAAGCGTCCCGCGCTGCCCGTGGTCGTCCGTTGGTCAACCTGTTGCCGCTGAGCGACGGCGAATACATCACCACCATGCTGCCGGTTGACCTCGAAGCCATGCGCAAGCGTGCCGACGAAGAAGGCGAAGCCCTCGAAGGCGAGCTGGACGACGCGGAAAACAGCAGCGAGACCGAAGAAGAGCGCAAGGCCCGTATCAAGGCCGCCGACAAGAAGAAGGCTCCGTTCATCTTCATGTCCACCGCCAACGGTACCGTCAAGAAGACCCCGCTGGTTGCATTCAGCCGTCAACGCAGTTCGGGCCTCATTGCCCTTGAGCTGGACGAGGGCGACATCCTGATCTCCGCTGCCATTACCGATGGCGAACAGGAAATCATGCTGTTCTCCGATGGCGGCAAAGTGACCCGCTTCAAGGAATCCGATGTGCGCGCCATGGGGCGTACCGCTCGCGGCGTGCGTGGCATGCGTCTGCCAGAAGGGCAAAAGCTCATTTCGATGCTGATCCCGGAAGAAGGCAGCCAGATCCTCACCGCTTCCGAGCGCGGTTACGGCAAGCGTACGGCCATTTCCGAGTTCCCCGAGTACAAGCGCGGCGGTCAGGGTGTCATCGCCATGGTCAGCAACGAGCGTAACGGCCGTCTGGTTGGCGCAGTTCAGGTGCTTGATGGCGAAGAAATCATGCTGATTTCCGATCAGGGCACGCTGGTGCGTACCCGGGTGGGCGAAGTGTCCAGTCTGGGCCGTAACACTCAGGGTGTGACCCTGATCAAGCTGGCCAGCGACGAGAAACTGGTCGGTCTGGAGCGTGTTCAGGAGCCGTCGGAAGTCGAAGGCGAAGAGCTTGAAGGCGAAGAAGTTATCGACGGCGTGATTGTCGATGCCGCTGAAGCTGAAGTGGGCGACGCCGGTGAAGACCTGCAAGCGGACGCTGCGCCAGACGAAGACGAACCGCAGAACTGAGTTGTAGCGTAAATCAGGTAAGGGCTGGCTCGTCTGTGAGTGCATCTGCATTCCAGGCAAGTCCAGCCCTTGCGACATTCGGCCAGCCCTGCAGCCGGATCAGAATTTCAGCAAGGAGCTGCCAGTCGCTGCGGCGTCTGTCTGCTCGTGGCAAGCAACCAGAAACAAGCGCGTACAGACCCAACGTATTTGACGAGAGTGGATATGAGCAAGCGAGCCTTTAACTTCTGCGCAGGTCCTGCTGCGCTTCCTGAAGCTGTTCTGCTGCGTGCCCAGGCGGAACTCCTCGACTGGCACGGCAAAGGCCTTTCCGTCATGGAAATGAGCCACCGCAGTGACGAGTTCGTCTCCATTGCCACCAAGGCCGAGCAGGATCTGCGCGATCTGCTGTCCATCCCCTCCAATTACAAAGTGCTGTTCCTGCAAGGCGGCGCGAGCCAGCAGTTCGCGCAGATTGCGCTGAACCTGCTGCCGGAAAACGGCAAGGCCGATTACATCGATACCGGCATCTGGTCGCAGAAGGCTATCGACGAGGCATCGCGCTACGGCACGGTCAACGTCGCCGCCAGCGCCAAACCTTACGACTACTTTGCCATTCCCGGTCAGAACGAATGGAAGCTGTCCAAGGATGCTGCCTACGTTCACTACGCGCCAAACGAAACCATTGGAGGTCTGGAATTCAACTGGATTCCTGAAACGGGCGACGTGCCGCTGGTGGCTGACATGTCTTCGGACATCCTCTCGCGTCCGGTGGATATTTCGCGTTTCGGCATGATCTACGCCGGTGCCCAGAAGAACATCGGCCCGAGCGGCATCGTGGTGGTGATCATTCGTGAAGACCTGCTGGGCCGCGCACGTTCGCTGTGCCCGACCATGCTCGACTACAAAGTCGCTGCCGACAATGGCTCGATGTACAACACGCCGCCGACTCTCGCCTGGTACCTGTCGGGGCTGGTCTTCGAATGGCTCAAGGAGCAGGGCGGTGTCGAGGCAATCGGCAAGCGCAACGATATCAAGCAGCGCACGCTGTATGACTTCATCGACGCCAGCGAGCTGTACAGCAACCCCATCAACAAGCCTGATCGTTCGTGGATGAACGTACCGTTCCGTCTGGCTGACGATCGCCTCGACAAGCCTTTCCTGGCAGGTGCTGATGCAAACGGCCTGCTCAACCTCAAAGGCCATCGCTCGGTGGGCGGCATGCGTGCGTCCATCTACAACGCTGTCGATATCAACGCGGTCAACGCGCTGGTGGCCTACATGAAAGATTTCGAGAAGGAGCACGGCTGATGTCCGAGCAAGAACTCAAGGCGCTTCGCGTCCGTATCGACAGCCTCGATGAGAAAGTTCTGGAGCTGATCAGCGAGCGTGCCCGCTGCGCCCAGGAAGTGGCCAGGGTCAAGATGTCCTCGCTGGCGGAAGGCGAAGTGCCTGTGTTCTACCGTCCGGAGCGCGAAGCTGCGGTGCTGAGGCGAGTCATGGACCGCAATCGTGGTCCGTTGAGCAACGAAGAGATGGCGCGTCTGTTCCGCGAAATCATGTCTTCCTGCCTCGCATTGGAGCAGCCGCTCAAGGTCGCCTATCTCGGGCCTGAGGGGACGTTCACCCAGGCCGCGGCGATGAAGCATTTCGGGCATGCAGTCATCAGTCTGCCGATGGCTGCGATTGACGAAGTGTTTCGTGAAGTGGTTGCCGGTGCCGTGAATTTTGGCGTGGTCCCGGTGGAAAACTCCACCGAAGGCGCGGTCAACCATACGCTCGACAGCTTTCTTGAGCACGACATGGTGATCTGTGGAGAAGTCGAGCTGCGTATCCACCACCATTTGCTGGTTGGCGAAAGCACCAAGACGCAAAGCATTTCGCGCATTTATTCTCACGCTCAGTCGCTGGCCCAGTGCCGCAAATGGCTCGATGCTCATTACCCGAATGTCGAACGTGTGGCCGTTGCCAGCAACGCCGAAGCCGCCAAGCGGGTCAAGGGCGAGTGGAATTCGGCGGCTATCGCTGGCGATATGGCGGCAGGCCTGTATGGTCTGACGCGTCTTGCGGAAAAGATCGAAGATCGCCCGGACAACTCCACGCGCTTCCTCATCATCGGCAACCAGGAAGTCCCGCCGACCGGCGATGACAAGACCTCGATCATTGTGTCGATGAGCAACAAGCCGGGTGCGCTGCACGAGCTGCTGGTGCCGTTTCACGAGAGCGGCCTGGACCTGACACGCATCGAAACCCGCCCGTCGCGCAGTGGCAAGTGGACTTACGTGTTTTTCATCGACTTTGTCGGCCATCACCAGGACCCGCTGGTCAAGGCCGTGCTGGAAAAAATCAGAAGTGAAGCCGTTGCCTTGAAGGTGCTGGGTTCCTACCCGAAAGCGGTTCTTTGAGGGTGTTGTGCATGATCCGTTTGTTTGTTGTCTTGTCGGGCTGTCAGGTGTGTTCGCGTGGTTGATGTGATTTCGGAACAACCTGCCCGGCCGTTGATCGGTCGTCTGGTGGTCGTGGGGCTTGGGCTGATCGGCGGCTCCTTTGCCAAGGGCGTGCGCGAAAGCGGCCTGTGTCGCGAAGTCGTCGGCGTCGATCTTGATCCGCAGTCGCGAAAGCTGGCTGTCGAACTGGGGGTAGTGGATCGCTGTGAGGCCGATCTTGCCGTGGCCTGTCATGGCGCCGACGTGATTCAGTTGGCGGTGCCGATTCTGGCTATGGAAAAGCTCCTCGCGCTGCTTGCGCCGCTGGATCTGGGTAACGCAATTCTCACCGATGTCGGCAGTGCCAAAGGCAATGTGGTCAGCGCTGCGCGCCAGGCATTCGGCCATATGCCGACACGTTTTGTGCCCGGGCATCCGATTGCCGGGTCCGAGCAGAGCGGCGTTGAAGCATCCAACGCGGCGCTGTTCAGGCGTCATAAAGTCATTCTGACTCCGCTGGCTGAGACCGATCCTCAAGCGGTGGCGATTGTCGACCGGTTGTGGTCTGCCTTGGGCGCCGATGTCGAGCACATGCAGGTCGAGCGTCACGATGAGGTGTTGGCTGCAACCAGCCATCTGCCGCATTTGCTGGCATTCGGTCTGGTCGACTCACTGGCCAAGCGTAATGAAAACCTGGACATATTCAGGTATGCCGCTGGCGGTTTTCGTGATTTCACGCGTATCGCAGGCAGCGATCCGACCATGTGGCACGACATCTTCATGGCCAATCGGCAGGCAGTACTGCGCACGCTGGACAGCTTTCGTACGGATCTCGATGCCTTGCGCGATGCGGTAGACGCTGGCGATGGCGCACAACTGAAGGATGTGTTCACCCGCGCTCGCGCAGCCAGGGAGCACTTCGGCAGAATTCTGGCCAGTCGTGCCCGGGTCGATATAGCGTCTGGCGACCATCGTGAGGTTCGCGGCGGGCCTGCGGATGGCGTGAGCCACCACATCAAAGGGCCGGTGGATGTCATGTCTGCGGTGCTGTTCATGGTGGCAACGTCGATCAGCGAAGGGTGCGACTTGCTGCTCGAGGACGTTCCGGTCAGTTCCCCTTGTGAGGGGGCGATCGATATCCTGCGCCTGATGGGCGGCGACATCGTGCTGCAAAATGTCCGCAAACTGGCGAGCGGGACGCTCGCAGACCTGCATGTCCGCTCCGCCCGGCTGAAAGGGGCTGATATTCCTGAAGCGCTGGTGCCATTGGCGATCAATACATTTCCGGTACTGCTTGTTGCCGCAGCGTGTGCAGAAGGGCGTACCATTCTGCGCGGCGCACAGGCGCTGCAAGCCGACGAGTCAGAGTGCGTCAGGCTGATGGCCGATGGTCTGCTGGCTCTGGGTATCGAGGCCGAGCCTGTGCTGGATGGCATTATTATCGAAGGCGGTGTGCCGGGTGGCGGCGAGGTTGATGCTCGCAGCGATCAGCGTATCGTCATGGCGTTTCGCGTTGCATCGTTGAGGGCTTCGGCGCCCATCCGTATTCAAGCGTGCGCGGATGCCGCCGCATCGTTTCCCCATTTTCTGGCGCTGTGCGCTCAGGTTGGCATGCGTGTAGCGCAAGAGGACAAAAAGTGAAAATCAAAGCTCCCGTTATCACCATCGACGGACCCAGCGGTTCCGGAAAGGGCACTGTAGCCGGGTTGCTGGCCAGAAAACTCGGCTGGTGCCTGCTTGATTCCGGTGCGTTGTATCGTCTTCTGGCTTTTGCCGCGCGCAATCATGGCGTCGACCTGACCAATGAAGAAGCGCTCAAGCTTCTGGCCGCTCATCTGGATGTGCAGTTCGAAGCGACTGCGGCGGGGCAGGGGCAGCGCATCATTCTGGAAGGCGAGGATGTCACCCATGCCATTCGCAACGAGCAGGTAGGCAGCGGCGCGTCGCAGGTGGCTTCGCTGCCGGCGGTGCGCGACGCCTTGCTGTTGCGCCAGCGCGCTTTTCAGGAGGAGCCGGGCCTTGTTGCGGATGGTCGCGACATGGGCACCGTGGTGTTCCCGGATGCGCCACTGAAGATTTTCCTCACTGCCAGTGCCGAGGAGCGTGCGCGCAGGCGTTACTTGCAGTTGAAGGCCAAGGGCGATGATGTTAGTCTGTCGAGTCTGCTAGATGAGATATGTGCACGCGACGAGCGTGACACCCAGCGAGCGGTAGCCCCGCTGAAGCCGGCGCACGACGCCATACAGCTGGATTCCACTGAATTGTCCATCGAGCAGGTGCTGGAACGCATTCTGAGCGAAATCGCGCTTCGCGGTATCGCCGGATGACGAAGAAGCGTGTGGGAGACCAGTCATAGTCCCGCAGGCTTTCTTTTACTTGAACGAAACCCACGTTGTCTGGAGCGTGGCAGATGGGCGTATTCTTCGCCCTTGATCAACAGGAATTAAAATGAGCGAAAGCTTTGCAGAACTTTTTGAAGAAAGCCTAAAGACCCTCAACCTTCAGGCTGGTTCGATCATCACCGCTATCATCGTGGATATCGACTACCAGGCAGGTTGGGTTACGGTTCACGCCGGTCTGAAATCTGAAGGCCTCATCCCGCTGGAACAGTTCCACAACGACGCTGGCGAGCTGACCATCAAGATCGGCGATGAAGTTCACGTTGCGCTGGACGCGGTCGAAGATGGCTTTGGCGAAACCAAGCTGTCCCGCGAAAAAGCCAAGCGTGCCGAGTGCTGGATCGTTCTGGAAGCGGCTTTCGCAGCTGAAGAAGTGGTCAAGGGCGTTATCAACGGTAAGGTTAAAGGCGGCTTCACTGTCGACGTTAACGGCATCCGTGCGTTCCTGCCTGGTTCTCTGGTTGACGTCCGCCCTGTGCGTGACACGACTCACCTGGAAGGCAAAGAGCTCGAGTTCAAGGTCATCAAGCTGGACCAGAAGCGCAACAACGTTGTCGTTTCCCGTCGCAGTGTCCTGGAAGCCGAGAACAGTGCCGAGCGCGAAGCTCTGCTCGAGTCCCTGCAGGAAGGCCAACAGGTCAAGGGTATCGTCAAGAACCTCACCGATTACGGCGCATTCGTCGATCTGGGTGGCGTCGATGGCCTGCTGCACATCACCGACATGGCCTGGAAGCGCATCAAGCATCCATCGGAAATCGTCAACGTTGGCGATGAGATCGATGTAAAGGTCCTGAAGTACGATCGCGAGCGCAATCGTGTTTCCCTGGGTCTGAAGCAACTGGGTGAAGATCCATGGGTTGCTATCAAGGCTCGCTACCCGGAAAGCACCCGCGTTACCGCGCGTGTTACCAACCTGACCGACTACGGCTGCTTCGCAGAGCTGGAAGAAGGCGTGGAAGGCCTGGTACACGTTTCCGAAATGGACTGGACCAACAAGAACATCCACCCTTCGAAAGTCGTTCAGGTTGGCGACGAAGTGGAAGTCATGGTTCTGGACATCGACGAAGAGCGTCGTCGTATCTCCCTCGGCATCAAACAGTGCAAATCCAACCCATGGGAAGATTTCTCTGGCCAGTTCAACAAGGGCGATAAAATCTCCGGCACCATCAAGTCGATCACCGATTTCGGTATCTTCATTGGTCTGGACGGCGGCATCGACGGCCTGGTTCACCTGTCCGATATCTCCTGGAACGAAGTGGGCGAAGAAGCCGTACGTCGCTTCAAGAAGGGCGACGAGCTCGACACTGTGATCCTGTCTGTTGATCCTGAGCGTGAGCGCATCTCGCTGGGTATCAAGCAGCTGGAAAGCGATCCGTTCTCCGAGTACGTCACTGTCAATGACAAGGGCGCTATCGTTCGCGGTATCGTTAAAGAAGTTGACGCCAAAGGCGCCATCATCACCCTGGCCGACGACATCGAAGCGACCCTCAAAGCCTCCGAAATCAGCCGTGACCGCGTTGAAGACGCGCGTAACGTTCTGAAAGAAGGCGAAGAGATCGAAGCCAAGATCATCAGCGTTGACCGCAAGAGCCGCGTAATCAGCTTGTCCATCAAGTCGAAAGACGTTGAAGACGAGAAAGAAGCCATTCAGAGCCTGCGTAGCAAGCCTGAAGTCGCTGAAAGCACTGGTCCTACCACCATTGGTGATCTGCTGCGCGCGCAAATGGAAAAACAGAACTAAGTTCTGCTTGACCACAAAAAGGACGACTTCGGTCGTCCTTTTTTATTTCTGCTGCTAAGGCCTTACAGGCCCTTGTTTCAGGAATGTCTGCACATGCACTGCCCTAGCTGCCAAATGTCCTCAGTAGCCTCTCAGGCCGTCTCTATTCTTCGAATGCTTCAGCTCCCTTCCGATACGTCTCGCCTGTAATGTGGGCGTAATCTTTTCATGCCTGGTAGACAGTGTTGAACATAAGTCAATAGATGGGCTGTTCAAATTCATCCGGTCATGCTAAAACCTTCCAAGCGCTGATCTAGCTGCTTGAAAAAGAAGGGAAAAATATGACGAAGTCGGAGTTGATCGAACGAATTGTCACCCATCAAGGGCTGCTCTCATCCAAGGATGTCGAGCTGGCCATCAAGACCATGCTTGAACAAATGTCCCAGTGCCTGGCGACCGGTGACCGAATTGAAATTCGGGGCTTTGGCAGCTTTTCGCTGCATTACCGTGCACCGCGAGTAGGGCGCAATCCGAAGACCGGTCAGTCGGTCAGCCTCGACGGCAAGTTTGTCCCGCATTTCAAGCCGGGCAAAGAGCTGCGGGATCGGGTCAATGAGGATGAAGAAGAGGGCTTTTGAAGCCATTCACCACAGGATCATCAGATGCGTATCTTCAAACGAGTCATTTTGATCGTCGCCGTGTTGCTTGCTGTTTTGGCAACAGCCGTGTTCGTTCTTGAAAACCGGCAATCTGTCGCGGTAACTTTTTTCGGCTGGTCAGCGCCTCAGCTTCCGTTGGCATTGCCTGTTGTCCTCGCTCTGCTGCTGGGCATGATTATCGGCCCAGTGCTGACATGGATAACCAGTCTTCGAAAAAAACGTGCGCCTTCCCCTCGCTCCGTCTGAGCATCACAGCAGCGCTGATCAGGCGTCGCCGCAGGCATTTCTGGCGACGTGATATGCGTATTCTCCACGCCCTTGCGCTCAATTGAATGCCATGCGGCGTTTTGAGGCTGGCGTGTAATTCATGTCTATAGTCGGTATTTTTCAAAAAAAGCCGACTTATAATTCTGTCAGTTTATTCTTATGTTTTACGAGGAATAGTTACTTCGGTATGTAGGAATATTCTCTTTTTTAATTAAGGTGCCCATTCTAAAGGGCTATCCGGTTATCTTCTTTAGCAGCGTCTATTGCTGCTGTTCTGACGGCTTTGTGTCAAGTCTTGAAAATAAGCCTTTCACGTGCAGAATGCGCCGAAACTTACTGTTCAGATCCGATGCCGGATGTTGCAAACATCAAGTGAAGGCTGGCAAGAAAAGGTGACTGCATGTCTTATCCGGAAATTATTCATCATGGTGCTGTCGATACGGTAACGGGCTCATGCCATCAACTGTGTATGGATGCCTCGAGTAACCTGTTGATCGACTGCGGCTCGGTGCAGGAGCGCGGTGAGCGTGCCGCCTCGTTCGGGTTCGATCCCGAGACGATCAGGGCGCTGCTGGTCACCCATGTGCACAATGACCATGTCGGGCGTATCCCCGAGTTGCTGGCCTCTGGCTACAAGGGACCCATACTGTGCAGCGAGCCCAGTGCTCATCTGCTGCCACTGGTCATGGAAGATATTCTGAAGATCGAGTTTGCGCATGACCCCGAACAAATACAGCGCTACCTGGAGCTCATCAACAAGAGAATCATCGCGCTGCCATTCGATAACTGGTTCAGTCTGGTCGATCACGAAACATTGCGCTGCCGGGTTCGTCTGCAGCGTGCCGGACATATACTCGGTTCTGCCTATATCGAGTGCGATCTGCATTACCCTGTGCAAGAGCGTTCCATGCGTGTGGTGTTCTCCGGTGATCTGGGGGCAAGTCATACACCGTTTCTGCCCGCCCCCAAGCCTCCGGAGCGCGCGGATGTTCTGATTCTGGAAAGCACTTACGGTGATCGCCTTCACGAGGATCGCAGCATTCGCCAGCAAGCACTTGAGCAGATCATTGACAAGGCACTCGAAGATAACGGCACCGTTCTGATACCTGCGTTCAGCATCGGCCGTACTCAGGAATTGCTCTACGAGCTGGAGGACATTCTGCGGCGCAAAATGCCGTTGAATCACTCTGTCGAAAACAGTGCGCTCCCGGCTGGAGGTGAAGTAACGCCTGCCGATTGGTCAAGATTGCCGATCATTCTTGACTCACCTCTGGCGAACCGGTTCACGAAGGTTTATCAGGCATTCGAAGACTATTGGGATGAGGATGCCCGGCTAAGGCTTGACGCTGGCAGAAAGCCGCTGGGTTTCGAGCAGCTGATCACCGTCGATACGCATGAGGAGCACCTGCGTACCGTCAACTACCTGACCAGCACTGCGCGTCCGGCCATCGTGATTGCCGGCAACGGCATGTGCGCCGGCGGCAGAATTGTCAATTACCTGAAAGCCATGTTGGGCGATGCCAGGCATAACGTGGTGTTTGTCGGCTATCAGGGCAAGGGGACACCCGGTGCAGCCATTCAGATGCACGGTCCTTTGGGTGGCTATGTCGAACTGGATCGTGAACGCTTTGATATCCACGCAGGGGTTCATACTGCCAAAGGCTACTCCGCCCATGCGGATCAGGCAGGACTTGTCAGTTTCGTGACCGGCATGAAAGAGTGGCCTGCGCAGATTCGACTGGTGCATGGCGAGGCAACTGCGAAAAAGATGCTGGGGAATATTCTGGGTCGTAAATACGCGCTTGAAAAAAGAACCGTGGAACTGCTTATTCCTTGAGGGGCGAGCGCGCTAGTTACGGTTGGGGTGTAATTGAATTTTCGAGGTGTGCACCTGACCCGGTTTAGTGTAAATCACCTCTGGCCCACACTGAAGGCCGGAGGGCATTGATGCAGGGATTTATACAGTTGATTCAGGTGCGTTGCCGAAAAGGGTTCTTACGCCAGCTGGAAAGTTATAAAATGAATTGAAGATATTTCAGTTGTCAAAAAGCGTCATATACGGAATATTTGGCTAATTTGGAAGGGCGTTCTTGCATGAGCGGTGATGTTGCATTGGTTGCAATAACAGGTGCGACAGGTTTCGTGGGCAGTGCGGTGGTGCGCCGATTGATCGAGCACACCGGTCATTCTGTTCGGGTCGCGGTGCGAGGGGCCTATAGCTGCTCTTCAGAACGCATCAATGTTGTCAGCGCAGAGTCTCTGGCCCCGGATAACCAATGGTCTGATCTGGTGACCGGGGCGCATGTAGTTATTCATTGTGCTGCCCGGGTCCATGTACTCAATGAGACTGCTGACGAGCCGGATCAGGAATACTTTCGCGCCAATGTCACTGCGACGCTGAATCTTGCCGAGCAAGCTGCAGCAGCGGGGGTCAGGCGCTTTATCTTCCTCAGCTCCATCAAGGCCAACGGCGAGTTCACCCATCCCGGTGCGCCGTTCAGAGCCGACGATCCCTGTAATCCACTGGACGCTTATGGCGTTTCCAAGCAGAAGGCCGAGGAGGGGCTACGCGAGCTTTCTGCCCGATCCGGTATGCAGGTTGTGATTATTCGTCCGGTTCTGGTCTACGGCCCGGGGGTCAAGGCCAACTTCAAGAGCATGATGCGCTGGCTCGACAAAGGGCTGCCGCTTCCGCTCGGGTCAATCAATAATCGTCGAAGCCTGGTGGCGGTGGATAATCTGGCTGATCTGGTCATGGTCTGCGTCGATCATCCTGCTGCAGGTGACCAGACATTTCTGGTCAGTGACGGGGACTACCTGTCCACTACCCGACTTCTGCGTGAAATGAGCAAGGCCCTCGGAAAACCGGCCCGCTTGCTGCCGGTGCCTGCAGGGCTGTTGAAAAGCGCTGCTGCATTGCTTGGCAAGAAAGCCTTTTCACAACGGTTATGCAGCTCGCTGCAGGTCGATATCAGTAAAACCTGTACGATGCTGGACTGGCATCCACCTGTGAGTATTGAACACGCCATGCAGGATACTGCTCGATATTATCTGGAACACGACAAACATGATTGAGTGGCTGTCAGTCATTGCTATTGCCTTTGTGTCTCTGCTTCTGACGGCGTTGCTGCGCAAGTATGCCCTCGCCAGAAGTTTGATCGACGTTCCAAATGCCCGCAGCTCACATTCCACACCTACACCCAGGGGCGGTGGCGTTTCTATCGTCGTTACCTTTGTCATGGCGATGGCAGTTCTGGCTTGGGCGGGGGATCTATCTGCATCGGCTTTTGCTGCAATCGTCGGCTCGGGAGGGTTGGTCGCCGTGATCGGTTTCATGGACGATCATGGGCACATCGCCGCACGATGGCGCCTGCTGGGGCATTTTTTTGCCGCTGCGTGGGCGTTGTTCTGGCTGGACGGGCTCGCTCCGGTTGAGATCATGGGGTGGACATTCACCCCTGGTGCAGTCGGCCAGGTACTCGCGGCGTTCTACCTGGTATGGATGTTGAATCTTTATAACTTCATGGACGGTATTGACGGGATCGCCGGTATCGAGGCAGTTACGGTGTGCCTGGGCATGAGCATCATTTATGCGCTCGGTGACTATGTCGGGCTGTCGTTGGAGGTGCTTTTGCTGGCCGCCGCCGTTGCCGGTTTCCTTTATTGGAATTTTCCGCCGGCGAAGATATTCATGGGCGATGCAGGCAGCGGATTTCTCGGAATAGTGCTCGGTGTGCTATCCATTCAGGGTTCCTGGGCCTCGCCTCAGTTACTCTGGTCCTGGCTGATTCTGCTGGGTGTGTTTATTGTCGACGCCACGGTAACGCTTGTCCGGCGTCTGTTGCGCAAGGAAAAGCTCTATGAGGCCCATCGCAGCCATGCTTATCAGTTCGCGTCACGTCATTACGGCAGGCATTCGCCGGTCACGCTGGCTGTGGGGCTGATCAATCTGGTCTGGTTGTTACCTATTGCGATGTGGGTAGCACTGGGCGATGGCGAAGGGCTGATATGGACGGTAATTGCGTACATCCCCCTTGTTTTTCTGGCGCTAAGGTTCCGCGCCGGTGAGGCGGAAATCAGGTAACGAAGCGGTTTTCTGGTTGTCTCAGGCTCGTAGCTGTTTCACAGATACTGGTATGAGGTGATGGTTCAGCCGGTATCATAACGGAGCATTAAACAATTGATGAGCAGGTTGCGGGCCAGTTTGCTGGCTCTACCACGCCGCAAAAAGCGAATAATTCAGGTCGCTGCTGACGTTCTTCTTGTCTGGCTCGCGCTGTGGATGTCATTTGTCGTGCGCTTGGGAATTGATGAGTTGATCAATCCTCTGGAAAAACATACCTGGCTTTTCATCAGTGCGCCGCTGGCTGCTATCCCATTGTTCATTCGTTTTGGCATGTACCGCGCGGTGATGCGCTATTTCGGTAACGACGCCCTGATTGCGATCATCAAGGCCGTCACGATGTCCTCTCTGATCCTCGGTTGCATGGTCTACGTTTACAGCAATCACCAGCAATTGGTGCCGCGCTCGGTCATCTTCAACTACTGGTGGCTGAGCATGGTGATGATCGGCGGCCTGCGCCTGGCCATGCGGCAGTATTTTCTCGGCGACTGGTTCGCCGCAGCGCAACACGTACCCTTTGCCAAGAGTGACAACGGTCTGCAGAAGGTCGCCATTTACGGTGCTGGCGCGGCAGGAAACCAATTGGTTGCTGCCTTGCGCATGGGACGCCTTATGCATCCGGTGGCGTTCATTGACGATGACGAGTCGATTTCCAATCGGGTGATTTCCGGCCTTCAGGTCTACAAGCCCCGAAATATCCAGCGAATGATAGATTCCACTGGAGCTCAGGAAATCCTGTTGGCGATCCCGTCTTCATCGCGCGGGCGTCGCCGGGAAATTCTGGGCTTTCTGGAAGGCTTTCCGCTCCACGTACGAAGCGTTCCCGGCTTCATGGACCTTGCCGCCGGCAGGGTCAAGGTAGACGATCTTCAGGAAGTCGATATCGCGGACCTTCTGGGACGCGATGCAGTTCCGGCCCGGGACAACCTGCTTGAGCACTGCATAAAGGGCAAAACGGTGCTGGTAACCGGCGCAGGCGGCTCGATCGGCTCAGAGTTGTGCCGACAGATATTACTGTTGCAGCCCACCCAGTTGCTGTTGCTCGACCACAGCGAGTTCAACCTCTACAGCATTCTTACCGAGCTTGAGCAGCGAGCGGCTCGCGAGTCTCTCTCGGTCAAGTTGCTGCCCATACTCGGGTCGGTACGCAATCACCCCAAGCTGCTGTCGATCATGAAAACCTGGAAGGTCGACACGGTCTATCACGCTGCAGCCTACAAGCATGTCCCTATGGTCGAGCACAATATTGCCGAGGGAGTCATCAATAACGTCGTCGGTACGCTCAATACCGCACAGGCGGCGTTGCAGGCGGGTGTTTCCAACTTCGTTCTGATTTCCACCGACAAGGCAGTGCGCCCGACCAACGTGATGGGCAGCACCAAGCGCCTTGCCGAACTGATACTGCAGGCGCTGAGTCGCGAGACCGCGCCGGTGATATTCGGTGACAAGGCCAACGTTTATCAGGTCAACAAGACGCGCTTCACAATGGTTCGTTTCGGCAATGTGCTCGGGTCGTCCGGTTCGGTTATTCCGCTGTTTCACAAGCAGATCCAGTCAGGCGGACCGTTGACGGTGACGCATCCCAAGATCACCCGTTACTTCATGACCATCCCCGAGGCCGCGCAGCTGGTCATTCAGGCGGGTTCCATGGGGCATGGTGGGGATGTGTTCGTTCTGGACATGGGCGAGCCGGTCAAGATTGTCGAACTGGCCGAGAAAATGATCCACCTGTCCGGTCTGTCCATTCGCTCCGAGAAAAACCCGCAGGGAGATATCTCCATCGAATTCACCGGGCTGCGTCCTGGTGAAAAGCTCTATGAAGAGCTGTTGATCGGGGACAACGTCGTTGCCACCGAGCACCCGATGATCATGAGTGCGAATGAAGATTTCCTGCAGTGGGATGTCTTGAAGGGCCGTCTTGTAAAACTGCTGGATGCGGTGGACCGCGACGATTACAACAGCGTGCGTCAATTACTGCGAGAAACCGTAAACGGGTATGCGCCGGAAGGTGAAATCGTTGACTGGATGTATCAGGAGCGCAGCGGCGAACCGTGATTTGATCAACGATTACCGAGTGCCCGGCAACGGCAGACATACGTTGATTGATCTGGACATAGACAGCAACGCTCGACTTCTTTTCCAGGCGGCAGCAGTGCTCTAAGTTTCAGGCACAGCATGTGAAATGCTGCCTTTAACTGTTATGGAGCCTTATCTATGCGAACCCGTATCTTCAGTGCTTTGATCTTTGCCTTGCTTACCAGTGCCTCGGTTGCGGTCAACGCCACTGCGGCACCGTCTTCCTCCGCCGTGTCGCCCGCCACCATGGAAAACGCAGCGCCCGCTGCCGTTCACGAGCAACGTAACGATAAGGTCAATCTCAATACCGCTGATGCGCAAATGCTTCAGAAAGAACTGGCGGGTATAGGAAAAAACAAGGCCGATGCCATCGTTGCTTACCGGGACGCCAATGGCGAGTTTACCTCCGTCGATGAATTGATCGAAGTAAAGGGCATTGGCAAGGCTATTCTGGAGAGGAATCGCGAGAAGCTGGCAATTGATTAACCCTTGCTCTATCCACTAAACAGACAGGCCGATCGATGATCGGCCTGTCTGTTTATGCACGCTTTATCGAGAACGGATCTTGATAACGTTCTGCTTTCGATAAGTCAGTTGGCGCTCTTCTTTATCTCCTGTTTGAGATAGTCCCGGGTCGTGTCCAGAATGCGCTGCGACAATTCTTCGTTAAAAGCACTGCGGGCGAGTACCACGCCGCCTACCAGGGTAGACAGTACTGGCAGGCTCTTGGATTCAGTACCCGTCTGCGACAGAGACTGATCGAACAGTTCCAGCAAGTGAAGAATGATTTTATCCGTCGTCGCGCTGGGCTGGTCGCGCTGACCCAGTTCCAGGCACATGGTCGGCAGCGGACAGCCGCCGTCTGGTGGATCGCGACTGTCCAAAGAGAGGTAGAGATCAATGAATTCACTGAGCGAGTCCTGTCTGGCGAAAACGTCGCTGGTGATTCCTTTTACATTGTCGAGGGCGTGACTCAGTGCCTGTTCAACAAGATCATCCTTGGATTTGAAATGCGCGTAGAAACCGCCATGGGTCAAGCCTAGTGCCTTCATCAAAGGTTGTAAGCCCGTAGCACCAATGCCGTCGCGACGAAAGCGCATGGACGCTTCCTTGACGATACGTTGATGGGTTTGGGCCTTATGATCGAGCGCGTAACGCATGCGCTGAGTCTCCAGAGATGGGCCAATGTGTAACAGCATTTATACATGGATAGATGAATCGATGCAGCAGGCTTTCAATCGTGATGAGAACTTGTACCGGAATCAAGTGAAAGAACGCCTGTCTGCTTATCCAGCTAATGAGTGAGGCTGGCTGAAAAACGCAAACTGTTCCCGCGCAGAATGCAGGCACGGGTGCTCACTGAGCGCGCTGTCCTGTAAAACCACGACGTCGTCGACAAGAGGTCGATCATTCGCCAGCCCTTTATGCAGAAGGCGTGCACGGGTTTACCTGCCTACAGTCCGGAAATTGTTGTCCTACAAGCCTTTGACTTCTGGCGTTAATCCCGGAGAATCTCGCCCGCTGTTTTCGAGGGGAGCGCTGAACTGCCGGCTTTTTCGACGCGCTGCCCTTTTTGATAAACCGGCCACGGAGAGTCGACCGGATGAATGATCAGGCTAACGGCGTCGTAGAACGCCTGGATGTAGCTCCCGAGAGCATCGCCTCTTGGAACCGTAATGACACCACCTGGATGCTCGGACTGTTCGGTACTGCCATTGGCGCAGGTACGCTGTTCCTGCCCATCAATGCAGGCATCGGTGGTTTTTGGCCACTGATGGCGCTGGCGCTGCTGGCGTTTCCCATGACGTTCTATGCTCACCGCGGGCTGACCCGTTTCGTATTGTCCGGGCGTGAAGGGGCCGATATCACTGAAGTGGTCGAGCAGCATTTCGGCAAAAGCGCCGGCGCGATGATCACCTTGCTGTATTTTTTTGCGATCTTTCCGATCCTATTGATCTACAGCGTGGCCCTCACCAATACCGTGGGCAGTTTTCTTGAGCATCAGTTGCACATAGCGCCGCCGCCACGCGCAGCGCTGGCGTTCGTGCTGATCATGGGCCTGCTGGCCGTGGTGCGTTGTGGCGAGCGGATCATCGTCAAGGCCATGAGCCTGATGGTTTACCCGTTCATCGTCGCACTGCTGTTTCTGGCGGTATTCCTGATTCCGCACTGGACTGGTGGCATCCTGAGTACCGCGACCACCTTTCCCGAGCCTTCGGCGTTCCTGCCTACTTTGTGGCTGGCCATTCCGGTAATGGTGTTTTCTTTCAACCACACGCCGATCATCTCGGCGTTTGCCGTTGATCAAAAACGTCAGTATGGAGAAAACGCCGAGGTACGCAGTTCGCAGATACTGGCCCGTGCCCACGGTTTGATGGTGGTGATGGTGCTGTTTTTCGTGTTCAGCTGCGTATTGACGCTGTCGCCAGCCCAATTGGCTGAGGCCAAAGCACAGAACATTTCGATCCTCTCCTACCTGGCCAACCACTTCAACAACCCGACCATCGCCTTCGTGGCACCGCTGATTGCGTTCGTGGCTATTTCCAAGTCGTTTCTCGGCCACTACATCGGTGCAAGCGAGGGCCTGAAAGGGCTGGTTCTGAAAACCGGGCGTCGTCCTGCACCAAAGGCTCTGGATCGTCTGACAGCAGTCTTCATGCTGGTGGTGTGCTGGCTGGTCGCAACGCTGAACCCGAGCATTCTGGGCATGATCGAGACCCTGGGCGGGCCGGTGATTTCAGCTCTGCTGTTCCTGATGCCGATGTACGCTATCTACAAGGTGCCAGCCATGCGCAAATATGCAGGTGCATGGTCGAACTACTTTGTGGTGGCCGCCGGTGTGGTGGCGATCTCTGCACTGATCTTTTCGCTGACACGCTGAACCCGGCAGACATAACCCAGAAAGCTGCGCCGATATACCGGCGCAGCGTTTGGCCAGGTTCTGCAATCAGGGTCAATCCACAGGTTCGGGATACAACGGCCTGGACAAATGCATGATGCTGGCATAGTCATAGACGTACTGGCGTCCCGCATGGCTGGTGGAACGCAGTTGGTCGATCAACTGTCGCTCTTTCTTGTTCAGGTATCTCAACGCCGGATCTTGACTGGACTTCAGGCGATCACGTTCATGGGCGTCAGGGAAAGCGATGACGTTCGTCATGAAAAATCTCCTTGGGTTTTAGTCCTTGTTTGCTTTGATGTTGCCCCGGTTGCGGTGGTGATTGCGACGCTTCACCTTACCCACAAAAACTTGGTGCAATCAACCCTGCAGATGCCGGGTGCGTCACATCGTTTGTGTGATCTCATAGGATTGTCCGCTGCCGTTGATGACAATCTGTACGGCATCGTCTTCGAATTTTCCCAGCAAGCTCTGCCCCAGCGGTGCCTTGGCAGTGATGACCGTGACCAGTTGTTCACCTGCGCTGACCTTCAGGCCAGCAGCATCAGGGCCGAGAAACAGGTATTGCGTCTGACCGCCCAAGGCTTCGACAGCGATCAGATCACCGGTCTGAATGCCGCGTGATTCATCGAATGGCTTGAGCGACCATTTCCGATACGCCGCCAGCGACTGGCGAATCTCCTCGACACGTCGTGCCTGGCCTGCTGCCAGATACGATGCTTCCAGTCCCAGCGTGTCGTATTTGTTCTCGGCAATATTCTCTTCGTGGGTTGCCGTTTCGTAGGCGGTCTGTGCCGCCCGTTGCGCGATGTCCAGATCGATTTCCAGCTTGTCGATGATCGATTGCAGCACGTCCTGCTTGTTCATGGTTTATCCGCAGTACTGATTGATGCTGGCGCGACTTTTTTCGCTCGGCGCAGTGCGGTCCTGCTGTATCCAGAAATCACACTTGGAACGGTTGAAGGTGCGCTGTTGTTGTTCCTGAGCCTGTTCACGGGCCTGACGGGCCTCGCTTTCACGCAGGCTTTGCTCGTATTTGCGGAACATTTCAGTCTCCGGGCCGGACGGCGCGGCAGTTTTTTGCGCAGGCGGGGCGGTGAGCTGGGCGGCGGCGTTTTCCAACGCCTGGGTTTGCGCCGGGGGCAGGCTCTTGTAATACAGCAGAGCGGTCAGGAAGACCGCCATTGCGCCCAGCCAGATACCCAGCGCAATGCAGACAATCAATTTCAACGACACATACAGGTCGCGACGGCGGGTAGTGGATGACATGGCTGAATTCCTTGCAGGGCAACAGATGCGATTGTGCCATGCCTGATGGCCGGGCATGAAAACTGTGCTGTCCAGTGGCATCAGGCTGGTGGCAACGGGGCGTTCTGAACGACAATCAACGTTTTTGCCATCCAGCCTCAGGGAGCCACGATGAAAGTCTCGTGGGACATTTTTTGCAGCGTAGTCGACAACTACGGTGATGCCGGCGTGACCTGGCGTCTGGCACGCCAACTGGTTGCCGAGCAGGAGCTGCACGTGCGTTTATGGATCGACGACCTGTCGGCTTTCATTCGCTTGTGCCCCAACGCTGATCCTCAGGCTCTGCAGCAATGGCAAGAGGGTGTGAGGGTGTGCCAATGGCCCGCTGAATGGGTAAACAGCGATATTCCTGACGTGGTCATCGAGGCCTTTGCCTGCCGCCTGCCGCCTGCCTATACCGAATCGATGCTGCAGCGTTCGCCAAGGCCGCTGTGGTTGAACCTCGAGTACCTCAGCGCCGAAGACTGGGTCTCGGGTTGCCACGGTTTGCCTTCGCCACAGTTGAACGGTTTGAAGAAGTTCTTTTTCTTTCCCGGATTTTCCGACGCCACGGGTGGCCTGCTGCGCGAAAGAAACCTGATCGAACAGCGCCAGCGATTTCAGCAAGACAAGGCCGCGAGGCAAGGTTTCTTGCAGGGGTTGGGTGTCGAGCCGTTGCCTGATGCCCGCTTGATCTCGGTATTTGCCTATGAAAATCCCGGGCTGGGCAGCTGGCTTGACGCGCTGGCCAGCGACACTCGGCCGAATCACCTGCTGGTGCCGGAGGGACGCATTCTCGCCGATCTGCGGCGCTGGCTGGGCGTCGACGATGAGTTACACGCAGGTTTCATGCAGGTAAGGGGAGGGCTGACGGTTCAGGTGTTACCGTTCATCCGCCAGGAGCGCTACGACCAACTGCTGTGGAGCTGCGATTTCAACGTCGTGCGTGGCGAAGATTCATTCGTCCGTGCGCAATGGGCGGGGCGGCCGATGCTCTGGCACATCTATCAGCAGGAAGACGACGCGCACCTGCCCAAGCTTGATGCGTTTTTAGCGCTCTACCTGGCGGATCTTGCGCCTGAGGCAGCGCATGCTGTGAATCAGTTCTGGCAGAACTGGAATATCGGCAGCGACCTGGGCGAAAGCTGGCTGGCACTCACCGAACACTGGGCTGAAATTGAAAAGCACGCCGGGCACTGGTGCCTGCAACAAGCCGCACAGACTGATCTTGCCACGGCGCTGGTGCAGTTTTATGGAAATTCGCTATGATACGCGGCCTTGATACAAGACTCTGTACGAAAAAGGCCTGCGCAGGCTGTTTCTCGTACAGAGCCTTTGGTTAATTCCATCCAAATTCGGATATATGCAATGAAAACTGGTAAAGAGCTGAAACCCGGTACCGTGATCCGTCTCGAAAAAGATCCTTGGCTGGTTCAGAAAGCTGAATTCACCAAATCCGGTCGTAACAGCGCAATCATGAAGACCAAGCTGAAAAACCTGCTGACCGGTTACAAGACCGAGATCGTTTACAGCGCCGACGACAAGCTGGACGATGTGATCCTCGATCGCAAGGAAGCCACTCTGTCTTTCATCAGCGGTGACACCTACACGTTCATGGACACCACTGACTACACCATGTACGAGCTGAACGCCGAAGACATCGAAAGCGTTCTGCCTTTCGTCGAAGAAGGCATGACCGACGTTTGTGAAGCCGTATTCTTCGAAGACCGTCTGGTTTCCGTAGAACTGCCGACCACTATCGTGCGTCAGGTCGACTACACCGAAGGCTCCGCTCGTGGCGACACGTCGGGCAAGGTCATGAAGCCTGCCAAACTGAAAAACGGTACCGAGCTGAGCGTTGCTGACTTCATCGAAATCGGCGACATGATCGAGATCGATACCCGTGAAGGCGGTTCCTACAAAGGTCGTGCGAAGTAAGCATGGTTTTGTAACCCCGTTACGCAAAAAACCCGCATTGCTGCGGGTTTTTTTACGGCTGAAGTTTGAGCCCCTGCCGTTATTTCGGGCGCTATTTCAGGTGTTCTTTCAACTCCTGAGACGCCTGCAGGATGGCTGAGCGAACAGCCGGGACCTGGCTGACCACGTTGAGCAGACCGTAGTCATGGATCATGCCGTTGTAACGTACCGCCGTGACCGGCACGCCCGCCTGGTCCAGCTTGCGCGCATAGGCTTCGCCTTCATCACGCAGCACGTCGGCACTGGCGGTCTGAATCAGCGCCGCTGGCAGACCTTTCAGTTGCTCGGTGGTGGCGCGCAGCGGCGAGGCGTAGATCTCGTTGCGTTGCGCGGCATCGGTGGTGTAGTTGTCCCAGAACCACTTCATCATGTTACGGGTCAGGAAGTGGCCTTCGGCGTATTGGTTGTATGAATCGTTATCAAAGTTGGCGTCAGTCACCGGCCACAGAAGCACCTGATACCTGAGCGCCGGAGTGCCTTTTTCTTTGGCCATCAGTGCAACGACCGCTGCCATGTTGCCGCCCACGCTGTTACCCGCCACAGCCAGGCGCTTACCGTCGACGTTGATTTCCTTGCCGTGCTCAGCTACCCATCTGGTTGCTGCGTAAGCCTGGTTGATCGCCGTCGGATAATGCGCTTCGGGTGAAGGCGTGTAATTGACGAACACCGCTACCGCGCCCGAGCCGACGACCAGGTCGCGGACCAGTCGCTCGTGGGTCTGGAAATCACCCAGTACCCAGCCGCCGCCGTGGAAGAACATGAAAACCGGCAAGGTCCCTTTTACGCCAGCAGGGCGCACGATATTCAGGCTGATCGGCTGGCCATCGACGTTGATGGTCTTTTCGCTGACATCGGCTTTGGGCAGCGTCAGTTTGACCCCTGCCTGTGCTCCTACCAGCACGGCCCTGGCATCTTTCGGCGACAACTGCTCAATGGGCTTGCCAGTGCCCGAATTCAAGGCATCGAGAAAAGCCTGAGTGTTGTGCTCGATGGCGGGATCGCCTGCGGCAAACGCGCTGCCGATGGACAGTGCGAGAAGCGTACCCGTCATGACTTTGCTGAAGGTCTTCATGTTCGTTCCCTTGCTCATGTTCGTATCTATGGCCGGTGGGTTAGACGGTTACATGCAGGCGCACATCGACGTTGCCGCGTGTGGCGTTGGAATAAGGGCAGACCACGTGAGCGGCATCGACCAGTTGCTGAGCGTCGGCTTGTTCAAGGCCGGGCAGGCTGACATGCAGGTCGATGTCCAGACCGAAACCACCAGGAATCTGGCCAATCCCTACGTGGGCGGTGATCGAGGCGTCTGCCGGGATGCTGCGTTTGCTCTGACCGGCGACAAATTTCAGGGCACCGATGAAGCAGGCCGAATAACCGGCAGCGAACAGTTGCTCCGGGTTGGTGGCTGCGCCGCCAGCACCGCCAAGCTCTTTCGGAGTGGCGAGTTTGACGTCGAGAATCTTGTCGTTGGATACGGCACGACCATCACGGCCGCCTGTGGCGGTTGCAACTGCGGTGTAAAGAGTGTCCATGATTTTTCCTCGTTCGGTAGGTTTCATTGCGCAAAATACTTGCGCGCTAACTAAGTGCAGGGCAAAGGTAGTCCAAGGATAGTTAGCGCGCAAGCTAAATTTTGCGAAAAGTCGAAAGAGGTTTTTTCCGGAGGAGGAAAGCTACCAGGGCGGGCAGCTGTAAATCTTGCCAGCCCCTTGATGTGCGGGGCTTTGGCGAGACGAGCAACAGGTCAGTCCGGGTGGGCGTGACCCTTTGTCTTAAAGGCTCTGGTGCAGATGGTCACGCAAGTCCAGCAACTGTGTCTGCAGGTCACGAAGCCTTTCCATGTTCAGGCCGCTCGCCGACAGAATACAGCCGGGTATGCTCAGTGCCTGGTGTTGCAGTGCACGACCTTGTTCAGTCAGGTGCAGCAATACCACGCGTTCGTCCTCCTTGCTGCGGGTGCGGCTGATAAAGCCCTCGCCCTCAAGACGCTTGAGCAAAGGTGTCAGAGAACCCGGATCGGTGAGCAGGCGCGTGCTGACATCACCTACGGTAAGGCCGTCTTTTTCCCACAGCACCATCATTGCCAGATACTGCGGATAGGTCAGCCCAAGCGCCTGCAGCAGCGGTTTGTAAACCTTGGTCATCATCAATGAGGTGGAATACAGGGCGAAGCACAATTGGTTATCCAGCAGCAGCGAATCGCAATCGGCAGGTGCAGCGTGGGCAGGGTTTTCTTCGGCACTCATATCAGGTCCTCAAACTCAGTCGAATGAGTTTAACTTAGTGTTGCATTCTTTAATGTGCCAGATAATTTCGAGTGTGCAGGCTCAAAGCGCTGACAGTTCGCGCCGCGCGCAAAAAAAACAGGTAACACCGGGTGTTGGTTGCGCGCAGGACTGCGTAGCATTTGGCCATTGACTGGGCGGGGACGTAGTGTGATTGAAATTGTGATGTTTGTGTTACTGGGTGCAGCGATGGGCACCCTGGGGGGGCTGTTCGGAATCGGTGGTGGTCTTGTGGCAATTCCCGCGCTGGGTGTGCTGTTCGGTCTGGATCAGCAGCTGGCGCAAGGGACAGCGTTGTTGATGGTGCTGCCTAACGTGTTACTCGCCTTGTGGCGCTATAACCAGCGCAACCGGATTTTGCTGCGTAATGCGTTGACGTTGATTGTTCCCAGTTTTATTTTTGCCTGGCTGACGTCGCTGCTGGCGGTGCGCGTGGATCCGCAAAGCATGCGCCTGGGCTTTGTCGGCTTTCTAGTGGTTCTGACCGTGTTCAACGTGGCGCAGATGTATTGGCGCGGCCATCAGGCCGGTAGCGGGTTGCGCCACGAAAAATGGCTATGGCTGCTGGGCGTCGGGTCCGGTATGACCGGAGGTCTGTTTGGCGTTGGCGGGGGAGTGGTGGCCACGCCAATTCTTACCAGCGTGTTTGGCACGACACAGGTTGTGGCGCAAGGGTTGGCGCTGTCCCTCGCAGCCCCGAGCACCGGGATCACGCTGGTTACCTACGCGCTGCACGATCACGTCAACTGGTCGATGGGCATTCCATTGGCCATTGGTGGTCTGGCGAGCATCAGTTGGGGTGTCAAACTGGCGCATTCGCTGCCGGAGCGAACGCTGCGCCTGATGTTCTGCGTGTTTCTGGTGCTCTGCGCAGTCATTCTCGCGCTCAAGGTTTGAAGCCGTCGATGATGTAGTCGGCCATGCATTCGGTGATGGGCGAGGGGTTTTTCGGATTGCGCAGCAGTACGATGCTGGCCGTTGGCAGCTCGGGCAATTGTTCGGCCGCGCCGATGATGCGCAAATCTGCAGTGATCAGGCTTTGAAACTGTGCAGTGACTGCCAGGCCCGCGCTGACCACTGCTGTGATTGCTGCCATGCTGGAGCTGCTGTAGGCGATGCGGTAATCACGCTCCACGCTGTCCAGTGCGTTGCATGCCCAGTCGCGACAGAAGCAGTGCGTATTGAACATCGCCAGCGGAATGGGGTTTTGCTCATGCGGAGCAAAACCGCTGGCTTCCATCCAGACCAGACGCTCATGACGCAACAGCGTACCGATCTCGGTGCCGGGCTTGCGCGTAACGATGGTCAGGTCCAGGTCATTGCGTTGTAGCAGCAGGTCGGACGGTTCGCAATGCACCTCTACCTGAACCAGCGGGTAGGCCTGCGCGAACTGCGAAAGAATGCCGGGCAGAAAGCGCATCACGTAGTCATCGGGCGAGCCGATTTTTACCACCCCGATCATGTGTGGCTCGCGCAGCGTATTGAACACCTCACTGTGCAGCTTGAGGATGCGCCGCGCATAGCCAAGTAACACTTGCCCCTCTGCCGTCAGGTTCAGGGTCCGGCCTTCACGCTGGAACAGTTGACGCTGTACGACATCCTCCTCCAGACGCTTCATTTGCATGCTGACCGCCGATTGAGTGCGGTTCACGGCTTCACCTGCGCGGGTGAAACCGCCGTGGTCGGCAATTGCCACAAAGGTACGAAGCAGCTCTGTATCGATGCCTGGATAGCTGGCCAAACCATCAATCTCCCAGATGGACTGCATAAGAAACATTCTTCAAGCTGATCTTATGCGTCAGCTCTATTTTTTGCGATGACGACTTTTAACAGGATGAGGACCGGTCAATGAGTGACTGATAGGCATGGACATAGTTTTCGGCCATTTGACGCGCTGAAAAACGCTTTTGAAACTGCTCGCGTATTCGCATGGCAGATAGCTGGCCCACCTTATGGACGGCGGCTACCGCTTCTGCTTCGTTGCGGACAACGAAGCCTGTGACTCCGTCTTCTATGACTTCCGGGACTGAGCCGGAGGGAAATGCGATCACTGGAGTACCGCACGCCATTGCCTCGATCATGACCAGACCGAAAGGCTCTGGCCAATCAATAGGAAACAAAAGTGCCAAGGCACCTGACAGGAAAGTGGTTTTTTCCTGCTCATTGATCTCACCTATGTATTCGACCAGCGGAGAATCCAATAGCGGACGTATGTCTCGTTCAAAGTAAGCGCTGTCAACGGCGTCTATCTTGGCAGCAATCTTGATGGGGATATCGCATTGTTGGGCGATGCGAATGGCCGCATCGACTTGCTTCACAGGCGTGATTCGTCCCAGAAAAGCAAGGTATGTCCTTTCCACTTGCCGGGGTGTATGGAGTTGTAGCGGCAAGCCGTGATACACCGTGCCCACCCAGTTGGCGGCTGGCAGATCATTGCGTTGAGCGTTGGAAATCGAAATAAGCGGCATGTCTGCAAAGGTGTTGAACACCGGTTTGAGTGCGGGCAGATCGACTCGACCATGCAAGGTGGTAACAAACGGTGTGGGCTGGCGGCTGAACAGGGAGAAGGGGTAGAAGTCCAGGTGGAAGTGAATAATGTCGAACTCCTGCGCACGACGCCTCACGCGTTCCATCATGACCAGGTGCGGGCTGATGACGTCGAAGCTTCCGTAATCGAGCCTCAGAGCGGCGGGCCAGACTGCATCAAGCTCTGCAGACGTCAATGAGTCGCCGCTGGCGAACAACGTCACTTGGTGGCCTAGTTCAACAAGTGCCTCAGTGAGGTAGGACACCACTCGCTCCGTACCTCCGTAGCGTTGAGGCGGGACCGCCTCGAACAAAGGGGCAACCTGGGCAATTTTCATAAGCGATCTCCGTTTTCGGGTACGTTTATCCATTCCCTGATTTTTTGAGCGGCCACTGCGTCACCTCCGCTGCCGAAGCGTTCGATCAGCCGAGAAGTCTTGCCGCCTGTGCACTGGCGCATGCGGGCAACTGCAACTGCCATTTTTTCATTGAGAACGGCACTTCGCTCAATGTCTCCCAGTGTTGAAATTGCCTCGTCGATGCTAGCCAGACAGGTTTGTGTGGATGTTGTGTAATCAATGTTGACGCCCAGCGTTTCCCAGCCTAGCTCCGCGTCAACCATACCGGCGTTGCGCAGATGAGCCAGCTGAAGGCCTTGCGTATTGTTGACCGGCGGCAGCCATATGACCGGTGTTTGCATAACAGCCGATTCGTAGATGTTGCCCAAGCCAGGTGTACAAACTGCAAATTGGCAGTCATGCATCATCCGGGCGACCTCCGTAAGGGGGTAAGTGCTGGCATCGTCTGATGCCAGTGCTTCTGCGATTGTTTGGCTGGTGGCGATGTGAAGCTTCACCCCCTGATCGAGTGCTGCACGCAAGGCGAGCGTAATCGCGCGGGCAAAGTCGATAAGCATCGCCTCATCGGTATAAGGGTTCTTAAGTCCGCCCAGATTAAGCAGGACAACGTTGGACTGGCTATTTCGAGGTGCGTACCTGGCTCGGGATGTAATGGGCGGGACGACAAAGTGATTTTTTGATTTTATGCCCGCCAGGCGTTCAACTACGCCTATAAAGTTCTGGGCAATATAAAGCAAGCGAGGGCGGTGAATAAGTTCTTCGATGCGGGGCCAGCGTGTTTCTGCTTGCCAGCACCAGGTCAAGGCATCATAAAAAACAACGCGTTTACCTAAGGACAGTGATCGAATTGCTATGTCGAGATCCATGGCTGTTACAACGATATCGACATCAGAGATTAATTTATCCCAGTCTCTCGGGCTGCTTCCGGTCATGTCATGGATTTTTCGATAGGGAAGGTGCTTTTGCAGATCCAGTGAGTGCCCTTCACCCGCGTAGGCATGGCAGCCGCTGCCTATAAAGTAAGGTGCAATGGCGGCAATTGCCGCAGAGGGACCGAATCCAAACGGTTCGGCGTTGAATAAAATGCGATTGGCTTCCATGCCCATGTGTTTCTCCAGAACGCCACATATTACCGATGCACGTCTTCTCGTTTAGGGGGCGTCTCTTAGCACCCTCAGTGGTTAGCTATTATCTTCAATGGACGGGTGTCAGCCGTTTTTATAATGGGCATTGGTATAATGGTTTTTATAGTAGTTACCCAAGAAGCTGTTTTCAGAATTCTAGAACGTTCACGGGGCCTGTCAATTGAAACGCTAGTCTATTCTGTAATAACGAAAGCGTTTGGCTTGCTGTAAGGTTGCTGCATGTCTGGCTTGGGTTTTTATATATTGGTTATCTGTCTGTCGGGGCAAGTGGGCACTTAAATAATTATCGACTGCCGGTGTGAGCGGCAGCACATTTGGGTCGATCAATACATCAATTTCAAAGATGTATTGCATAAGAAACATTCGTTGGATTGATCTTGGGTCAGGCGCGAGACTTTAGTCATCTCACACGGAGGGCAAGATGATGAATGGTCAAAAAGAGTGTGTATTGATCGCAAGGGCTGCCGGGCATGCTCAGCCTGGCAAGGCATTGGTGTGGTTGAAGCATCACTTGCAGCGCTGGCTGGAGCTGCATCGTCAGCGCCGCTATCTGGCGCAGATGAGTGATGACACGCTTAAGGACCTGGGGCTGAGCAGGGCCGACATTCAGCAGGAAGCCGAGCGTCCGTTTTGGGATGACCCGCTCAAGCGCTGAGCGGGCGGTTTGCTCTGCTTAGCGCCTGACCTGCTTCAGGGTTTCGGCAATCAGGAACGCCAGCTCCAGTGACTGATCGGCGTTCATGCGCGGGTCGCAGTGGGTGTGGTAGCGATCCGAAAGGCCATCTTCGGTGATGGGGCGGGCGCCGCCGATGCATTCGGTGACGTTTTGCCCGGTCATTTCGATATGGATGCCTCCGGCATAAGTGCCTTCAGCCTGATGCACCTGAAAGAACTGCTTCACTTCGCCGAGGATCTGCGCAAAGTCGCGGGTTTTGTAGCCGCTGCTGGCCTTGATGGTGTTGCCATGCATCGGATCGGAGCTCCACAGCACTTTGCGGCCTTCGCGCTCAACCGCACGAATCAGCTGTGGCAGGTGATCGCCGACCTTGTTGGCACCCATCCGCGCGATCAGATTGAGACGGCCCGGATCGTTGTCCGGGTTAAGGATGTCGATCAGGCGAATCAGGTCGTCAGTGTTCATGCTCGGGCCGACCTTGACGCCGATCGGGTTGTTCACCCCACGCAGGAATTCGACATGCGCGCCATCCAGTTGCCGGGTACGGTCGCCGATCCACAGCATGTGTGCCGAGCAATCGTAGTAATCATTGGTCAGGCTGTCGCGCCGCACGAAGGCTTCTTCGTAATTGAGCAGCAATGCCTCGTGGGCGGTGAAAAAGCTGGTTTCACGCAGTTGCGGCGAACTGTCCATGCCGCAGGCGCGCATGAACGCGAGCGTTTCATCGATGCGTCCGGCCAGCTGGCTGTATTTTTCGGCCAGCGCCGAGTTAGCAATGAAGTCCAGATTCCACTTGTGTACCTGATGCAGGTCGGCAAACCCGCCCTGTGCGAAGGCGCGCAGCAGGTTCAGGGTGGCGGTGGACTGGTTATAGGCTTGCAGCAGGCGTTCGGGGTCCGGCACACGGCTTTTCTCATCGAAACCGATACCGTTGACGATGTCACCGCGATACGCAGGGAGCGTTACGCCGTCGATGATTTCGTCGTTGGCCGAGCGAGGCTTGGCAAATTGTCCGGCCATGCGTCCGACTTTCACCACCGGGCAACCGGCGGCGAAGGTCATGACGATGGCCATCTGCAGCAGCACCTTGAACGTGTCGCGAATCTTGGCTGCGGAAAACTCCATGAAGCTTTCCGCGCAGTCGCCGCCCTGTAGCAGGAACGCGCGACCCTGGGTCACTTCGGCAAACTGGCGGCGCAACTCTCGGGCTTCGCCGGCAAACACCAGCGGCGGATAGCTGGCCAGGGTCTGTTCGACCTTCAACAGATGCGCGGCATCAGGGTAGTGAGGTTGCTGCTGAATCGGCAGTGCCCGCCAGCTGTCGGGGCTCCAGGGTTGGCTCATTATTGGCTCTAGGGTTGTGCAATCGGGTCCGCATGTTAGCAGTTCGCTGTTGCTCTGCCAGCGTAGGGCAGACCACCGGGACGGCATCACGCCCGGCAATGTGTGACAAAGCCGCGCGCTTGCCCGACAATTCGCGTTTTGCGCTCGGCGCAGCGATGACCAGGAACGGTAATGACGGAAGAGCGTGAGCGCGTAGAACGAATTCTGGCCGAGGTCCACGACGACTTCGGCATGATCCGCGTGCTGGAAGTAGAGGATTATCGCTTTCTGGAGTTTGGCGAGGCCATCGAGCAGAGCTGCACGTTTACGGCTGACCCGAGCTGGCTGGAATACGACTACACCCGCGCGATGCTGATCGGCGCACTGTGTCACGATGCGCCGGACAGCGCGCTGTTTCTGGGGCTGGGTGCGGGTACGCTGACCCAGGCCTGCATGAAGTTCCTGCCGCTTGAAGACGTGGAAGTCATCGAGCTGCGCCCTGATGTGCCGCGCCTGGCCATGGAGTTCATGGGGCTCGATGACGATCCGCGTCTGTATATCCGCATCGGCGATGCGCTGGAGTTGCTGGACAGCGCAGAGCCTGCCGACCTGATCTTTGTCGACCTGTACACCGATGTCGGGCCGGGCGTCGGGCATTTGGCCTGGAATTTTTTGCAGGGCTGCCAGCAACGCCTCAATCCCGGTGGCTGGCTGATCATCAACCAGTGGGCCACCGACGACGGTAAACCGCTGGGCGCGGCCTTGCTGCGGGGTTTGTACCACCGTCATTACTGGGAGCTGCCGGTAAAGGAGGGCAACGTCATTCTGATCGTGCCTGCCGACCTCGATCAGACGCTGGATATCGAGGCACTGAGTTCGCGTGCCGAGGCACTTGCGCCGCATCTTGGGTACTCGCTGGAGTCGTTGATCAGGGCGGTCCGTTCCGCGACCTGAGCGGGCGAGGCATGTGCTGGCTGGTCTGAAATCAGGGGTGAGACAATTCGCCACACCCCGCAGGTCGGGATACCGGCCATCCGCAAGAGCAGATTAAACGTTTAAGCGGCAACGCCCGCAATCTCGGGCCCGCGCCCTTGTCGGCCAGCCCTCTGCCCGGACCAAGGGGCTTGGGTTGCTCAAGGATGGCGCAATGTTTCGCAAAAAAAGACTCACTAAGGTGCGTATTTCCGGTATAGTGCGCGCCGGCCTTAACAGGGCCCTCGTCAAGGTATTGCAGTACCCCGAAGCCAGCTTCGGTTGCTTGTTCGCACAACGGACTAGCCTGGACGATCCATTCATCAAACGTTTTCGCAAATCCCCGCCGACAAAGCAGCCAGGGTGACCTCAAGGTCGTACACGGCACGCGCAGCTTTGAAGCATGGGTCTTTGCGGATGCACTAGAGGCAGACCCATGACCCAGGAAATCGGCGGCTTCGCCGCTCTCGAACTTCATCCAAATATCGTTGCAGCAGTCGTCGCCACTGGCTACGAAGAGCCTTCGGCCATTCAGCAGCAATCGATCCCGATTATTCTCGCCGGTCACGACATGATTGGTCAGGCGCAAACCGGTACGGGTAAAACCGCCGCGTTCGCACTGCCTATCCTGCATCGCATCGACCCGAGCAAGCGCGAGCCGCAAGCACTGATCCTGGCCCCGACCCGCGAACTGGCACTTCAGGTTGCCACCGCGTTCGAGACCTACGCCAAACAAATGCCGGGCGTAACCGTTGTAGCGGTCTACGGCGGCGCGCCAATGGGCCCGCAGCTCAAGGCCATCCGCAACGGCGCACAAATCGTTGTCGCCACCCCGGGCCGTCTCTGCGACCACCTGCGTCGTGACGAGAAAGTCCTGGCAACCGTGAACCATCTGGTTCTCGATGAAGCGGACGAAATGCTCAAGCTGGGCTTCATGGACGACCTCGAAGTCATCTTCAAGGCCATGCCTGAAACCCGCCAGACCGTACTGTTCTCGGCAACGCTGCCACAGTCGATCCGTGCCATCGCCGAGCGCCATCTGCGCGATCCGAAGCACGTCAAGATCCAGACCAAGACCCAGACCGTTACCGCGATCGAGCAGGCTCACCTGCTGGTTCACGCTGACCAGAAGACCTCCGCTGTACTGAGCCTGCTGGAAGTCGAAGACTTCGACGCCCTGATCATGTTCGTCCGCACCAAGCAGGCGACCCTGGACCTGGCAAGCGCCCTTGAAGCCAAAGGCTACAAGGCTGCTGCACTGAACGGTGACATCGCTCAGAACCAGCGCGAGCGCGTTATCGATTCCCTCAAGGATGGCCGTCTGGACATCGTTGTAGCGACCGACGTTGCTGCCCGTGGTCTTGACGTTCCGCGTATCACCCACGTATTCAACGTGGACATGCCTTACGATCCAGAGTCCTACGTTCACCGTATCGGCCGTACCGGTCGTGCCGGTCGCGAAGGTCGTGCACTGCTGCTGGTAACTCCTCGCGAGCGCCGTATGCTGCAGGTGATCGAGCGTGTAACCGGTCAGAAGGTTGCTGAAGTCCGCCTGCCGGATGCCCAGGCCGTTCTGGATGCCCGCATCAAGAAACTGACCAACAGCCTGTCGCCACTGGTTGCCGATGCCGAATCGACTCATGGCGATCTGCTGGATCGTCTGACTGCCGACATCGGTTGCAGCCCGCGTGCCCTTGCTGCTGCACTGCTGCGCAAGGCTACCAACGGTCAGGCTCTGACCCTGGCAGCTATCGAGCGCGAGCGCCCGCTGGTTCCGAACAACGCTCCCCGCGGTGATCGTCCAGAGCGTAGCGGCAGCAGCGATCGCGGTGATCGTCCTGAGCGTGAGCGTCGTGCGCCGGTCCCGCTGGCCGAAGGCCGTGCTCGTTGCCGTACCGCGCTGGGTGCGCGTGATGGTATCGCTGCCAAGAACCTGCTGGGTGCCATCCTCAACGAAGGCGGCCTGGCCCGCGAAGCTATCGGCCGCATCCAGGTGCGTGACAGCTTCAGCCTGGTCGAGCTGCCGGAAGATGGTCTTGAGCGTCTGCTGACCAAGCTCAAGGACACCCGTGTTGCTGGCAAGCAGCTCAAGCTGCGTCGCTATCGCGAAGACTGATCGGCTTTTGAGCTGATAGGTCAATAAAAAATCCCCGACTGGTTCGGGGATTTTTTTGTCTCGAATTCGGGCGGTCGGATCTTTTCGGGATCAATCGAAGCGGTAGATATCCATCCCTAGCGCGCCCATGGTGAAGCCCTGATAGGCAATGCCGAAGACACCGCCTGCACCGCGTGCGAAATACAGCGGCAGCAAATGCTCGTCACTCGGGTGCGCTCGCATCGCGTGGGGGGCGAGACTGCGGTAGTGGTGCAGTGCGGCTTCATCGTCGTTTTGCAGCTTGTCGATCATCCAGTCACGAAACGTCGCAGCCCATGGCTCTGTGCTTCCGGGGCCGGCGTTCCAGTCCAGATCGCGCAGGTTATGCGTGATGCTACCGGAGCCGATAATCAATACACCCTGTGCGCGCAGGCTGGCCAGCGCGCGGCCCACTCGTGTCTGTAGCTCGGGGCCCTGGCGGCTGGGCAGGGAGACCTGCACCACCGGAATATCGGCGTTCGGGTACATCAACGACAAAGGCACCCAGACACCATGGTCGAACGGTCGTCTGCTGTCGATGCGTGCGGGCAGACCGCTGGCGGCCAGCAACTCGACTATCGTGCGGCTCAGCTCAGGTAGACCTGGCGCCGGGTACTGCACCGCAAACAGTTCAGCCGCAAAGCCGCCGAAATCATGCCAGGTCTCGGGCTCAGGGTTGGCGTTGACGATCAGTTCGTGGCTTTCCCAGTGTGCAGACACCACTACGATGGCGCGAGGCCTGGGCAGGCTGGCGGCCAATCGCATCAGGGCGGGGCCACTCTCGCCGGGCTCCAGCGCGAGCATGGGAGAGCCATGGGAAATAAACAGGCTTGGGAACATTTACAGCTCCAGAATATGGGAATGCCCCATAGTCGGTCATTCTCATGATCTAAATCTAATATAAGTTCTGGCGCTTTTTGATCTAATTTTCAGGAGGTTTCATGCAGGCGGAGTTTTGGCTGCAGCGTTGGAAGGCAGGGTAGATTGGCTTTCATCAGGCGCAGGTCAATCGGGACCTGGGACAACACGATATTGGTCATTGCGCAGCCTTTTACGACCGTGCCGCCTTTCCTGCCGTGCCATGCACTCAGGACCGGACGCAGAGCGTCCATAACGGCGTGCCGACGCAGAGCGCCGGCACGATAGTCATCTCGAAACCCTGAATCACCCGCGGCGGCGCAGCGCCTCGATACGTTGCTCCAGCGGCGGGTGGCTCATGAACAGCCCTGCCAGGCCTTTCTTCAGGCCGGCGTTGATGCCGAACGCCGTCAGGCTGTCAGGCATGTTCACCGGTACGCCCTGCTCGGAACGCAGGCGTTGCAGCGCACCGATCATCGCGTCCGTACCGGCCAGTCGAGCCCCTGCGTCGTCAGCGCGGAATTCGCGTTTGCGCGAGAACCACATGACGATGGCGCTGGCCAGAAAGCCCAATACCAGCTCGGCGAAAATCGTCGTGATGTAGTAGGCAATACCCTGACCGTTCTCGCTCTTGAAGATCACCTTGTCGACGAAGTTACCGATGATGCGGGCAAAGAACATCACGAACGTGTTCACCACACCCTGCACCAGCGCCAGTGTGACCATGTCGCCGTTGGCAACGTGGCCGATTTCGTGCGCCAGTACAGCTTTTACCTCATCCGGCGAGAACCGCTCGAGCAGGCCCTGGCTTACCGCAACCAGTGCGTCGTTCTTGTTCCAGCCCGTGGCGAAAGCGTTGGCTTCATACGCCGGGAAAATACCGACTTCCGGCATCTTGATACCCGCATCGCGGGACAGTTGTTCAACGGTCTGCAGCAACCATTGCTCATGGCGGGTACGAGGCTGACTGATGATCTGAGTACCGGTACTCATTTTCGCCATCCACTTGGAGATGAACAGCGAGAACAACGAGCCCGCGAAACCGAACACAGCGCAGAAAACCAGCAGCTGATTGAGGTTCAGATCAACCCCGTTGGCCGCCATGAACCCATTGAAGCCAAAAAGGCTCAGGGTGATGCTGGCAATCAGCACGACCGCAAGGTTAGTGGCCAAAAACAGCAAAATGCGCATCATGGTCGAAACGTTCTCCTCAGGTAAATATGTAACTCGATGCCGGGTATATAAGGTGATGCCCGCTGCTATTCAACAGAGGGACTATTTCAAACTGTGTCCTCTTCACGCAATCGATGGTAATCCCGCAAAGCTGAACGGCGCCTGAGCCAGAGTGGTCGATGCCTGAGGGGGTGAGGGCAGGGCGGTGATGCTGTTTTGGCAGGTCACAAATAAACTGCCCCGAACAGGTCGGGGCAGGGATGCGGCGCGAGAGGGGACGATGTCTGTTTACTGACGATAACCTTTCAGGAAGTTACCGATGCGGCCAATGGCCTGCTCCAGTTCGTCGACACGTGGCAGTGTCACGACGCGGAAGTGATCAGGGTACGGCCAGTTGAACGCGGTGCCCTGAACCACCAGCAGTTTTTCAGAAAGCAGCAGGTCGAGGACGAATTTTTCGTCGTTGAAGATCGGGCACACCTTCGGGTCGATGCGCGGGAATGCATACAGCGCGCCCATCGGCTTGACGCAGCTGACGCCGGGAATATCGTTGAGCAGCTCCCAGGTGCGGTTGCGTTGCTCCAACAGACGGCCTGGCGGCAGGATCAGGTCGTTGATGCTCTGATAGCCGCCCAGCGCAGTCTGGATGGCGTGCTGGCTCGGCACGTTGGCACACAGGCGCATGTTGGCCAGGATGTCGATGCCTTCGATGTAGCTCTGTGCGTTGTGTTTCGGTCCGGAAATGGCAATCCAGCCGGAGCGGAAGCCTGCGACCCGATACGACTTGGACAGACCGTTGAAGGTCAGGCACAGCAGGTCCGGTGCCAGCGAGGCAGTGCAGATGTGCACGGCGTCGTCGTAGAGGATCTTGTCGTAGATTTCGTCGGAGAACACCACCAGATTATGCTGGCGAGCCAGCTCCAGCATGCCCAGCAATACCTCGCGGGAATACACTGCGCCGGTCGGGTTATTGGGGTTGATGATCACCATGGCCTTGGTGTTCGGCGTGATTTTGGCCTTGATGTCTTCAAGGTCTGGCCACCAGTTGGCCTGCTCGTCGCACAGATAATGCACCGGGCTGCCGCCGGACAGCGCCACTGCCGCAGTCCACAATGGGTAATCGGGTGCCGGAACCAGCACTTCGTCGCCGTTGTTGAGCAATGCTTGCATCGACATCACGATCAGCTCGGACACACCGTTGCCCAGATAGATGTCTTCGATGCCGACGCCTTCGACCTGCTTCTGCTGGTAATACTGCATCACAGCCTTGCGGGCGCTGAATAGGCCCTTGGAGTCGCTGTAGCCCTGGGCAGTCGGCAGGTTGCGGATCACGTCCTGCAGGATTTCGTCCGGCGCCTCGAAACCAAACGGTGCCGGGTTGCCGATGTTCAGCTTGAGGATGCGATGGCCTTCCTCTTCCAGGCGTTTGGCGTGCTTGAGCACCGGCCCGCGAATGTCGTAGCAGACGTTTGCGAGCTTGTTCGATTTGTTGAACTGCATGGTGATGATCCCGAAAATGGACGAGCTGTTGCCGGCTTGCAATGAAGGTCGCAGCACGTTCGCCATGAAAATGGGTTTGTATGCGACAAACGCGGGTGCCAGACTGACGTCTGACCTGGCGCAATCATACGTGCCACCTGATCTGTGGAAAAGGTACAGATCGGGGTTTTTCGAATTCGGAGGTGTACCTGTGGACAAGTTGCAGAAAACGCTTGAAGAGTGGAAAGAGATGCTCGACCCGGCGCAGTATCAGGTTTGCCGCCTGAAAGGCACCGAGCGGCCGTTTTCCGGTAAGTACAACGAGACAAAGACAGAAGGCGTCTACCACTGCATCTGCTGCAATGAGCCGCTGTTCGATTCCACTACCAAGTTCGATTCGGGCTGCGGCTGGCCCAGCTTTTATGCGCCGCTGGAAGGTAGCGCGGTGGTCGAAGTGCGCGATGTCAGCCACGGCATGATTCGTACCGAAGTGGTCTGTGCCAAATGCGACGCTCACCTGGGTCATGTGTTTCCCGATGGTCCGCCACCGACCGGGTTGCGTTACTGCATCAACTCGGTGTGCCTGGACCTGGTCCCTCGCCAGTAGCCGGGCGATTGCTGTGCCGCTGCGCGCAGCGGCTCCGGGCTTATCGACCTGTATCAATACCGAAAATTGGCGTGCGCCGCACGCCGTTGCAGGCTAAGGTCAGTGCTCACATTCAGATCCCGCCACCGCCTGGTCTTGAGGCCTCTTTTGATGAGCGAAAACCTGCTGAGTATCCCGGTCACTACGATCAAGGGAGAACAGAAAACCCTCGCCGACTACGCTGGCAAGGCGGTGCTGGTGGTCAATACGGCCAGTAAATGCGGCTTTACCCCGCAATATAAAGGCCTGGAAAAACTCTGGCTGGACTACAAGGATAAAGGGCTGGTAGTGCTGGGCTTCCCTTGCAATCAGTTCGGCAAGCAGGAGCCGGGTGACGAGGGCGCGATTTCCGGGTTTTGCGAACTGAACTACGGGGTCAGCTTCCCGCTGTTCAAGAAGATCGACGTGAACGGCGCTCAGGCCCATCCCTTGTTCGTTCAGCTCAAGCAGCAGGCACCGGGGTTGCTGGGGACCGAGCGAATCAAGTGGAATTTCACCAAGTTCCTGATTGGCAGGAATGGCGCGCTGGTCAAGCGTTTCGCCCCGTTGACCAAGCCCGAGGAACTGACCGGTGAAATCGAAGCGCTGCTGCGCTAAGCCGTTTCAGCGGATATCAGCGATGGGAATCCACTGGTCCAGAATGCCCGCCAGTTCGGCGCGCCGGAATGGCTTGGCCAGGTAGTCGTTCATGCCTGCCGCCTTGCAGCGCTCACGTTCATCGGGCATGGCGTTGGCGGTAAGTGCCACGATCGGCAGGTTTGGCCAGCGGCCGCTGCTGCGGATCTGGCGGCTGGCTTCATAGCCGTCCATGACGGGCATGTTGCAGTCCATCAACACCAGATCAAAGTGGCCTTGCTCCAATTGTTCCAAGGCCTCGCCGCCGTGACTGCTGATGATCACCTCGCACCCCAGCTTGCCAAGTATGCCCTTGGCCACCAGCTGATTGACCGGGTTGTCTTCCACCAACAGTACTCTGGCCATGCGCTGAGCCGTTTGCTCTGGCGCTTTTGTGTCCCTGACGCCTGTCTCTTCCTGACCCAGTACACGCCGCAGCGTGTGGTAAAGCGCGTTGCGCGCCAGTGGTCGAGCCTGCTGTTGCAGCGGGGCAAGGGCTGTAACCTGTTCGCCGGGCATGAAATTGCCATAGGCGGTGACCAGCAGGATCGGCACGGGTGTAGTGGGGCGAATCGCAAACAGGCATTCGGGGCAGTCGGTAATGACCAGGTCCGGGCTGCTGTCGAGGTCCACGTCTTCCGGGCGATCATCAATGCTGCGTCGCTTGAGATCGACCCCCCAGGTTGGCAGCAGGTTGCCAAGCAGCTCCACCAGGCCGCTGCCAGCCGAGCTGACCACAGTGACCCGGCCCCTGAGCGCGGTCTGAGTGACTGCGGACACATGCACCGGCAGCGGCAGCTCGGCGCAGAACTGACTGCCGAAACCGGACTGTGACTGGATACTCAGCGTGCCATTCATGGCCTCGCAGAGATTGTTGGTCAGCGCCAGACCCAGCCCGGTGCCGCCATACTGCCGAGTGATGGCGGTTTCTGCCTGAGTGAACGGCTGGAATATTTTCGCTTGGGCGTCCTGCGCAATCCCGATACCGGTGTCACGGACTTCGATGCGTACCCGGTTTTCTCCGCTGACATCTTTATGGTGAGTCAGACGCACATCCACGCGCCCAAAACGGGTGAACTTGAGTGCGTTGGACAGCAAGTTGCTGACGATCTGCCGCACCCGGGTAGGGTCGCCAGTAACCATGGCCGGAAAGTCCGGCGCAATCAGGCAGGTCAGCTCCACGCTGGGGGCCGCATTCTGTGACAGCAGGTTGGCGGTGTCCTCGATCAATACCCCAAGGTCGAAGGGAATGCGCTCGATCTCCAGATGACCTGCGTCGAACTTGGACATGTCGAGAATATCGTTGAGCAGTTCGACCAGCACCTTGCCGGAGTCGTGGGCTATCATCAGTTGCTGGCGCTGCTCGGCGCTGAGCGGGCTGTCCAGTGACAGCGCCAGCATGCCCAGCAGGCCGTTGAGCGGGGTGCGGATTTCGTGGCTCATGTGCGCCAGAAACGCCGAGCGCGCATGGGCCATGTCCAGCGCCGTACTGCGCGCTATCTGTAGTTCCTCGTTGGATTCGCGCAGGCGTATGTTGCTGGCCTTGAGCTCATTGGTGCGTGCCGAAACAATGTTTTCCAGCTCGTTGAGATGTTCGGTCAGCCGATCTTCGGCCGCGCGTCGTCTGGAGAACTCGCTGCCCATGGTTTCGAATTGACGATTGAAGGTCGCGACCAATACGCCGATTTCATCCTGCTCATGGTGAGGCGGGCAGGTTATTTTCCCTTGGTCGGGGTTGCGCGGGTCGCGACTGCTCAGTTCGCGGATCACCCTTACCAGCGGCTTGGTCAGGGTGGCGTAGAACAGAATGGTCAGAATGCCGGCCAGCGCCAGGCTACGCACGAAGCCGTTGAGCAGAGTGATCTCGGCGCGCTGCAGAAAGTGGCTGCCGAAAGCGAAGGTGTCCACGGTCAGGTACAGTGTGCCGATGGTTTCATCCGGCAAATGGTTAAGGTGCAGTTTTTCCTGAAACTGGCGGCTTTCACCGAACAGCCAATCGCTGAACACCCGATAACGCCCTGTCGCCATGGGGCGTTCGACGCTTGCGAGCACGGCGTCATTGTTATCGGTCAGTCTCGCGCTGACCACGGCAGGCGAGCGCAGCAGCCCGAGTGTCAGCTCCTGAGCCAGCTCCGAGTCGATGTTGTAGGCAATGCGCGATGCCGGGTTCTGGATGATTTCCAGCAGTGATTTGATTTCACGATTGATGGACGCGTCTTCGCTGGCATAATCGATTGCAATCTGGAACAGGCTCAGCAAGGTCCCCAGCGCGAAGCCGATCAGTACAGCCAGGCGCGCCTGCTTGAACGAAAGCCTGTTTTTGAGCGATATATCCATGAGTACTTACTGCCACTTCTGGTTGGCCAAGCATAGCTGATAGGCACTGCTGACCAATCAGTTAAATATAAGGAGATCCCGTGGATTCTCGGTTGGATGCTTTTCTGCAACGCGCCGATGCCGTGCTGGCCCGGCTGGAACCGCTCTTGCCAGCCGTGCGCGAGCCGGTCGACTGGTCACAGACGCTTGCGGCGCGCTGGGTTCAAGAGGGTCGTAGCGGCTACCTGATGCCGTTGCAGGTGAGCCTGGATACGCGCCTGACCGATCTGATCGGCGTCGACCTGCAGCGCGATCAGTTGGGGCGCAATACACGTCAGTTTATCGATGGCCTGCCTGCCAACCATGCCTTGCTCTGGGGCTCGCGCGGTACCGGCAAGTCGTCCCTGATCCGCGCTCTGCTGGCCGAGCACGCCTCGGCCGGTCTGCGCCTGATCGAGATCGAGCGTGATCATCTGGGCGACTTGCCGCGTGTGGTCGAACAACTGCACAAACTGCCGCAGCGCTTTGTACTGTTCTGCGATGACCTGTCGTTCGAGTCGGGCGAGGGTGATTATCGCGTACTGAAAAGCGTGCTTGACGGCTCGCTGGAGCAGGCACCGGATAACGTATTGCTGTATGCCACCTCCAATCGCCGCCATCTGGTGCCCGAAAAGGAAAGCGACAACGTTGACTGGAAGCACGTCGACGGCGAGTTGCACCCCAGCGAGGCCGTGGAAGACAAGATCGCATTGTCTGACCGCTTCGGCCTGTGGCTGTCGTTCTATCCATTCACTCAGGAGCATTACCTGAACGTGGTCGAGCACTGGATCACGCAACTGGCAGACAAAGCCGGCTTGCAATGGCAGCGCGACGAACGCCTGGAAAAGGCTGCGATTCGCTGGGCGACCGCGCGTGGCAATCGCAATGGCCGCTGCGCGTATCAATTTGCACGTTACTGGGTAGGACTTGAATTGTTGGAGCAACACACATGATCGATTTGCAAAACACCGGTGCCGGCCTCAATGGCTACGGTCTGCTGGCCGCCCAGCTTGAGGCATTGCTGGCCGACGAGCGCGACTTCATCGCCAATGCCGCGCAGTTCTCGGCATTCCTCTATACGCAGATCGACGATCTGAACTGGGCGGGTTTTTACCTCAATCGCAACGAAGAGCTGGTGCTGGGTCCGTTTCAGGGGCAGATTGCGTGCGTGCGCATTCCCTTTGGTCGCGGCGTTTGCGGGGCAGCAGCGCAGAGTCGGCAAACCCAGCGTGTTCAGGACGTTCACGAGTTTCCCGGACACATCGCCTGCGACAGCGCATCGAACAGCGAGCTGGTGGTGCCGTTGGTCAAGGATGGGCTTCTGATCGGCGTGCTGGACCTGGACAGTCCGAGTGTGGGGCGTTTCAACGAGGTGGATCAGGCGGGGATCGAACGTCTGGCGGCTATCTTTCTGGCATCGACCGACTGTTGAGTCGCTCGACCTGCCGCTGTCCGGAGCACAGGTCCGGCAGCGGCGGGGCAGTTATCAATCGTAGATGACTTTCTTCTTCCATTCGGATTCGGTTTCGTCTGCCTTCAGGCCTTCGGTCAGCGCGTTGTCGTCGTCTTCGGATGGCGCGGTATTGGTCAGTACCATTGAGTTGGCGCGGGCCAGTTGTTTCTCCATCGCCAGCAACTGCTGTTGGTACGTCACCGGGTCCGGCTGGTTGCGCAGATACTGCACGCCGCGTTCGAACGCCAGACGAGCCTGGCCCGGCTGGTCCTGGCTGAGGGCCATCTGACCGAGGTTGTTGAAGAACTCGATGTGCAGCGTGACCAGAATCGTGCGGATTTCGCGGATCCAGTGTTTGGCTTCGCTGGTTTGCAGAAAGCCGTCATGTGCAGCTCGGGTCACCTGACCATGCAGGGCTTCCAGAAGGAAACGCACGTCCTTGGCCTTGGCTTCGGTCTGGATCGGCGTGACCGGGTTGGGGATGTCGATGCGTTCGCCTTTGCCGATCTGCTCTTCCAGCTCGCCGATGCGGTGCTTGAGTTGAGCGTTACCCTTGTCCAGGCTGAGCATGCGCTGCACGACGTTCAGTTCCAGACGCGTAAGCAGCAGCTTCAAGGCTGGCGACATCAACTGGCCGGGGAATACTTCGGTGATTTCGCTGCAGCGACGCAAGCGATCACTGAGTTCGACCTTGGTGCGGGCCTTTTCCAGTTTGCCGTTTTCAGCGACGTGATTCAGGTAGCCGATCGCGATGAGCAGAGCGATACCTGCTAATACCATCAGCGTGATCATGAGTGGAGTCACTGTGCAAACCTCATTTGTTCAATTAGTTTTAGTGCGAGTGTAGTGGCTAAGCACTACTGCGCATAGATGTCCCTCCTGGAGTTTGTCGGCATCTCTTCTATATAGATTAGGCAGCTGAACGATTGGCGACAGTCGGTCAGCGTCCGAACGGCATCGAAGTTATTGATTTCAATAAATTTTCACATGGGGGTTGACGACCCCTCAATCCATCCATAGAATGCGCGCCACTTACAGCGTAAAGCACACAGCGTAGCGCAAATAAGTAGTGAATGTTGTACGTGTGTCCCCTTCGTCTAGTGGCCTAGGACACCGCCCTTTCACGGCGGTAACAGGGGTTCGAGTCCCCTAGGGGACGCCATTGCGGGAATAGCTCAGTTGGTAGAGCACGACCTTGCCAAGGTCGGGGTCGCGAGTTCGAGTCTCGTTTCCCGCTCCAATTTTAAGCAGCTTTGCCTCAGGGCAGGGTTGAGTGAAACCAGAACACATCTTCGGATGATGTCTGGAACTGAAACACACACCATTGTGTTTCAGGCAGTGTCCCCTTCGTCTAGTGGCCTAGGACACCGCCCTTTCACGGCGGTAACAGGGGTTCGAGTCCCCTAGGGGACGCCATATTGCGGGAATAGCTCAGTTGGTAGAGCACGACCTTGCCAAGGTCGGGGTCGCGAGTTCGAGTCTCGTTTCCCGCTCCAAATTCACAAAAACGCCGCTCATCAGGGCGGCGTTTTTGTTTGTGCGTTTTGAGCATCTTTATAAAAGATCATCTTTCCCGCATGTCACGCTCAGCCCTGTCTGGACGCCAATAACTCGTCGAGCTGCGGCATCAGGGTCACGCTCTCCTGCTCGTTGGGATCAGTACGCGCGACCAGAACCTTTGCTTCGCGCTCGTTGCTGCGGTTATAGGGCACATGCGGCATTCCCGCCGGGATATAAAAGAAGTCGCCTTCTTCCACGATGGCATGCTTTTCCAGCGACTCGCCATACCAGCAGCCGGTAGCTTCACTCAGGGCATAGATGGCGGTTTCATGCTCCTGATGTTTGTGAGCCTTGCCCCTGCCTCCAGGGGCAATTGTCAGCAGCTGCATATGGATATGTCGGGCACCTGCACTTTGTGCGGAGATGCCGACCTGATAATCCATACCCTGCTTGCCTTGAGAGGGCTTGGCGGGTTTCAAAAGGACACAATCAAGTTGATCACTGGCCACGGTTTTCTCCTCGCCTGATGCTCGATAGCGCTGACCCACCCGGCCCGCTGCCCGGCAAGGGCAGGGGGGTGAATACTATGCCTTGTCGGGCGAAGCGTGGCTCAGGCGCAGGCGTCGATCAAGTGAAAGAAACGCCATGTCGGTCCGAGTAACGGGCCCGATACATCAGGGCATTTGCGGCAGTTCATTGGGCCGCATGTCAAAGACCAACACTTCTGCGTCAACGCCTTCGCTCAGGCTAATGACCTGTTCGTTACGCAAACGCACCCCGTCACCTTCGTCAAGCGGCTGCCCATTGAGCACCACACTGCCACGGGCGACATGCACGTAGGCATATCGGTTGGCAGCCAGTTCCAGGGTCGCAGTTTCATTGCCATTGAACAGACCGGCATACACACGAGCGTCCTGACGGACCTTGAGCGCACCGTTCTCGCCTTCTGGCGAAATGATCAGCTGCAAATGACCGCGTTTCTGTTCAGCGCTGAAATGCTCCTGCTGGTAGTTCGGGGTTGCGCCTGCAACATTCGGCACGATCCATATCTGCAGAAAATGCACGCCCTCGGTGTGCGAATGGTTGAACTCGCTGTGCGCCACGCCGCTGCCGGCACTCATCAATTGCACGTCGCCAGGGCGAATCACCGACCCGGTGCCCAGCGTATCCTTGTGCTCCAGCGCACCTTCCAGCACGTAGGAAAAGATTTCCATGTCACGGTGTGGGTGCTGGCCAAAACCTTTGCCCGCAATCACGCGGTCGTCGTTGATCACCAGCAGATCGGAAAAGCCCTGCTCCTGAGGGTTGCGATAACCGGCAAAGGAAAAGGTATGAAAGGATTTCAACCAGCCATGGTTGGCAGCGCCGCGGTCGGAAGCTTTACGAAGAGTCAGCATGATTCTTTCTCCATCCGTCTATCGACGCTGCACATTCAGCAATCGATCAAGTGAGACAAAGGTTACGGCTTATCGACTGTCGCAATAAGTAGCTGAAACATGAATGACTGTCTCGCTGTGGTTGACAGTGCCGGGTGGCACGTTACGCTCTGTCGCACAGCACCCAGCGTTCACTCAGGCCACGACACATGAACCCTTTTGAAGACATGCGGATTTTCTGCCAGGTCATGGAGTCCGGAAGCTTCACGGCGGCGTCCGACAAGCTGGGCCTGTCCAAGCAATTTGTCAGTCGGCGCCTGATGCAACTGGAGGAACGGCTGGGCGTACGTTTGCTCAACCGCTCGACGCGACGTCTGGATGTCACGCCGCTGGGGCAGAGTTATTACGAGTCTGCCCTGCGCCTGCTGGCCGAGGTCGAACAGGTCGAGCAGGGGATTACCGGGCAGAACAGCGAGCCACGCGGCACCCTGCGCCTGAGTGCGCCGCTGTCGTTTGCCGTTGCGCATCTGGGCTGTCTGCTGCCGCTGTTTTTGCAGCGCTACCACGACGTGGCGGTGGAGGTGGACCTGAGCGACCGTGCAGTGGACTTGATCAGCGAAGGCTATGACCTGGTGCTGCGTATCGGGGTGCTGGAAGACTCCAGCCTGATCGCCCGGCGCATTGCCTCGATTGATCGGGTCTACTGCGCCAGCCCTGCCTACCTGGCCGAGCGCGGTACGCCGCAAAAACCCGAAGATCTGCATGCTCATGATTGCCTGCCCTATGGCCACAGCCGTCAGGCGCAATGGCGTTTTCAGGTGCAGGGCAAGCCTTTGATATTGAACATCAGCGGGCGGATGCGCGCCAATAATGGCGAGCTGCTGAGAGACACGGCGGTGGCCGGGCTGGGCATCACCTACCTGCCGACGTTCATTGTTGGCGCGGCGCTGCGTGACGGCAGCCTGGTGCGGGTACTAGATGACTTGCGGCCCGAGCCCTTGACGCTGTCAGCGGTTTATCCCCAGCACCGTCAGGCCTCACGTCCAGTGCAGGCATTCATAGAATTCCTGCGCGAGCGTCTGGAATCAGGTGTCGAGCTCAATGAACCGCCTGGCTGAGCGCTTCGTCGCACAGGGTTAGATAATTTTTTTGCATCTTAGGCTAGAACAAAAATGAATTTAGCTAATTTTTGTTCGGGTGTTAGGGTCGTTGCCGATCAATTCGATCTGCCCGATGCTTCTGGAGACCCTGCCTGTGCCGACAACTATCATCTGCTGGAGCCAACGCCTGCTGACGGGCCTGGCGCTGGGCCTTTTGGCCACGCTGAACACCCAGGCTGCCGACCTGATTGTCGGTGATCAGAGTTACAGCGCCCGGACCGTGATGGAAGCGGCCGGTGTACTCAAGGATCTGCCCTATGAGCTTGAATGGAAACAGTTCACCGCAGGCTCCCCGGTCGCCGAAGCGTTGAACGTAGGTAGCCTGGACATCGGTTTGCTGGGCGATTCGCCTGCGCTGTTCATGGGCGCGCTGGGTGCGCCGATCAAGGTCATCGGCGTATCGCGGCAGAACCTCGACGGCGTTGCGATTGTGGTGCGCAAGGATTCGCCGATCAAAACCGTCGCGGATCTGGCCGGCAAGAAAGTCGCCATCTGGAAAGGCTCGTTCAGCCAGCAACTGATGCTCACCGCGCTGGACAAGGCGGGTGTCGCCCGCGATGCCGTGGACTATCGCTACCTCAGTGCACTGGATTCCTCTCACGCTCTGGATGGCGGCTCGGTGGACGCGATTGCGACCTGGGAGCCCTATGTCACTCAGCAGGAGCGTCAGGGCGCACGAATCATTGCAACTGCCGACGGCTTGATCCCTGCGCAAAGCTTTATTGTCGCCAACGATCAGGCCATCAAGGACAAGCGCGCGCAGATCAGCGATTTCCTGCAGCGCCTGCAAGCCGCGCGCGCCTGGTCGGTCAGCGACCCGCAGCACAATGAAATCTACGCCAACGCCTGGGCTGCGCTGACCAAAGCCGATGCACAAGTAGCGCGCCGCTGGTTTTCCCGCGCCCAGGTCGTGGTGGTGCCGATCACCCCGCAAGTGGTGGCAGGCGCACAGCAGACTATCGATTTTTTCAACCACGCCGGGCTGACCAAACGCTATCCTGCTGCCAGCGTGTTTGACGAGTCGTTCAATGCGGCGCTGGACAGCCAGGCGCAGGTTGCCCGCTGAACGACTGCCTTGTCCTGGAGCCTTCACCATGAGTTTTACGTCATTGCATTGGGGTGTTTATCGCCCGCAGGTCGAGGAAGGCAAGTTGAAAGCCCTGCTGCCTGCGGAGTGGGACAAGGACCCTTCACCGATTGGCGATTCGGTGGCCGATGCCATTACCTCGCCCACACGCGTCATGCGCCCGGCGATACGTCGCAGTTTTCTTCAGCAAACCGGCGGGCGACCCGATCTGCGTGGGCAGGAGCCGTTCGTCGAGGTCTCTTGGGAGGTGGCGCTGGATCTGGTCGCCAGTGAGTTGCAGCGCGTCAAAGGCGAGTATGGCAATCAGGCAATTTTTGGCGGCAGCTACGGCTGGGGCAGCGCGGGGCGTTTTCATCACGCACAAAGCCAGCTGCATCGCTTCCTCAACTGCATCGGCGGTTATGTATTCAGTACCGACAGCTACAGCCTGGGGGCCGGGCGGGTGCTGATGCCGCACATTGTCGGCAACATGGACTGGCTGCTGGCGGCGCATACGTCCTGGAAGAACCTTGCCGAGCACTGCGAGCTGTTCGTCGCCTTCGGGGGATTGCCCGCCAAGAATGCGCAGACCAGCCCCGGTGGTGCCAGTGACCATCTGCTGGCCGACGCGTTGCAACGCATGTCCGACGCGGGCGTGCAGTTCGTCAACGTCAGCCCGCTGCGTGATGACCTGGCTGGCCCGGCGCATAACCAGTGGCTGGCGGTACGCCCCGGCAGCGATACGGCGTTGATGATGGCGCTTGCCTGGGTATTGATCAGCGAAGGGCTGCACAACGAAGATTTCGTTCAGCGCTACACCGTGGGTTATGCGCGTTTTCGCGATTATCTGCTGGGTCACGTCGACGGCCAGCCTAAGGACCCGCAGTGGGCCGCAGCATTGACCGATATCCCTGCGCAGCAGATTGTCGACCTGGCGCGGCGCATGGCCAGCAAACGCACCATGATCAACGTCGCTTATTCATTGCAACGTTCTATACATGGCGAGCAACCGTTCTGGATGACCGTCACCCTGGCGGCGTTGTTGGGGCAGATCGGTTTGCCCGGTGGCGGCTTCGGCCTGGGTTATGGCTGCATGAACAACACCGGCAGCGGCCGCAAGGCGTTCTCCGGGCCGCGCTTTTCCCAAGGCAGCAATCCGGTCAAGGACTTCATTCCGGTTGCGCGGGTGACAGATATGTTGCTCAACCCCGGCACACCCTTCGATTACAACGGGCAGCAGCAGACTTACCCGGATATTCGCCTGGTGTACTGGGCGGGTGGCAATATCTTTCACCACCATCAAGACCTCAATCGGCTGCTGGAAGCGTGGCAGCGGCCGCAAACCATCATCGTTCACGAGCAGTTCTGGACCGCTCAGGCACGCTATGCCGACATCGTGCTGCCAGCCACCACGGCGCTGGAACGCAATGACATCGGCAGCTCGGCGTCCGATCGTTTCATGATTGCGATGCAGCAGGCCATCTCGCCTGTGGGCGAGTCTCGTGATGACTATTCGATTCTGGCCGGGCTGGCCGAGCGGCTGGGTGTGGCGCAGGCGTTTACCGAAGGACGTGATGCCCAGGCCTGGCTGCATTTTATTTACGATGAGTCTCGGCAGCGCGCTGAAACCTTTGGTATTACCCTGCCGGATTTCGAACAGTTCTGGCGTGACGGATTACTGGAAATAGACTATCCCCAGACCGATAACGTACTGCTCAAGTCCTTTCGCGATGACCCTGACGCGCATCCACTGCCGACGCCGTCCGGGCGTATCGAAATTTTCTCCGAGCGCATCGCAGGCTTCGCTTATGCGGACTGTCCTGGCCATCCGGTATGGCTGGATAAACCTGCGCCTACCCACGCGCTGCACCTGCTGTCCAATCAACCCAAAACCCGCCTGCACAGTCAGTACGACCACGGCAGCTACAGCCTTTCCTCGAAAATTCAGGCACGCGAGCCGCTGACCCTGAACCCGCTGGATGCGCAAATGCGCGGGTTGGTCGATGGTGATGTGGCCAAGGTCTTCAATGAGCGGGGGGCGTTTCTGGCTGGAGTAATCGTATCGGACAGTATTCGACCCGGCGTGGTGCAGATTGCCACCGGTGCCTGGTTCGATCCATTGGTGCATGGCGAGCCGGGCAGCCTGGAAAAGCACGGCAACCCTAATGTGATCACCCAGGACATCGGTGCTTCCAGCCTGTCGCAAGGGTGTGCGGCGCAGACCGCGTCGGTGGATATCGTCAAATGGGATCAGGCACTGCCGCCGGTGACGGCGTTCGAGCCGCCGTCACTGCTCTGAGTGCGTTTTACTGCTCTTTATTACGTGCCGCAAAAACCGCCTTGCCCACGCTGGCTAATACCGCGTCGTTCTGCGGCGTATGTACCCGGCCGCACAGCACGTTGCGGTAATGGCGCTGCAGCGGGTTGCTGCGTGACAGTCCTGGATTCCCTGAGGCCTCGATGGCCAGTTCCACCGCACGGATAGCGTTGCCGGTCACCAGGTATTTGATCTGTGCAGCATGCTGTGCGGGCGTGTGGCCCTGGGCCGCGGACTGCAGCAGGCTCTGGTTGGCGAACAGCAAGGTGTCGATCTGCCCGACGGTTTCCTGAAAGCGCGGCAGGGTCGACAGCGCAGCCCCGAGGTTGGACGGCTTGCGCTGTTCCAGCCAGTGCACCAGCCAGTCGCGTGCGGAGTGGGCGATGCCGTCGTAGACCGACGACAGCAGCACCGACATCCACAGCATGCCCGACCCATCAAGTTCGGATTGCGGGGCGCTCCACGGGCTAACGCTGACGGCATGATCGAGCGGCACCAGCACGTCGTCGAAGCGGACTTCGTGGCTGCTGGTGGCGCGCATGCCCAAGTGGTCCCAGTCCTCGATGATCCTGATGCCCGGCGTGTCCTTGTGGACCAGCCAGCTGCCCACCAGCGGGTCATCATCGTCGCTGCGCGCCCATACGGCGAACCAGGTCAGGCCATGACTGCCGGTGGAGTAGATCTTGCTGCCGCTGATGCGCCAGCCGTCGGCGCTGCGGCGGGCGACGGTGCCCGGCAGGCCGCCACGCGCAGGGGTGCCCAGGTCAGGCTCGACGCGCAGGGCGTTGATCAGCGCACCTTCGCGTACCGCCTCTTCGGCAACTTGTACACGTAGATGGCTCGGCCAGTTACGGTTCTCTTGCAGCCTTGAATGCTGCAGGTATTGCATGACCAGAATCAGCGCCGTCGACGGTTCGCCCTTGGCTACTGCGCTGACTACTTGCTGCGCGCGCGGCAGATCGGCACCGCCGCCGCCCAGTTCAGCCGGTACGGTCAGGCCGAGCAGGCCGTGGGTGTGCAGTAACTGAAAGTTGGCATGCGGGAACTGGGCGCTGATGTCGTACTGCTCGGCAGTTTCAGCCAGTGTGGCGGTCAGCGTAGCCAGTCGTTCGCTGAAGTCTTCAGCCGACTCGGCTGCCGGATAATGCTGGCGCGGGGTAGGGCGCAGGGTCGAGAGTGTCATGCGGGGTCCTTTTCGCAGCGGTTAGGCAGCGGTCATTGCGTGGCGGCCTGAGCGATCTGCGCGCGTGAGGCGTTGAAGCTCTTGTCGAAGCCGGTTGAAACGTCGATTTTTTTAGTCAGGATGCCTTCAGCCAGATAGGTGTCCGCAGTGTTCTGCAGTCCCTGAACGATCTGATCATCAATCGGCGTACGTTGCATTTTCGTCGCCTTGGCCACCGCCAGATGCACCGCCAGCGGCAGGCCGGTGACTTTCGCCTGAGCGGCCGCGTACTCTTCGGGATGAGCATTGGACCAGTTGAAGGCGCGCTCCACGCGGGCTACAAAATCATCCAGTTGGGCACGTTTGCCTTCAATGGCCTTGCTGGTGGCGGCGAGGTAGAGGTGATTGCTCAGCAACTCGCTGCCACTGACCAGCACACGAGCGTCGCTTTGCGCGATGGAAATCGTCGTGTAAGGGTCCCAGGTCGCCCAGGCATCGGCATCTCCGCTGTCCAGCAACAGACGCGATTCGCTGGGCAGCAGGTTGATGAAGGTGACGTCACTGGTTTTCAGCCCGGCTTCATGCAAGGCGCGGATCGCCAGATAGTGGCCGATGGAGCCGCGCCCGGTGACGATGCGCTTGCCCTTGAGGTCGGCAACGGTCTTGATCGGCGAGTCCTTCGAGACCAGCACCGCCGTGGTGAAACGGCCCTGGGCATGGGTAATGCTGACCACTTTCAAGGGCGCACCCGCGCCCAGCGCGAACACATAGGGCGCATCACCCAGCGCACCGATATCCACAGCGCCAGCGTTCAATGCCTCTCCCAGAGGGGCCGCCGAGGGGAACTCGGAAAACTGGATCTCGTAAGGCACGTCCTTGAGTTCGCCGGAGACCTGCAACAGTATTTTCAGCAGCGACTTCTGATTGGCGACCAACAGCGGAGCCTGCTCGGCAGCCACCACCTGCTGGCCTGCCAGCACACTGAGCAACGCGCCCAGCAGCAGGCTTTTGAGCGGTAGAGGTGATTTGAAAAAAGGCAGCATTGAGGTGTTTCTCCATTGAGTTGATCGGTCGGCTAGACACTTATCGTTCCTCACGCTCAAATCACGTAAAACCCGTGCGTCCCGTCCCGGCCCAATTGCTCCACCAGGCCAAACTCCCAGTCCAGGTAGGCCTGCATGGCTTCGCGCGGCGCATCGGTGCCTTCGTACGGTCGGCGATAGCGGTCGATGCGTGGCGAGGCCAGTCGGCTTTCGCCATGCTCCAACGGCAGGCCAGCCTTGATCCAGCTGGCGGTGCCGCCATCGAGCAAAAACACCGGCTTGTCGGTCAGCGCTTCGACGTCGGCCACGGCAAAGCGCGCCAGCCGGCTGCTGCCACAGGTCAATACGTAGCGGTCGGCGGCAGGTATTTTTTCCAGCGCCTGTTTGAGGTCGGCGCGCAAGGTCCACCAGGCACCGGGAATGTGCTGTTTGACGTAATTGGCGCTGGCGGTGAAATCCAGCACCGCCACCTTGACCTGTGTCTGCCATTGAACAAGCGTCTCGACGCTGATCGCCTCCACTTGCGGTGGCGCAGGGAACGGCGCATCCCAGTCACCCGTTTCGCTGAAGTCTGCTGCATGCAGATCATCGAGCACCGACACGTCCCAGCCCAGTTGCGCCAGCCAGGAAGCCGACATGTTGGCGCGCACGCCGTCGTCGTCCACCAAGGCTATTCGTGCGCCGCGTACGCTGGCGAAGTGATCGGTTTCCTGCACCAGTTGCCCGCCCGGTGTGGAGCGCGCACCGGGCAGATGGCCTTTGGCAAACTCTTCCGGTGTGCGCACATCGAACAGGTACGTGGTGCGCGAAGTCTCGGCTTGCCAGCGTTGCAGGTCAGCGCGGCTGGCGCGTTTGACCTTGGCGCGATCAGCCACCTTGCGCGCATCGGCACTGGCGGTTTCGCGGGTTTCCTCACTGACTGCTGCAAAACGCCGGTCTTGACCATGATCCAGCGTCTGACCGGCCAGTAACCAGCCAATCGTGCCATTGCGCAGCGCATTGATCTGATTGGGCAGGCCCGCGTTGACCAGTGACTGAGTGCCGATGATGCTGCGCGTGCGACCGGCGCAATTGACGATGATTCGGGTGTTCGGGTCCGGTGCCAGCTCCCGTGCCCGCAGCACCAGTTCCGCGCCCGGTACGCTGATGCCGCCGGGGATGCTCATGGTCTGGTACTCGTCGTAGCGCCGGGCATCGAGCACCACTACATCGGCGTTGTTGTCGAGCAGGGCCTTGACCTCTTCAGCCGCCAGAGACGGGGTAGCGCGATGGTGTTCCACCAGTTCGCCAAACGCCTTGCTCGGCACATTTACATCAATGAACAACTCGCCGCCAGCCTCACGCCAGCCTTGCAGGCCGCCGTCGAGCAGTCTCACATCGCTGTAGCCCAGCGCCTGTAAACGTTGCAGCGCAACCTGCGCCAGGCCCTCGCCATCGTCGTACAGGGTTATGGCTGTGTCGCGTCGCGGGATGCGCGGGAACACCTCCAGCTCCAGCTTCGACAACGGGATGTTCACCGCAAACAGAGGATGGGCCTGGGCAAAGGGTGCTTCTTCGCGGACGTCTACCAAGGCCAGTTCCTGGCGGTCCAGCAATGCCTGACGAACGTCGGCGAATGATCGGGTGGCGGGGGTGGTCATCGGGCGGGGCTCCCTGTTGGCTGATCCTGAGTGGCGTGGGTGATGGCTGCGGCATTCGAATAGCCGGAGATGAACAGTTTTTCTGTGCCGTCCAGGTCGTAGACCGCACGTTTCACGGTGCCAATATCGGCGCCGTAAACGTGGATGCTGATCGACACTTGATCGTTGAAAGCATTGCTGACCTGATGCACATCGTTGCTTTTCGGTGACAGCGCTTCGACTTGGCCGGGTTGCAGGCGAATTGCCGGGCCGCTGGTTTCCAGGCGTCCTTGCGCGTTGCGGGTATAGCCCTGTGAATGCTCGGCACCGCGCAGCATGCCGATCAGGCCCCAGACGCGATGGTCATGAATCGGCGTGCGTTGCCCCGGCCCCCAGACAAAACTGACCACTGAAAAGCGCTGCTGCGGGTCGGCATGCAGCAGAAATTGCTGATAACGGTCGGGGTCGGGTACGGCAAATTCTTCTGCCAACCAGTCATCGTGGCTGACCAGTTGCGCCAGCAGCTTGCCGCCGCGACGCAACAGATCGCCTTCGTGCGGCTCGCTGCCAATCAGCTCGCCCAGCGCGTCGATAAAGGCCCCGAGTCGTTCCGGGTGTCGGTTCTGAGTCATGTCCATTTCCAGATCAGGGTCAGGGAATGGTTTGATATAAGCATAATATGGATATTTAATATGCTATTTTTTAATGATTAGATTATAACGAAAACGTCTTTTACTTCCGTGCTGCAATGCGTGAAATCTAGCGTCGGTCTGTTGGACGGGCTATGAATGGACGTCTGCCGGGACTATTCTTTTTGCCTGTGTTTCTTCTCTTCTTTATGTGCGGTCCGAATGAAAATTGATGATATCGATGCGTTCGTTGCAGTCATCCGCTGTCAGTCGATCAGCCATGCCGCTGAATCGCTGGATCTGACCCAGCCGGCGATTACTCGCCGGGTGCAGAATTTCGAGCAGGCCCTTGGGGTCGAGCTGTTCGATCGTAATACCAAGCCGCTCAAGCCAACGCCGATGGGCATCCAGGTGTACCAGAAGTGCCTGGCAATCCTGCGCGAGATGGATGCGTTGCGCGAGCTGGTGGCCAGCGACACGCCGCCCAGCGGCCTATTGCGTCTGGGTGTGCCGCAAACCATCGGTGACGTGGTGCTGCTCGATGCGCTCAAGCAGCTACGCGGAGAATTCCCGGATTTGCGCGCCCAGGTTAGCACCGGCTGGGGCAGCCACCTGATCGGCAAGATCGAAAACGGTGAGCTGGATGCTGCGGCAGCGCTGTTCCCTGCTGGCAAGATATTTCCGGACAACATTGTCGGTCAGTCAATCGGCAAGATGGAACTGGTGGTGGTCTGCGCCAAGGGGCTGGTGCCGAAAAAGCCCGGCAAGCTGGCGGATTGCTACGAGCAGGGCTGGGTACTCAACCCCGACGGCTGCGGTTTTCGCGCAGGTTTGCAGCGTACGCTGACCGATCAGGGGCTGAGCATGAAGGTCAATCTGGAAACCTTCGGCACCGAGCTGCAACTGGGGCTGGTAGCCGATGGCATGGGGTTGGGTCTGGTGCCAAGGCCGTTGCTGGAGCGCAGCGCTCACCGCGAGCAACTGGTGGTGCTACCGCTCAAGGACTTCAAACCGGTGATGGACCTGTGGCTGTTCTACCCACGTTTTCTGGGCAATCTGCAAGCACCGGTCGAGGCTTTTGGCGCGCTGGTGGCGCGCTCCCTCAAGCCGGTTTCAGCAGCCGCCTGAAACGTCATTGCGGGCGGGCAGTCTTCAGTCAGAAGCCTCGCCCGCCCGCATGGCGTTGAATCAGGCCACTTGTTCGCGAGCCTGCCGTTCACGCTGAGCCACCAGTGCGCGGGTCAGCGGGATCAGCTTCTTGCCATAATCGATAGCATCTTCCAGCGGGTCGAAGCCGCGAATCAGGAAGGTGGTAATCCCCAGGTCGTAATAGTCCAGCAGCGCTTCGGCGACCTGTTCCGGGGTGCCGACCAGCGACGTGGAATTGCCCTGCGCGCCGAGCAGGCCAGCGATGCCGGTCCACAGGCGCTTGTCCAGACGTGAACCTTGTGCCGCTGCGGCCAGCAGGCGACGCGACCCTTCGTTGGGTGGTTCGCGACGGACAAAGCCGTTGCGGTCTGCCAATGCCTTGGCTTTTTCCAGAATGCTGTCGGCGCGTGCCCAGGCTTGTTCTTCGGTGTCGGCCAGAATCGGGCGCAACGACAGGCTGAAACGAATGGTCCGGCCATGTTTGGCGGCTTCGGCGCGCACCTGTTTGACCACATCGCGCACCTGTTCGTACGTCTCGCCCCACAAGGCATAGACGTCGGCATGCTTGCCAGCCACCGCAATCGCCGCTGCCGAAGAACCGCCAAAGTACAGCGGGATGTGTGGCTGCTGCGGGGACTTGACCAGCGAGTGCGCGCCCTCGAACTGGTAGTAAGTGCCCTGATGGTCAAAGGGCTTGTCGCTGGTCCATTCCTGACGCACCACGCTGAGGTATTCATCGCTGCGCGCGTAGCGTTCGTCCTTGCCGATGTGGCTGCCATCGGCGCGCAGCTCCTTGTCGTCGCCGCCGGTAATGATATGCACCGCAGTGCGCCCGCCATTGAACACGTCCAGCGTCGCAAATTGCCGGGCTGCCACGGTGGGGGAGATGAAACCGGGACGATGCGCGACAAGAAACTTCAGTGTGCTGGTCACGCTGGCGGCATGCGCGGCCACCAGTGTGCTGTCCGGGCTGTTGGAGTGGTATGCGATCAGCGCACGATCAAAACCTGCGTCTTCATGAGCCTTGGCCACTGTCTTCACGTAGTCGGGCTGGATGGTCGCGCCGCTGCGCGGGTGGATTTCAGAACCGGGTTGCGTGGCGATATAGCCAATGAATTCGATGCTCATGAAAACTCCTGCCAATGGTTGAGGTCCGTTCGACCTTGTCGAGAAGCACCATAAAGGCAAGCAGACGAGGCTGTGAAATTCGATTTTGGTCTAAGTTAATTATAAAAAATATGCATTATAAGTTTTATTGGTAATCAAATATTTTAACTATTAGCTTAGAGCTAAATAGAATTTCACTCGGCTTTCTTATGCTCTTAGCATGATGTTCATACTGCGTCGGGTGCGTCATGCCCGATTTGCCCAGAAAGGATGCGCCTATGTCTGACACAACGCTCAACCCCGCCGACCCCGGTTTTCTGCTGGTCAACAAGCCTGAACAGCGTCGCGCCTCTGAACAGCATCGCCAGCGTCGGCAAGTGCCGGGCTCTGTTTTGCGTCTGCTCAGCCCGCTGGCGCTGTTGCTGCTCTGGGAACTGGCCTCACAAACCGGTCTGTTGCCCAGCCGAGTGATCGCCGCACCGTCGCAGATCGGCGGTACGCTATGGTCGATGATTGTTTCAGGCGAACTGGCCGTGCACCTGTGGGTATCGCTGCAGCGCGCATTGCTGGGCTTGAGCATCGGCGTCAGTATTGGTGTGGTCGCTGCATTGATAACCGGGCTTTCCCGGCGCGGCGAAATCGCCCTCGACTCGCCGATGCAAATGCTGCGCACCATTCCGTCGCTGGCACTGGTGCCGCTGTTCATCCTCTGGTTCGGCATTGGTGAATTCACCAAAGTGGCGCTGATCGTGATGGGCACCACCTTTCCGGTGTACCTGAACCTGTTTTCCGGCATCCGCAACATCGACCCGAAACTGATCGAGGCCGCCAACACCTTGGGGCTGAGCCGTCGCGAGCTGATCTGGCACGTGATTCTGCCCGGTTCGCTGCCTTCTTTTTTTGTCGGGCTGCGATATTCACTGGGTATCTCCTGGCTGGCGCTGGTGTTTGTCGAACAAATCAACACCACCGCGGGAATCGGCTTTCTGGCCAGCGATGCCCGCGACTTCATGCGCACTGATGTGATCGTTATCTGCCTGTTGATCTATAGCGTCCTGGGCCTGGTGATCGACGGCATCATTCGCACGCTGGAGCGCTATGCGCTGGCCTGGCGACCGACCTTCGTGAGGAATTGAGCATGGCGACCCTTGAGTTGCGTAACACTTCATCAGTCACGCCCCCGGTTCAGTTGCGTAACGTGGTTCGCCAGTTTGGCCCACAACGGGTGATTGACGGGCTGGACCTGGACATTGCCGCGGGCGAGTTTGTCGCTTTGCTGGGTGCCAGTGGCTCCGGCAAGACCACCTTGCTGCGCACTCTGGCCGGGCTGGACGACATCGACAGTGGCGAGCTGCGTGTGCCGGTGGCACGTGCCGCGGTGTTTCAGGAACCGCGGCTGATGCCGTGGAAAAGTGCCTGGAAAAACGTGGTTCTCGGCCTGCGCATCAACGATGCCAAGGCTCGGGCCGAAGCAGCATTGACCGAAGTCGGTCTGGCCCATCGGCTGAATGCCTTTCCGGCCACATTATCCGGTGGCGAGGCGCAGCGTGTAGCGTTGGCGCGCGGCCTGGTCCGTGAGCCGAAACTGCTGTTGCTCGACGAGCCTTTCGCCGCCCTCGATGCCTTGACCCGCATTCGCATGCACCAGTTGATCATTGATCTGTGGCGCAAGCACACCCCGGCGGTGCTGCTGGTAACGCACGATGTCGATGAGGCGATCCTGCTCGCTGACCGGGTCATCGTGCTGGCCGACGGTAAACTCGCCGATGACATCCGCGTCGACCTGCCACGCCAACGTGACAGCGGGCAGGCCGGGTTTCAGGCAATTCGTAGCCGCTTGCTGGGTTTGCTGGGCGTGAAGACGCAGGCTGCCGATACTGCAACGCAGGAGCCAACCCACGACGTGACGCTCAGCGCATTGCGTCGTTTCGCCAATGCTCGTTGATCCTGCGCAGGGTGCGTATCATGGGCGTCTGAATTTCTGGAGGGGACGTCCATGTCTGCCGAAAAGCCCGAAGTCATCATCACCTATTGCATTCAATGCCAGTGGCTATTGCGCGCCGCCTGGCTCGCCCAGGAGCTGTTGAGCACGTTCAGTGACGACCTGGGCAAGGTCTCGTTGCAGCCGGGCACCGGTGGTGTGTTTCGCATTACCTGCGATGGCGTGCAACTCTGGGAACGCAAGGCCGACGGCGGCTTTCCCGAGGCCAAGGTGCTCAAGCAGCGGCTCCGCGACCAGATCGACCCGGCCCGTGATCTGGGCCACAACGACCGTCATACTCCCGCCAGTCCTCAGTAATAAAGGCCATTGTCACGACATCGCCACGCACGTGTCACATTCGGTTAACCGGCATGCTCCACTCTCTTGGAAACCCTGCCGGAGGTCATCCCATGACCAGTGCTCAGCTCGCCACACCCAGCCGCAAACAACGCGTGCGCACCTTGTGGATTTCCGACGTTCATCTGGGCACGCGCGATTGCCAGGCCGAGCACTTGTCCGCGTTTCTCAAGCGCTATCAGGCTGACAGGGTGTATCTGGTGGGCGATATCATCGACGGCTGGAAGCTGCGCGGCGGCATGTACTGGCCGCAGGCGCATACCAATGTGATCCGTCGGCTGCTGACCATGAGCAAGCGCGGCACCGAAGTCATTTATGTCACGGGCAACCACGACGAATTCCTGCGTCGTTACTCCAAATTGGTTCTGGGCAACATCCAGCTGGTGGACGAAGCCGAGCACGTGACGGCCGATGGTCGTCGTCTTCTGGTCATCCACGGCGACCAGTTCGACGTGATTACCCGTTATCACCGCTGGCTGGCTTTTCTCGGCGATTCGGCCTACGAATTCACCCTGACCCTCAACCGCTGGCTGAACCATTGGCGCGCCAAGTACGGCTATGGTTACTGGTCGCTGTCGGCTTACCTGAAGCACAAGGTCAAGAGTGCGGTGAATTTCATCAGCGATTTCGAGGAAGCCATCGCCCACGAATGCGTGAAGCGCGGCCTGGATGGCGTGGTCTGCGGGCACATCCATCATGCGGAAATCCGCCAGGTGGGTGGCGTGGAATACCTCAATTGCGGCGACTGGGTTGAATCCTGTACCGCCCTGATCGAACACCTGGACGGCACTATCGAACTGTTTCGTCTGGCGGACGCGCACTTGAAAGCAAGCCAGCCGGTGGTTCAGGAGCCGGTCAGCGAAACGGTTGCCTGATTCAACCGGCTAGAACGACACCTTGCCCAACAGCATATCGCGGTACATGACGAAATCGCCGAGCAGGCTGTAGAACGGATGCTTGAACGTGGCCGGCCGGTTTTTCTCGAAGAAGAAATGCCCGGCCCAGGCAAAACCGTAACCCGCGACGGGTAACAACCACAACAACCCCCAGCGACCGCTGCCCACACCGAACGCCAGCAGGAAGATCACCAATGAGGTGCCCACAAAGTGCAGGCGCCGACTGGTACTGCTGCTGTGCTCGGCGAGGTAGAAAGGATAGAACTCGGCAAAGCTTGAGAAACGCTTGATGGTATCCACGGCGCGCACCCTCGTATTGGCCCTTGTTGTTATACACAAATTTAGCCGACTGTCGTGCCGATGTGGAGCGTGGGCACGATGGACGTGACTAGCTTGCTGATGTTTACGACTATCGTGCCAATGCTCCGCGTTGGCATAAGGCATTACCACGCTGAGCGTGGGAACGAGAATCTGAGTCGAACCTCAATCCACCTGACATCACAGAACCGCTGTGCAGCGCGGAGCAGTTCTCGACCCGTCAGCAAAAACGCAACAAAACATGGCACAGTTGCCCTGAAAAATGGCACATTGGCGCGCCTTGGTACGCGTGACACATCTTGTAATCATCCGTCCGGGGAACCTGAAAACCTTTTTACGGATGAATACCCATGGCGACCAGCGCTCAGCCTGTAACGGCGAAGGCCTCGACCCCCCCTCAAGCCAGCCCGCTGGTGATGCGCATTATTGGTGCCGTTGCCCTTGCTCACCTGATCAACGACCTGATTCAGGCCATTCTTCCGTCGATCTACCCGATGCTCAAGGCCAGCTACGACTTGAGCTTCACCCAGATCGGCCTGATTACCCTGACGTTTCAGATCACCGCATCGCTGCTGCAGCCCTGGGTCGGTTATTACACTGACCGCCATCCTAACCCCCTGGTACTGCCTGTAGGGTCGATCTGTACGCTGGTCGGCATTGTGATGATGTCGATGGTGGGCAGTTTTCCATTGATTCTGCTGGCTGCCGCCTTGATCGGCATCGGTTCTTCGACATTCCACCCGGAAGCCTCGCGTATCGCGCGACTGGCTTCCGGTGGTCGTTATGGGCTCGCGCAGTCGACCTTTCAGGTGGGCGGCAACACCGGCTCCGCGTTCGGGCCATTGCTGGCGGCGGCGATCATCATCCCGTTCGGCCAGGGCAACGTGGCCTGGATCGGCTTGTTCGCATTGTTCTCGCTGGGTCTGCTGTATGCGATAAGCCGCTGGTATCGCGCGCACCTCAACCTGTTCAAGCTCAAGGCAGGTCAGGCGGCCACTCATGGACTGTCCAGAAAACGCGTGATTGCCTCACTGGCAGTGCTGGCATTTCTGGTGTTTTCCAAGTTCTTCTACATGACCAGCCTGACCAGCTATTTCACCTTCTACCTGATCGAGAAGTTTGACCTTTCAGTCGCCAGCTCGCAGTTGCACTTGTTCCTGTTTCTGGGCGCAGTGGCGGCCGGGACCTTTTTCGGCGGTCCGATCGGCGACCGCATTGGTCGCAAGGCCGTGATCTGGTTTTCGATCCTTGGCGCTGCACCGTTCACCCTGGCCCTGCCTTATGCAGACCTGTTCTGGACCAGCGTGCTCAGCGTGATCATTGGCTTTGTACTGGCGTCGGCTTTTTCCGCCATCGTCGTCTACGCCCAGGAGCTTGTACCTGGCAACGTGGGCATGATTGCCGGGCTTTTCTTTGGCCTGATGTTCGGCTTCGGCGGCATTGGCGCAGCCTTGCTCGGCTATCTGGCTGACAGCCACGGCATTCTGTTCGTCTACACGTTGTGCTCATACCTGCCGCTGCTTGGCATCCTCGCCATTCTTCTACCCCGGACCAAATAATGCTGATAGCAACGCTGATCTTCCTGTTCACCATTACGCTGGTCATCTGGCAGCCCAAAGGCCTGAGCGTAGGCTGGAGTGCGGTACTCGGGGCGGTTCTGGCGTTGCTGACAGGGGTTGTGCACCTCGGCGACATCGCTGTGGTGTGGGGCATCATCTGGAATGCCACGGCGACGTTCATTTCGCTGATCATTATCACGCTGTTACTGGATGAGGCGGGTTTCTTTGCCTGGGCCGCGCTGCATGTGGCGCGCTGGGGCAAGGGTAAGGGACGTCGTCTGTTCGCCCTGTTCGTGCTGTTCGGTGCGCTGGTATCAGCCTTGTTCGCCAACGACGGTGCCGTGCTGATTCTCACGCCTATCGTCATTGCCATGATGCTGGCGTTGCGCTTCTCCGCTGCGTCGACCCTGGCGTTCGTCATGGCGGCCGGCTTCATTGCCGATACGGCCAGCCTGCCGTTGGTGGTATCGAACCTGGTGAACATCGTTTCGGCGGATTACTTCAAGATCGGTTTCAACCGTTACGCAGCCGTCATGGTGCCGGTGAACCTGGCCAGTGTCGCCGCCACTCTGGCCGTGTTGATGTGGTATTTCCGTCGGGATATTCCCAGCGAGTTCGAGCCCGAACATCTGGACAAGCCCGAAACGGCTATCCATGACCGCGCTACGTTTCTGGCCGGTTGGGCCGTACTGCTGATTTTGTTGGTGGGCTGTTTCGCTCTTGAGCCGCTGGGCATCCCGATCAGTGCGATTTCGTCGGTCTGCGCGTTGCTGCTGCTCGCCATTGCCGCCAAAGGGCATACGATCAAGACGCGCAAGGTGATGAAAGAAGCACCGTGGCACATCGTGGTGTTTTCGCTGGGTATGTACCTGGTGGTTTATGGTCTGCGCAACGCCGGACTCACCGGTTATCTGGCCAGTCTGCTGGACTGGTTTGCCGGCTATGGCATCTGGGGCGCAGCGATGGGCACCGGCGTCATGACCGCGTTTCTGTCTTCGATCATGAACAACATGCCCACCGTGCTCATCGGGCTGCTGTCCATTGATGCAAGCCATGCCAGCGGGGCCATTCAGGAAGCGATGATCTACGCCAACGTGATCGGCAGCGACCTGGGGCCAAAAATTACCCCGATCGGCAGTCTGGCGACGCTGCTCTGGCTGCATGTGCTGGAGCGCAAGGGAATCACCATCAGTTGGGGCTACTACTTCAAGGTCGGCATCGTACTGACCGTGCCGGTGTTGCTGATTACACTGGCTGCGCTGGCACTTCGATTGAGTTGAGCAGGTGGCTGGTGTCGGCCAGATTCGGCCACATGTCCGACACCAGAAACAAGCGCTCGGCTTCTTCCCAGTTGCCCTCGGTATTCTCTTTCAGGCGCACCAGCAATTGCGCCGGAGCCAGCGGGTCGAGTTCGGCCAGCCAGTCGCGTAGCTGCTGATCGCTCCACGCATCGTGGTAAAGCGCTGGTGCCAGCCAGGCATGACGCGGCAGGGGTTGCCAGCGTCCGGGGCTGCTTTGCGCCACAAACCGCTTCCAGTCACGTTGATGCAACCAGCGGCCCTTGAGATGCTGCGGGTGAACACCTGCGGGCGATTCGCATGAGCCTGGCCACGGATACAGCAGATAACCGCCCAGCCACAACTGCGCGCTGAATGCCTCGACACCCAGCGCTGCCAGGGCCGCTCGGCTTTCCGGACGTGCAGACATCGGCAACTGATGCTGGCTCAGGTGGGCAAGCTTGCGGTCCAGCCGATCCTGGCAGCCGGGCCCCAGCCAGCACGCCGGATCGCGGCCGTCTCCGTCCTGCGGCCCAAGGTAGAGCTTGATTGCCAGTTCAACGTGATGCACGCCTTCACGATCACGCAGCAGCATGTCCAGTTCGCCCAGCGTCTGGCTGCCGAGCCGGATCGGCAGGTTGGCGGCAATGATTTCCACCCCCGGCGCGTGCTGCACTGCGAACTGCCAGAGCCGTTCGTAATAGCGGCCCAGCCGGCGTGTGGTTGCCAGCGCCAGCCAGTCTTCCAGCGGGCGACTGTCACGGTCGAGTTGCCAGAGAAAGTCTGCCAATCGCTGCGGGTCCTGTACCCAGTCACTGCCGGCCAGCGGATGACGCTGTGGCCACGGCGCGACTTCCAGCATGGGCGGCGCGAGGATCACCCAGGCAAGGTCGCGCACTTCGGAGTGCCGTAGTTGGCGGGGGAGGTCTATCAGGCTGGGGAATAAAGTCATGTGCCGAGGATAGCGTGAGTTGAGGTGCAGCAGGGTGCTGATGTGCAGGTGAGCTGATTGTGAAGGCGAAAAGATGCGGTGCTATCCAACGGGCCTGGCCAGCCCGAGAAAATCAGCGTCTTCACCGGGACAAGGCGAGAATCGCTTGACGTCGGTTGCCCCTTTGGCGTTCAGGTCGATGCGGCCGTTGGCATCTATGAAGATTGTAGTCTCTGGCCATTGTGGATCTATGTTCACGCAGCCGCTGAATGTTGAGTTGTGCCAGAAGAAATACATGAAGAATTTCTTTTTTTGAAATATGTGGCCGCTGTCCCCAGTTGCTCCTCCAGGCTCTATGCCACCTCTGCTTATGCGATGATCGGTAATCCATGTGTAGCTAAGCTCTCCGTCTGCCTTGTCTGAGTAATAGACGCTTACGTAGGGCGTAGCGAAATCCCATAGTGCGAGGATGAGAAAGGTCGCCGTTAACTTCGGCCAGCGGGCAATGGCGTGTATCAGGATTTTTCGGTTCATGCAGTGCTCTTGTTTTCAGGCTTGCCAAAGCATGAGTGCAGTTCCACTCCTTTACCCCAGCTGCTCTTGGGTATCTGTAAAACGTCTTTCATGATTTCATCGGCCTGTATTTCGCCATTCGGGAAGCGGCGATAGAGCGACACACCTATGCCAATGGATATTCGGTCGGGGGCGTCATCCCAGGCTCGTAGCCCATCGGCTCCCTCAGAGGGTGCTGGCCAATCGTTCTTGAGTGGTCTTTTTATTTTCCCCAATGTTTCCGACGCGATTTGCTCAAGTCCTGCACCGTCCAGAAGCACGGCTTCTGAGAACCCGGCAGCCATTCCGATGTATCCATAGTGAATGTTCGACCAGATGTCATAGTAATAAGCGTACCTGCCTTGTTTATGACGAGAATCGTTGTTGAATTTTTCCAGTATTTTTGGCTTGTGATCCCACTCCCTGTTCTGTCCTACCTTTTCCGCCCATATCACCATTGCCGCCGCAGTATTCGAAGCCGCAATCGTTTGTGGATTATTATGCGCACCCATCTGCGCGTACCACGGCAACTCCATCCATTTACGGGTTTCTTCTGCGGTGTCGTAGTTCAGCAGTTGTTTCAATTTCTGCACGGTGGGATGCAGAAGGTTTCGGTTCATCTCGTCAGCGATGTAGCGGGTCAGTTCTTCCATTTGATCCGGGTGGTTGCAGGCTGGCGCTATGGCCGTGTTGGACGTTGCAGGTGGGAATAGTGCTTCAGCCGCTTTGGCTTTCTCCTGCAACCCAGGGTCTTTCACAAGCTGATTCAGCTTCGGTTCGTCCAGTGTGCCGTCCTTGCGAAGGATGCCGAGCCTGGAGAAATCGATGGCTGGGCCAGCGGCATCGCCGAAGTCGGAGCCGCCACCCACATCGGGGCTGCCGGAAATGATCGTTCCGCCGTGGCTGGTCGGGCTGCCCAGGTGGGCCATCGGACGACCGTTGATGAGGATTGAGGGAAAGCCGGTGACGATCACCGCGCCGCAGCCGCACATATCGCCTACTCTGGCGGCGGACATGCCGTTGATCAGGGTGTCGGAGGAGGCTGTGACAATCGGGGTGCAACCGTGGCCCGGCAACGGGCAGAGGTGCATGTCGCCCTGGCGGCCTGAGGGAATCATGTGTCGTCCTTAGGTGTATTGAAAATGGACGAAGCTAATGAACATCTTCTGTGGGGTATGTAAGGCAAATCCGGTTTTTTTGCGGGAATTCGCTCATTCGTTCAGAGGCAATCTGCTGATTGAAGCGCTTCGTGATGAGGCGTTTCGCTAGATCTTTACGTGCCGGTTTGCTGCTACCGGGCCGTTTCGCCCATAATCGCTGTTTTAAGTCGTCTCGAAACCGCAGCAGGAGCCTCATGGAGCAATTTCGCAATATCGGCATCATCGGTCGCCTGGGCAGTGTTCAGGTGCTCGAGACCGTTCGCCGACTCAAGAGATTCCTGCTGGACCGCCACCTGCACGTCATTCTTGAAGAGACGATTGCCGAAGTCCTGCCCGGTCATGGCCTGCAAACCTCGTCGCGCAAGATGCTCGGTGAAGTCTGTGACATGGTCATCGTGGTCGGTGGCGATGGCAGCCTGTTAGGGGCAGCACGGGCACTGGCCAGGCACAACGTTCCGGTGCTGGGTATCAACCGCGGCAGCCTGGGTTTTCTGACCGACATTCGTCCCGACGAGCTGGAGGTCAAATGCGCTGAAGTGCTCGACGGGCACTATCTGGTTGAAAACCGCTTCCTGCTTCAGGCCGAAGTGCGTCGCCACGGCGAGGCCATCGGTCAGGGCGATGCGCTCAACGACGTTGTGCTGCACCCCGGCAAGTCCACGCGCATGATCGAGTTCGAGATCTATATAGATGGTCAGTTTGTGTGCAGTCAGAAGGCCGATGGCCTGATCGTCGCCACGCCGACCGGATCGACAGCCTATGCGCTGTCGGCGGGCGGGCCGATCATGCATCCCAAGCTCGACGCCATCGTTATCGTGCCGATGTACCCGCACACCTTGTCCGGGCGGCCCATCGTGGTCGACGGCAACAGCGAGCTGAAAATCGTGGTGTCCAAGGACATGACCATTTATCCGCAAGTGTCCTGCGATGGCCAGAATCACTTTACCTGCGCACCGGGTGACACCATCACGGTCAGCAAGAAACCGCAGAAGCTGCGTCTGATTCACCCGCTGGATCACAATTATTACGAAGTCTGCCGCACCAAGCTCGGCTGGGGCAGCAAGCTCGGCGGCGGGGGCGATTAATGCTCGATCCGGCGCGTGGCTACGATCTGATCGGTGACGTGCACGGGTGCGCCCATACCTTGGAGCACTTGCTGGAGCTTCTCGGCTACCGTCTGCAGGCTGGCGTCTGGCGTCACCCTGAGCGTATTGCGATTTTCCTCGGCGACATCATTGACCGTGGCCCGCGTATTCGCGAGTCGCTGCATATCGTCCGCGATATGGTTCAGGCCGGTCATGCCCTGTGCATCATGGGCAACCATGAGTTCAACGCGCTGGGCTGGATGACGCCAGCCTTGCCGGAAAGCGGTCATGAGTTCGTGCGTGAGCACACCCCGCGCCATGCCCGGCTGATCGGCGAAACCCTGGCGCAGTTCGAGCGCTACCTGGATGAATGGAGCGAGTTCGTCAACTGGTTCTATGAGCTGCCGCTGTACATGGACGCCGGTCGCTTCAGGGTGGTGCATGCCTGCTGGGATGCGACTCTGATTGATCCGTTGCGCGGCCTGCATGGCACCGGCTGTATCGACAAGCATTTTGTCCAGGCCTCGGCAGTGCCCGGCAGCTTCGCCAGCAATGTCTTCAACCGTCTGCTGCGCGGCACCGACATGCGTTTGCCGCACGGTCTTACCCTGACCGGCGGCGACGGGCTGACCCGCGAGTTCTTTCGTACCAAGTTCTGGGAAGATGACCCGCAGACCTATGGCGACGTGGTATTTCAGCCCGACGCGCTGCCTGAAGGCGTAGCCAAGACCCCGCTGTCCACGTCGGAAAAAAACGCATTGCTGCGTTACGGTATCAATGAGCCGCTGCTGTTTGTCGGTCATTACTGGCGCAGCGGCGTCCCTGCGCCCATCCGGCCGAACCTGGCCTGTCTGGATTACAGCGCCGTGCTCTACGGCAAGCTGGTCGCCTATCGGCTGGACCAGGAAACACAGATCGACCCGGACAAATTCGTCTGGGTCGACGTGCAGCGTCCCGAGGTTTCAGAATGAGTGCTGTTGCAGTCCTGCGGTTGCCGTTGACCACCAACCTGAGCGGGTTTGTCAGCCTGTTGCAGCGCTTGCGGATTCCCCACAGGGTCAGCGAAGAGGCTGGCGAGCAGGTACTTTGGGTGCCGGATGCGCCGCAACTGGCCGATGAGGTGCGCGACTTGTACACGCGCTTTCCTGAAGGGGACGAGCATTTTCAACTGGCGCAAGACGCCCCAAACGTGACGTACAAGTCGCCAGGCCTGATCGAGCAGCTACGCAACAGCCCGGTAACGGCCCTGGTATTGCTGGTCACCCTGCTGGTGGCGGGCATGACGTTGCTGGGCGACAACCTTGAAGCCATCCGCTGGCTGACCTTTCAGGATTTCCGGATCAGTGGCGAGTACGCGACGTTTCTGCCGTTGTCCGACAGCCTGGCCGCCGGGCAATGGTGGCGGATCGTCTCACCGATGCTGATTCACTTCGGCATCCTGCACCTGGCCATGAACGGCATGTGGTTCTGGGAACTGGGCCGACGTATCGAAATTCGTCAGGGCAGCCTGTCTTTATTGCTGCTCACGCTGCTGTTTTCAGCTGTTTCAAATTACGTGCAGTACCTGTTCAGCGGCCCAAGCCTGTTTGGCGGACTGTCCGGCGTGCTGTATGGCCTGCTCGGGCATTGCTGGATTTTCCAGATACTGGCGCCCAACCCGGTCTATCGCCTGCCGCGTGGGGTATTGATCATGATGCTCATCTGGCTGGCGCTATGCCTGTCCGGCCTGGTGAGCATGCTCGGTTTCGGCGAGATCGCCAACGGCGCGCATGTCGGCGGTCTGATCATCGGTTGTGCTACCGGCCTGGTCGGCGGTGCGATTGCGCGCCGCAAGTCGTAAAATTACCCGCTATTTTCTGGAGTGCGCCATGTCGTCTTTTATAGAAATGATCGAAAACATCACCCCGGATATCTACGAAAGCCTGAAGCTGGCCGTGGAAATCGGCAAATGGTCCGATGGCCGCAAGCTTACTCAGGAACAGCGTGAGCTGTCGTTGCAGGCGCTGATCGCCTGGGAAGTGCAGAACCTGCCGGAAGACCAGCGCACGGGCTACATGGGGCCGCAGGAATGCGCCTCCAAATCAGCGCCAGTGCCCAATATCCTGTTCAAATCGGATGCTATTCATTGATCGAAATTGGTCGCGGAGCAGTCAACAAAATGTCGGCGCGTCAGGATGATGCGTCATGTGTGCAATACGCTTTTCGCCTGGGCGAGACCGAGATTGCGGTCAACCCGCTGATCGGCAAGACGCTGCGCCTGGAGTTTCTTGGTGCCATTCATTGCAGTCATTGCGGGCGCAAGACCAAGTCCAGCTACAGCCAGGGCTACTGCTACCCGTGCATGCTCAAGCTGGCGCAATGCGACATGTGCATCATGAGCCCGGAAAAATGCCATCACGATCAGGGCACCTGTCGCGATCCGGCATGGGGCGAACAGTTCTGCATGACCGATCACATCGTCTACCTGGCCAATTCGTCAGGCGTGAAGGTCGGTATTACCCGGTCCACGCAGTTGCCGACCCGCTGGCTGGATCAGGGCGCAAGTCAGGCGTTGCCGATTCTGCGTGTGGCCACCCGTCAGCAGTCAGGCTTTGTCGAAGACCTGCTGCGCAGTCAGGTGGCCGACCGTACCAACTGGCGTGCGCTGCTCAAAGGTGATGCCCAGCCGGTCGATCTCAAGGCCATTCGCCAGGAATTGTTCGACAGTTGCGGCGCGGGCCTGCTGGGATTGCAAGAACGATTCGGTCTGCAAGCCATCCAATTGCTACATGACGCCGAGCCTGTCGAGTTTCGTTACCCGGTCGAGGCGTATCCGACCAAGATTGTCAGCTTCAATCTGGACAAGAACCCGATTGCCGAAGGCACGCTGCTGGGGATCAAGGGCCAATACCTGATTTTCGATACCGGCGTGATCAATATTCGCAAGTACACGGCCTATCAGCTGGCCGTGCATCAGTAGAAGGATTCCAGCATGCGCACCGAACAACCGAAAATGATTTACCTGAAGGACTACCAGGCTCCCGAGTACCTCATCGATGAGACGAACCTGACCTTCGAACTGTTCGACGACCAATCGCTGGTCCATGCCCAACTGGTCATGCGCCGCAACCCCGAGCGCGGCGCAGGCCTGCCGCCGCTGGTGCTGGACGGTCAGCATCTGGAACTGGTCTCGGTCAAGCTGAGTGATGTGGAGCTGAGCGCTGCGGATTATCAACTGACAGAAGATCACCTGACGCTGCATCCGCAAGCCGAAAGTTTCACGGTCGACAGCACCGTGCGCATTCATCCTGAAACCAATACCGCGCTGGAAGGCCTGTACAAATCCAGCGGCATGTTCTGCACCCAGTGCGAGGCCGAAGGCTTTCGCAAGATTACCTACTACCTCGACCGCCCCGACGTGATGAGCAAGTTCACTACCACGCTCAGCGCCGACAAGCAGAATTTCCCTATTCTGCTCTCCAACGGCAATCCGATTGCCAGTGGTGAAGAAGAGGGCGGACGGCACTGGGCGACGTGGGAAGACCCGTTCATGAAGCCGGCTTACCTGTTCGCGCTGGTGGCCGGTGATCTGTGGTGCATCGAAGACACCTTTACCACCATGAGCCAGCGGGAAGTGACCCTGCGCATCTATGTCGAGCCAGAAAACGTCGACAAGTGCCAGCACGCCATGACCAGCCTGAAGAAATCCATGCGCTGGGATGAAGAAACCTACGGTCGTGAGTATGACCTGGACATCTTCATGATTGTCGCGGTCAACGACTTCAACATGGGCGCGATGGAGAACAAGGGCCTCAACATCTTCAACTCCAGTGCCGTGCTGGCACGTGCCGAGACTGCGACCGATGCCGCGCATCAGCGGGTCGAAGCGATCGTTGCCCACGAATACTTCCACAACTGGTCGGGTAACCGCGTGACCTGCCGTGACTGGTTCCAGCTGTCGCTCAAGGAAGGCTTCACGGTGTACCGCGACGCCGGTTTCTCGGCGGACATGAACTCGGCCACGGTCAAGCGTATTCAGGACGTTGCTTACCTGCGAACTCACCAGTTTGCCGAAGACGCAGGCCCGATGGCCCACGCCGTGCGTCCGGACAGCTTCATCGAAATCTCCAACTTCTACACCCTGACCGTTTACGAAAAGGGTTCGGAAGTGGTTGGCATGCTCCACACCCTGCTGGGCGCCGAAGGCTTCCGCAAGGGCAGTGATCTGTATTTTGAACGTCATGACGGCCAGGCCGTGACCTGTGACGACTTCATCAAGGCCATGGAAGACGCCAACGGCGTCGACCTGAGCCAGTTCAAGCGCTGGTACAGCCAGGCGGGTACGCCGCGTCTGGCGGTCAGCGAGTCGTATGACGCTGCTGCGAAAACCTACAGCCTGACTTTCCGGCAGAGCTGCCCAAGCACACCAGGCCAGCCTGGCGATCAGAAACAGCCGTTTGTGATTCCGGTCGAACTGGGGCTGCTGGACAGCAAAGGCGGCGAAATTGCTCTGCGTCTGGCGGACGAAACCGCAGCTTCCAGCACCACGCGAGTGCTCTCGGTTACCGGGTCCGAGCAGACCTTCACCTTCGTTGACGTTGCCGAAAAGCCACTGCCGTCACTGCTGCGCGGTTTCTCTGCGCCGGTCAAGCTGAGCTTTCCGTATGACCGTGATCAACTGATGTTCCTGATGCAACACGACAGCGACGGTTTCAACCGTTGGGATGCCGGTCAGCAACTGTCGGTTCAGGTATTGCAGGAGCTGATCGGTCAGCACCAGCAAGGTCAGGCACTGGTCATGGACCAGCGTTTGATCACTGCGCTGGGCACCGTGCTGGCGGATGAGCGTCTGGACCAGGCGATGGTCGCAGAAATGCTCTCGTTGCCGGGTGAGGCTTATCTCGCCGAGATCAGCGAGGTGGCGGATGTCGATGCCATTCACGCCGCTCGCGAATTTGCTCGCCAGCAACTGGCCGACGGCCTGTTTGACAGTCTGCTGACGCGCTACAAGGCCAACCGCGAGGTATCCAGGGCCACGCCATACGTCGCCGAGTCCACGCATTTCGCCCGTCGCGCGCTGCAGAACATTGCGCTGTCGTACCTGATGCTTAGCGGCAAACCTGAAGTACTGGCGGCGACCATCGACCAGTTCGATACCAGTGACAACATGACCGAACGCCTGACTGCGCTGGCGGTGCTGGTCAATTCGCCGTTTACGGCCGAGCGCGACAAAGCGCTCGCCGTGTTCGCCGAGAACTTCAAGAGCAACGCGCTGGTCATGGATCAATGGTTCAGCGTACAGGCGGCCAGCACTCAGCCGGGCGGCCTGCAACGCGTGCAGGAACTGATGAAGCATCCTGCATTCAGCATCAAGAACCCGAACAAGGTCCGCGCCCTGATCGGTGCATTTGCCGGGCAGAACCTGATCAATTTCCACGCGGCAGATGGCTCCGGCTATCGCTTCCTCGCGGACCTTGTGATCGAGCTGAACGCCCTGAACCCGCAGATCGCCTCCCGCCAATTGGCACCACTGACCCGCTGGCGCAAATACGACAGCGCCCGTCAGGCGCTGATGAAGGCCGAGCTGGAGCGTATCCTCGCCTCCGGCAAACTGTCGGCGGACGTGTATGAAGTGGTGAGTAAAAGCCTGGCTGAATAAGGGTTGCCCAGTGCCTGACAGGCAATTGTGAGAAAGGCGCTGTCCGCTGATGCGGACAGCGCTTTTTTTTTGGAGTGTGCGTCGCCGTGCGGTGTTTTGACTATTGTGCCAACGCGGGGCGTGGAAACGAGAATTTTGGCGTCCATAAAAATCTCACATGTGATGCGTATCTATCTTCAAAAACATCTGATACGTTGCTCACCTGATCCACGGCCAGCAGCAAGGGGGAAGCGCCAATGCCTCGTAAAACCCAGGGCGATAACGCAGCGGTCCCGGCCAAGGCTTCGAAGAGCTCCACCGATTACATGCGTGAAATGCGTCTGCGACTCAAAGAGGCGGGGCTGGTCAAGCGGGAATTCTGGATCCGGCCCGAGAACGTCGATGCCCTGCGTGGCATTGAAAAAGCCTTAAGACAGCCCTTTTTGGGCGACAGAATAAAACTGGAGGATTTCATGACCGAGAATACCCACTGGACCATCAGCTCTCTGCAGAAGGCACTTTGCGAACTGGAACTGGTGACGAACGGCAAGATCGAGCTCGATGTGACCGAGGGCGATGCCTCGGGCATCAGGCTGACCATGGCCGACTACGGCGACCTGCCGATCTACATCGCCGTGGAAGGCGAGCAGATTCTCGCCGATGCGACCTTGATCGAGGTGAACAAGATCAAGAACGTGCAGGCGTTCAACGATGTCGTCCTGCGCAGCCGCGATCTGTTTCCGCTGTCATCGGTCGGTATCGAAAAGCTGGGTGACGGTCAGGAAGTCTACTGCCTGTTTGGCGCGTTGAGCGCAGCATCGTCGCTCACAGTGGTGGTGCAGGAAATCCTTACCCTCGCGGACAACGTGATCCGTGCGGCCGATGCTTTTGAAGATCATTTCATCTACTGAACAGCGCTGTCAGGCGGAGACTATTCATGACTACGAGTATCTGGAAAAAACTGGTGACCGCCGTTCGTGGTGGCGCTTCCGAAGTGGGCGAGTCGATTGCCGATGCCAATGCCATCCGCATTCTGGATCAGGAAATTCGTGACGCCGACAATGCGCTGGTCAAGGCCCGCGACGGGCTGATTACCATCAAGGCCAAGCACAAGCTCTCGGCACAGCGTCTTGAAGAACACGCCACCAGCATCGCCAACTGGGAAGGCCGCGCCATGCAGGCTCTGAACAAGGGTGAAGAAGCGCTGGCTGTGGAGTGCGCGAACAAGATCGCCGAGATCGAGGCCCTGCGTGATCAGGAGCAGGAACTGGCCGATCAGTTCAACAAGCAGGTCAGCCTGCTGCAAGAACAGGTGGGCAAGGCCGAATCGCGAATCAAGAGCCTCAAGCAGCAGGTCGAGATGGCCAAGGCCCGTGAAACCGTGCAAAAGGCTCGCGTTGCAACGGCCACTGCAACCGGTGGTGCCAGCGGCGCAGTCGAAACCGCAGTAGGCTCGCTGGCGCGTCTCAAGCAACGTCAGGATGAACAGGACGCCAAACTCGAAGCGGCCGAAGAACTGGCCAGCCAGTCCAGCGGCAGCGATCTGGAGCGTCGTCTGCAGGATGCAGGTATTGGTGCCAAAAGTGGCGGTGCGCAAGATGTGCTGGCACGTCTGAAAGCCAAAAACCAGACGCCGGCTCAGTAAGCGACGCCACAGGGCAGGCGAGGGTGGTGAATGGAGTTTTCCAAACGACTCAAGGTCATCCTCGCCTTGGCAGCAGTTATGATTGCGGTGCAAGTACTGAACTCGATCACCGGCAACGGCCTGATTCATTTCGGTATCATTCCGCGCAATGCGACCGGGTTGCGCGGCATTGTGTTTGCGCCTTTTCTGCACGGTTCGATTCAGCACTTGCTCAGCAACCTGCTGCCGTTCATTGTGCTGAGCTGGCTGGTCGCCACCGAGGGTGTCAGGCGTTATGCGTGGGTCGCCGGGCTGGTCTGTCTGCTGGGCGGGTTGCTGGTCTGGAGCTTCGGTCGCAGCAATATCCATGTCGGTGCGAGCGGTCTGATTTTTGGTTTGTGGGCTTACCTGCTCGCGCGGGCATGGTATCAGCGCAGTATCGCCAGCGTGCTGGTCGCGCTGTTGGTGCTGGCGGGCTACAGCGGACTGGTTTTCGGCTTTGTCCCGGTAGCTGGCATATCGTTTGAATCACATATTGCCGGCGCACTGGCGGGTATTTGTGTAGCGTGGCTGATGCATTCCAAGGCATTGCTGGCGCAGAAGTGAGCCAGTCTTTTGAACAGTGTGTTTATTCCGGTTAAAGACATGTCCATACCGGCTCCAGTCGACTTCAAGGGAACTGCACTATGAGTTGGTTCAAACGTGCCATGGGGCTGGAAGCACCCAAGGCATCAGGTCGTGATGGCGTGCAATCCGTCAACACGGTCAGCCCGTTAGGGTTGGCGTCCGGTCGCATGTTGTGTCTGGACAGCTCGTTGAAGCTGTTGCTCGACGGGCATTCGCAAGTGGTTGTTCCAGGCGATGAAAAGGTCTGGGCCGTGGGGCGCGTAGATCTGGGCCAGTCGATGGCGTTGCATCGCTTCTACCTGGATAACGAGGACTACTTCCTGCAGGTGGTCAGCAACGGCCCCAATCCGGAAGACGTGCAGGACATCATTCTGTTCGGTTACTACAGCGCCGAGCCGATCACCAGCAAGGATGAGTTGCTGCGCCTGACCGGTCCTTCGTCGAAGATCGGCCTGCCCACCTACGAACACGATGGCGAGGTATTCGAACGGCAATGGGGCACGTCGCCCGGCCAGACCGAGCTGACGCCGCTGGATGAGGACATTGTCAGCCCTGATGCTGCGTATCGCGTCAAACACCTGAGCATGCTGTACGCCCGCGAAACGGGGCTGATCAACCGCCGCGAGTTTCTGCTGTTTTCCGTCGAGGAAGACGAAGAGGGCAGCATTACCCTCACCACGGCCGTTGGCATAACGCTGCAATCCACTGATATCAACGTTCTTTGACAAGGAAATCTTCATGATCGACGCGCTGCGTATGTCGCTCAATGCCCCTGCCGTGATTGGCTTCATCCTGTACATTCTGGTAGCGGCCATTCTGTTCGCCCTGTTCCAGTTCATCTACAGCAGGATCACGCCGCACAAGGAATTTGCGCTGATCCGCGAGAACAACAGTGCTGCCGCGTTGGCGTTGGGTGGTTCGCTGATCGGTTTCGCACTGCCAGCCAGCAACATCATCAGTTACAGCATCAGCATTCTGGATGTGATCGTCTGGGTGGTGATTGCAGCCGTTGTGCAACTGCTGGCGTTCGGTGTTACCAGCCTGGTGCTCAAGGGCCTGTCGACACGTATTGCCAAGGGCGAAATGGCTGCCGCCATTTACTCGGCCAGCGTCGCAATCAGCGTCGGTCTTCTCAACGCAGCCTGCATGACCCCTTCGGTCTGACGGCAGCTTGAACAAGGAGACTCACGATGAGACGCAGTTCAGTAAAGCTGGTACTTGCCAGCACGCTTCCGCTGGCCCTTGCCGGGTGTGGCCCGTCGCAAGACAAGGATACTTTCAACGCGCAGGCCAACTTCAGTTCGGTGCAGGAGTGCGTTGATGCCAAAGTGCCGGTAAATGTCTGTTCGGATGCCTACATGCAGGCGCTGTCCGACCATCGCCGCATAGCGCCGACCTATGATGACAAGGCGTCTTGCGACGCGGACTTTGTACCGGATTATTGCCAGGTCACTTCGGATGGCAAGTACATGCCGAAACTCGGCGGCTTTGAGCTGGGTTTTTCCGGGCGTGTGCCCAAAGAGGCGCTGGACCGGGCCAATCAGGAAGTCGCCCAGTCCGCTCCAGCAGGCATGAGCGGCACCACCGGGCTGATGGCCGGTCTGCTGATCGGTAATCTGCTCAGCAATGGCTTCGGCAACAATCGCTATTACTCGCAACCTATCTACCAGACGCGCGATGACCGCGGCGGTTACTACAGCTCGTCCTTGCCAAGTCAGATTGATCGCGGCAAAACCTTTGGCCGTTCGACCCAGGCGCAATCCAGTCCGGATCGCAGCTATGGCAAGAGCACACTGGGGCGTAACCTGGGCAGTTCGGGCTCCGGCTCGTCCTCGGTGTCGTCGACTATCTCGCGCGGCGGATTCGGCAGCCAGGCCTCGGCACGCAGTGGCTGGGGCGGCAAGAGCAGCGGTGGCAGCAGCAGTTTCGGAGGCTGACGGTCCGGGCCATGAAAAAGATCAGTATCGAGGAACGCCCGGACTGGCGCGCAACGGCGGAACGTGAAGGGTTCAACTTTCACACCATCGACGGCGAGCGCTATTGGGATGAGCGCGGGTATTATCTGTTCACCGAGCAGCAGATTACCCGCGACCTTGAAGTGCCTACCCAGGAACTTCACCAGATGTGTCTGGACGCAGTAGCGCGGGTGGTGGACAGCGAAGAGTTGTTGCACCGCCTGGCGATTCCGGAAGCGTTCTTTGATGTGATCCGCGCGTCATGGAAACAGGGGCATCCACACCTTTACGGGCGCTTCGACTTTGCCTACGACGGCAGGGGCCCGGCAAAGATGTACGAAATCAATGCTGATACGCCCACCAGTCTGATGGAGGCAGGTGCGTTCCAGTTGCTTTGGCTGGACGAGCAGATGGCGCGCGGTGTTCTGCCCGCGCATGCCAGCCAGTTCAATTCGATTGCCGAGGATCTTGTTCGGGCGTTTGCCGAGTTTCCGGGGGTGAGCCCGTTCTACTTTTCGGCGATGTCCGGCTCTGTCGAGGATCGTGGTACTACCGACTTTCTGCGGCGCATGGCTGCGCACGTGGGCATTGATGCCCGGCATATCGATATCGAGGACATCGGGCTCAGTGCCGAGGGGCGTTTTGTCGACCTGGACGGACGCTGGATCGAGCGGCTGTTCAAACTTCACGCTTGGGAACATATCTTTCACGAGGAGTTTGGCCAGCACGTTCCAGCCAGTGGCACTCAGTTCGTTGAACCTGCCTGGAAGTCGATTCTCAGCAACAAGGGAATTCTGCCGTTGTTGTGGCAGTTCAATGAGGGCCATCCGAACCTGCTGCCTTCGCGCGTCGATCAGGACCCGAGCAGACCGGTTCCCAAGGGCTGGGTACGCAAACCCTACTTTTCTCGTGAAGGTGCCAACATTGAAATGCGCACGCCTGGCGATCAGGTGATTTCAGTCGATGGGCCTTACACTGATGCGCCTTATATTTTGCAGGCGTACTCGCCGCTGCCGCGATTCGGTGACAGCTACACGCTGATCGGCTCCTGGGTCATCGGCGACCTTGCCTCCGGAATCGGCATTCGCGAAGACGACAGTCTGATCACCAAGGACACCAGCCGGTTCCTGCCCCACGTGGTCATCGACTGAACGCTGCTTATTCTCAATAAGTGTTACTTGTCCAATACACGTAACACCCTCGCTGTTACCGAACGTTTATAGAGTCCGCAATGACCGGCATCAAGCGGTTACTATTTTGATGCTATGTCTGACAATCACACAGGCTGTGCTCGTGTTTTTAATTCTGGCGATACAGAAGGTCCGTTAATGAACTGATCTGTACCGGCTCTCTATGTTGATCTGTATGTTGACGCTTATTGGCATTCGCGTTGCATTACTGCGGACAACTCTGGGTGCCTGCTGTGTCGGTCATCTTGTAAGGTATCGTAAGTTTAGGAAGTTTCCTACAGACTCTTGCCTGACCTCCACAGTGTTCGCGGGATCAATAATTACATTGACGGGTTCATCCGTTTAATAAGTCTTTATGAACGGGCGGTAAGTTTATTCGTCTCTCACGACACCTCGTTTACATCGCAAATACTATCGGCCTGAGTTCGGACACTTGTCCCGGACAGGCCACGCAAGGAGAGCCCACATGCTCATGAAACAACTGCCGGGGTTCGCGCTGGCGATGCTGCTCGCGCTCAACACCAGTCTGGCAGCTGACGCTACGCTGCTCGGAAACCGCCTGACACCGCTGGGAGGCGAGGTGGCGGGTAACGCAGCAGGGACCATCCCGCCATGGCGCGGCGGAATCACTCGGCCTCCGCCTGGATACAAGGGCTCAGGTACGCGGCATGTCGACCCGTATGCCGCAGACAAGCCCTTGTTCACTATTACGCACGCCAATATGCAGCACTATCGCAGCTACCTGACACCTGGGCAGGTGGCGATGTTCGAAACCTGGCCTGATAGTTATCAGATGCCGATATACACCACCCGACGTTCCGGGTCGGCACCGCAATGGGTGTACGATAATACACGGCATAATGCACAAAACGCCCGGTTGATCGGTGGCGGTAACGGTTTTATCGATGCCTATGGCGGCATTCCATTTCCTGTTCCGGAAAAGGGTATTCAGGCTGTGTGGAATCATATTGCCCGCTATCGCGGTCATTACGTGGTGCGAGGGACTTCGGAGGTCGCCATACAGCGTGACGGCAGTTTCAAATTAAACACCTCGCGTCAGAAAGTGCTGTTCCGCTTTTATGACCCCGCGGGCAGTTTTGCCAGTCTGGATAATGTGCTGTTTTATTACCTGTCGTTTATCCAGTGCCCGACCCGCATGGCCGGTTCCGCCGTGCTGGTCCATGAAACACTTGATCAGGTGCAGGAGCCTCGGCAAGCGTGGGCTTACAGTGCTGCGCAACGTCGGGTGAGACGGGCGCCGAGTCTGGCTTACGATATGCCGATCCCGGCCTCCGAGGGGTTGCGTACCGCAGATGATACCGACATGTTCAATGGTTCGCCGGACCGTTACGAGTGGACGTTGCTGGGCAAACGCGAAATTTATATTCCTTACAACAACTACCGGATATCCAGCCCTGATATTACCTACCGACAGTTATTGCAGGTCGGCCACCTCAACCCGGCTTATACGCGCCATGAGTTGCATCGTGTATGGGTGGTGGAGGGCAGGCTCAAACCTACCGCGCGGCACGTCTACTCCCGGCGCACGCTGTACCTGGATGAAGACAGCTGGCAGGCCGCAGTTGTCGATCAATATGACGGCAGAGGACAATTGTGGCGGGTCTCCATGGCGTACCTGAAAAACTATTACGAGCTACCGACCACCTGGTCTGCACTGGACGTTTTCCATGATTTGCAGGCACGCCGTTACCACGTACAGAACCTGGACAATCAGGAGCCCGGCACCAGTGATTTCTCCCAGCCTGTGCCCAGCGTAAATGCCTTCAAACCCGCCGCATTGCGTCGCCGGGGTATTCACTGACAGGCGTCTGGGGAAGCTGCGCGATTAACCATCGTGATGATCCATCAATCACATTCGTGCGCTTAACAAAAGATAACGACATGTCGATTGTCAGGCATTTGCAAAGCTGCCTAGGATGAACGGTCTTCCACACAGGTAAAGCCGGACGGCTGTGGACGTCCGGGTCAATACGAGTCGGTTGGTACCCGCAGTCGAAAGCAGCCACCTGATAATAATAAGAGCGGAGAAGTTCATGCGTGCCCCTTTCCATCGACGTATCCGGTTATACGCGGGCCTGCCCCTGGTGATTTTTACTTCATGTTCTTTTGCCGTCTCTGCAACGGCCGGGTCCGACTCTGCATCGACATCAGCCGCTGCTGCAGACAAGGCTGTTTATGCTGTCGAATCGGCCAGAGCCTCACGCGGTTTGTTGCTGGACGTCGCCCATGCCGGCGCACGGCTGGTCGTGGTGGGTGATCATGGGCATATTCTGTTCTCCGATGATCAAGGCAAGACCTGGAGCCAGGCTCGCGTGCCGACCCGTCAGCTGTTGACGGCTGTGTTTTTCGTGGATGAACAGCATGGCTGGGCGGTGGGTCATGACGCACAGATACTGGCCAGTAACGATGGTGGCAAGAGCTGGAGCAAGCAGTTCGAGGACTTGAAGCGCGAGGCGCCACTGCTGGACGTCTGGTTCAAGGACCTCGACACCGGTTTTGCCGTGGGCGCTTACGGTGCGCTGTTGAGCACCGTTGATGGCGGTCAGCATTGGGAAGATGTCAGCGAGCGGCTGGACAACGAAGACCAGTATCACCTGAACAGCATTGCTCAGGTCAAAGACGCAGGCCTGTTCATTGTCGGCGAGGCGGGCAGCATGTTTCGCTCAAGTGACCAGGGGCAGACCTGGGAGAAACTCGAAGGCCCCTATCAAGGCTCGCTATTCGGCGTGATCGGCACGGCTCAGCCTTCTACGCTGCTGGCTTATGGTTTGCGCGGCAATCTGTTTCGTTCCAGCGATTTTGGTGACAGCTGGCAGCCTATAGAACTGAAGGGCGCACGCGGCCCGGTCGAGTTCGGTCTGGCCAGCGCCACATTGCTGGCCGGTGGTTCGCTGGTGCTGGTCGGTAACGGCGGTAGCGTCATGCGCAGCAATGATGATGGCGAAACGTTCGAGGTGTTCAATCGGCCCGATCGCATCTCGCTGGCCGGGGTCACCGGCAACCTTCAAGGCAATCTGATTCTGGTAGGACAAGGCGGCGTGCGCGTCACCTCGCCGACGGGCGCCGATACGACCCAACAATAAGACCTTTCAGGGCGGGGACATTCCGGCATGAGCACTGTTCAACACACGCAACACTCGGACGAAAAGGCAACCTTCCTTGAACGCCTGATTTTCAATCATCGCCCTGCGGTGATTATCCTTTGTCTGCTGGCGAGTATTTTTCTGTTCTGGCAGGCCACGCAGGTTCGGCCTTCCACCAGTTTCGAAAAAATGATCCCCCTGTCTCATCCGTTCATTCAGAACATGATGAAGCACCGCAACGATCTGGCGAACCTGGGCAATACCGTGCGCATCTCTGTCGAGGCGGTGGATGGCGATATTTTCTCCAAAGAGTACATGGAGACCCTGCGCCAGATCAGTGACGAGGTGTTTTACATTCCCGGGGTGGACCGCTCGGGTCTCAAATCGCTCTGGAGCCCCAGCGTGCGCTGGACCGAAGTGACGGAAGAGGGGTTTGCAGGGGGCGAAGTCATACCGCAGAGTTACAACGGCTCGGACGCCAGTCTGGATCAGTTACGCAACAACGTGCTCAAGTCCGGGCAGGTCGGGCGACTGGTCGCCAACGATTTCAGGTCGAGCATTATTGAGGTTCCGCTGCAGGAGTCTTACCCGGATCCGGCAGACCAGGGCACTTTGCTGGCGCTGGACTACCAGCAATTCTCTCATCAGCTTGAAGAGAAGATCCGCGACAAATACCAGGCACAAAACCCCCATATCAAGATTCATATCGTCGGTTTCGCCAAGAAAGTCGGCGACTTGATTGACGGTCTGTTCATGGTGGTGATGTTCTTTGGCATCGCGTTTCTGATCACTCTGGTATTGCTGATCTGGTTCACCCGTTGTATCCGCAGTACCGTAGCGGTTCTGAGCACCACGCTCATTGCGGTGATCTGGCAACTGGGGCTGATGCACGTCGTCGGCTTCGGTATTGACCCGTATTCGATGCTGGTGCCGTTTCTGATTTTTGCTATCGGCATCTCTCACGGCGTGCAGAAAATCAACGGTATCGCCCTGCAATCCAGCGAGGCCGAAAACGCTCTGACTGCTGCGCGTCGCACGTTTCGTCAGCTGTTTCTGCCGGGCATGATCGCCATTCTGGCTGATGCCGTCGGGTTCATCACGTTGCTGATCATCGACATCGGCGTGATCCGCGAACTGGCCATCGGCGCGTCCATAGGCGTTGCGGTGATCGTGTTCACCAACCTGATTCTGTTGCCCGTGGCCATTTCCTACGTGGGTATCAGCAAACGGGCGGTGAGCCGTAGCAAGCAGGATGCGGTCTGCGAGCATCCTTTTTGGCGACTGCTGTCGAACTTTGCCAGTGCCAAAGTCGCGCCGGTGTCGATTGTGTTGGCGTTGCTGGCCTTCGGTGGCGGGCTCTGGTACAGCCAGAACCTGAAGATCGGTGATCTGGACCAGGGCGCCCCTGAGCTGCGCCCCGACTCGCGCTATAACAAGGACAACGCGTTCATCATCAATCACTACTCGACCAGTTCCGATGTGCTGGTGGTCATGGTCAAGACAGCCCCCGAGGGCTGCTCGGCGTATTCGACTATGTCAGCGATCAACGAACTGGCCTGGAAGATGGAAAACACCCAAGGCGTGCAGTCAGCCATTTCGCTGGTGACCGTTTCCAAGCAGGTCATCAAGGGCATGAACGAGGGCAACCTGAAGTGGGAAAGCCTGTCGCGCAACAAAGACGTGCTGAACAACTCCATCGCCCGCGCCGATGGTTTGTACAACACCGACTGTTCCCTGGCCCCGCTGCTGGTATTCCTCAACGACCATAAAGCCGAAACCCTGGACCGTGCCGTACATGCCGTCCAGGACTTCGCCAAAGAGAACGACACGCCGGACCTGCAGTTCCTGCTGGCCGCAGGCAATGCCGGGATCGAGGCCGCGACCAACGAGGTCATCAAGCAGTCCGAGCTGGTCATTCTGGTGCTGGTCTACCTCTGCGTGGCAGCCATGTGCATGATCACTTTCCGCTCATGGGCCGCGACCCTGTGCATCGTCCTGCCGCTGGTGCTGACCTCGGTGTTGGGTAACGCGCTGATGGCGTTCATGGGCATCGGCGTCAAGGTCGCGACCCTGCCGGTTGTGGCGTTGGGAGTGGGGATTGGTGTCGATTACGGCATCTACATCTACAGCCGCCTGGAAAGCTTCCTGCGCGCCGGTCTGCCGCTCCAGCAAGCCTATTACGAAACCCTGAAGTCCACCGGCAAGGCCGTGCTGTTCACCGGTCTGTGCCTGGCTATCGGCGTGTGCACCTGGATCTTCTCGGCGATCAAGTTTCAGGCCGACATGGGCCTGATGCTGACCTTCATGCTGCTGTGGAACATGTTCGGCGCACTGTGGCTGCTGCCCGCGCTGGCACGGTTTCTGATCAAACCGGAGAAGATGGCGGGGAAAGTGGGCAATTCGCTGTTTTCACATTAAGGCTGTGGCGGCCTGTAACTCTGGGTCCTTTTAACTATTAACTATCGTGCCAATGCTCCGCGTTGGCACGCAGTTCGTGACGCTCTGCGTCACAAATTTGCGCCGCGTCGCTTACTTGGGACAGGACGCAGAGCGTCCTGAGCGTTGGAACGATCATTTAAAAACGTCCAGCATCGTGATGCTCTCGTTATTGAGGGCTTACTGGAGTAGGGCGGTCACCCAGACAATCAGGGAGATTGGGGCCAATTGAGATCATTCCAGCCGATACCTCACCCGATCCGCCCCCCCAGTCCAGCGGTCCACTCGCTGACGCCAGATCGTAAACCTCTGTCTCTGAAATCAACTCGCCAGTGCGATGATCATAGAGCCGAAAAAACGCAGGGTACTCCCACCAGGGTAGCCACCTTCTTGGCACCTCACTATCCGGGTGTGGCATCGAATGAAACATCATCGGAAGAACCCAGAGTGGTTTGAACAGCTCCACTCTGTAACAGCCTCCAGGGCTTATGTCAGGCTCGCCAGAGCGTTCCGCTAACCCTTTTTCCCACCATTCCGATGCGGTCCAGAGACTACCGGCGATAATAATGTAGGCTATAAAAAATTTGAGCCGTTGTGGAAGTGGTTTCATTTACGGACTCCCAACTTTATGATCTGATCAGATTTTTTCCACAAAATGTTTGAGTAAATAAAAAAATCGCCCCCTTGACCTGTGTCGCCACGATAGTTGCGAAAGTGGGAGTTTGTAACTGCAGCAAATGGTCCGTCTTTTAAACGGATGACCAGATTTCCTTGTGGCGTCAAGGCTATAGCGGTTTCTGCCTTGGTCAGCACGCGATCTTCTGTCCACGTGCCGAGATATTGTAATCCGCTAAAGTCGTAATGGTCCCGTATGTAGAAGCCTAGGTTTTTTATCTGGAAATACAGCTCGGTCTGCTGGGTGATGAAATTTTTCTTACTGAAAGCTCGTCCTGTAACACCAACTTTTAGTGTTGCAGACCCCAGCGCACCGTACATATCGTCCAGTGAGTCCCACGTACTGCCGAATATACGAAAATTTACTTGGGATAAAACATCTATCTGCCGAGAAGACAGTAAGTTGTTGCCCAGTTCAAATGAGCTATTCTCATCCCATCCGGCACGTTTCAAAAGTTTTCTCAATCTTTCAACCGCTTTTGCCGAGGATACGATGGACTCGGCCTCATCTACTGCTTCCCGACAACGCTCAAACTGCATTGCCCACTCCATTTTTACAATACTTTCGTCACACTGTATTGCAGGTAAGCTCAAAGGGTCAGGTTGGGTTTTTGGCTCCTTCCACTCCTGCGGCATCTCCCACGCGGGACTGTCAAACCATCGCTGCATCAGCGCCGCTGCCGTGTTCCAACCCATGCTGCGCATGGCTCCGGGTATGCGGGAGAGGGCCAGGCTTTGGATGATGACTTCTTTGGCCGGGGTGTCTGTCGGGGCGTAGGTGTGTGAGGCGCCTTGGGGCAAGGCGAAGTAAGTGTCGGGGCCCAAGGCGTTGGTACGCTGGAAATCGTTCAGAGACATTGAGGTTACTCCATGACCGGCCAAGGGGCGGTGGTTGCGAGTTGCAGTGCGATGACAGCCGGGCTTTTATGGCTGCGGCTGTAGCCTTGCAGGTCAAGCGCGCCAACGCAGGTGCAGCGTTGGTCTTGCATCACCACATAGCCCAGATGACCAAGGCTGGAGCGTTGTTGATTGAACAGACGAAAACGTTCGTCGCACATGATTGACTCTCGCTGGCCCACCAGCGAATTAACTGAATGCACAACCCGATCCACCACACTTTCGCTGGCCACACCCTGATCATTACCAACCGAAGGATCGGGCGCAGACTGCACAACACTCGACTGCCTCTCAACCCGAAAGAAACTTTGTTGCCTGGATATCAACCGAGCCCCGCAACTGGTCAGGTCGCCTTCCAGTGCGATGATGTTTCCTTCGATATGAAAGCTGTTTTCTTCGCCGATGATTTTGCTGGCACCATGCAGTGGGCAGATGACGTCACAGCCTCTGTGCGCCACGGGGAAACCATTGATGCGCTTTGTTTGATCGCCGTTGATAACAGACCCTCCGTGGTCTGTGGTATCGCCCTGAACGATGGCCAGAAGTTTCATGCAATGCTCCTTGCACACTTTTTTATCAGCAGCACGAGTCTCTGACGTCTGATAGGTTTAATCGACGTTTATGAACAGGCGCAGCGTTTTAATTAATGTGCAGGGAGAGATATCATTACTTTATGTTTTCGGAAATGACGGAGCGTCATTTGCGATAATTAAGGACTGAGCTTACGCTGGGCTGATAAGGCTCTTACAAATAGTATGGATATTTCCCACATAAATAGAATATTCAGAGGCGGGTACCAGCAATAAGGAGGATTCGCCCTATTTGATCAATAAACACGGCGAACATACAGACTCAAAGCGTTATCGACTCAGTCGAGCCCATCAACCGCCGCCCAGGACCACACTCAGCGCATTGCGCGCATCGTCCAGTTGCACCAGCGAAGCGTGGCGTGCGCCCAGTGCGTCGCGGTTCTGGATGGCGGTGAGGATGGCTTTGTGGCGGGGCATGGCCAGTTCGTGCAGGTTGGGGCGTTTGTTGGAGTATTTGAGCGCTTCACGCAACGCCAGCGACAGCATGTTGCACAAGTGCGCCAGCAGGTCGTTATGGGTGGCATCGGCGATGCGGCTGTGGAAGTCGAGATCGGGTTGCAGCAGGTCTTCCGGGGTCGGTGCGGCCTCCATGCGCAGGTAGGCTTCGTGAATCGACTCGATTTCTGCGTCCGTGGCATGTTGCGCAGCCAGTGCTGCAACAGCCGGTTCGATGACTGCGCGCACACTGGTCAGCAGGTTGAAGAATTCATTCTGCGGCGAACTTTGCATCACCCAGTGCAGCACATCCGGGTCCAGCAGGTGCCATTCGCGTCGGGCCTTGACCACCGTGCCGACACGCGGCCGCGAGTAGACCAGCCCCTTGGCGACCAGAACCCGTGTGGCTTCGCGCAGTACCGGGCGGCTGACGGCGTACTCTTCACAGAGCAGCGCTTCGGCAGGCAGCTTTTCGTCAGGCTTGAAACGGCCGGATACGATTTGCATGCCCAGTTCCTGAACAATGCGCGCGTGCATGCTTTTTCGGTCGGAAGGCTTTCGATAATCCATGAGAGCGCAATTGGGTCCTGGCAGTGATTGCTGGGCATCATACCATCGCACAACAGTGACGGCGGTCGCCAGAACAAGGGACCGCCGCTTCTTTTAGTGCGAGTGGCGAGGCACTTCTGAACCTCTGCAACCGACCAGAAAGTCGAAGTCACAGCCTTGATCCGCCTGCATCACACGGTCCACGTACAGTTGGCGATAGCCACCGAGTAACAGCTGCTGCGGTGCCTGCCAATCGGCGAGGCGTGCGGCCAGTTCGGCTTCCGGGATGTCCAGATGCAGACGTCCGCCAGCGCAGTCCAGCTCGATCCAGTCACCTTCCTTGACCACCGCCAGCGGACCGCCGGCTGCGGCTTCCGGTGCCACATGCAAAACCACTGTGCCGTAGGCCGTGCCGCTCATACGTGCATCGGAAATACGCACCATGTCAGTCACGCCCTGCGCCAGCAGCTTGGCCGGAAGGCCCATGTTGCCGACCTCGGCCATGCCGGGATAACCCTTGGGGCCACAGTTCTTGAGGACCATGACCGACGTGGCGTCGATGTCCAGATCCGGATCGTTGATCCGCGCCTTGTACATTTCAAAGTTCTCGAACACCACCGCCCGGCCCCGATGCTGCATCAGTGCCGGGGTGGCGGCAGACGGTTTGAGCACTGCGCCGAGGGGGGCGAGGTTGCCGCGCAATACGCAGATACCGCCATCGGCGCGAATCGGATTGTCCAGCGCACGTATTACCTGGTCCTCGCCATAGATCGGTGAATTGCAGGTGTTTTCTCCAATGCTTTTACCATTGACCGTAAGTGCGTCCGGGTTGGGCAGCAAATTGGCTTCGTTCATGCGCCGCAGCACGGCAGGCAGGCCACCGGCGTAGTAAAACTCTTCCATCAGGAAGCGCCCTGAGGGTTGCAGGTCGACGATGGTCGGCATACCGCGGCCCATGCGCGACCAGTCGTCCAGGTCCAGGTCGACGCCGATGCGCCCGGCAATGGCCTTCAGGTGAATAACGGCGTTGGTCGAACCGCCGATGGCCGCATTGACCCGGATGGCGTTTTCGAATGCGGCCTTGGTGAGAATCTTCGACAGGCGAAGGTCTTCACGAACCATGTCCACCGCACGCATGCCGGACATGTGGGCCAGCACGTAACGTCGCGAATCCACCGCAGGAATGGCGGCGTTGTGTGGCAATGAAGTGCCCAGCGCTTCGGCCATGCAGGCCATGGTCGAGGCCGTGCCCATTGTGTTGCAGGTGCCTGCCGAGCGAGACATGCCGGCTTCGGCGGACAGGAATTCATCCAGGCTGATGGTGCCGGCCTTGTAGGACTCATGCATCTGCCAGACGATGGTGCCGGCGCCGATGTCCTTGCCCTGATGCTTGCCGTTGAGCATCGGTCCGCCAGTCACGACGATGGCGGGGATGTCGCAACTGGCGGCACCCATCAGCAGGGCAGGCGTGGTTTTGTCACAGCCAGTCAGCAGCACGACGCCATCGATGGGGTTGCCGCGAATCGCTTCTTCAACGTCCATGCTCGCCAGGTTGCGGGTGAACATCGCGGTAGGGCGCAGGTTGGATTCGCCGTTGGAAAACACCGGAAACTCGACCGGCCAGCCGCCTGCTTCGATCACACCACGTTTGACGTGCTCGGCGATCTGCCGGAAATGCGCGTTGCAGGGGGTCAACTCCGACCAGGTATTGCAAATGCCGATGATCGGTTTGCCTTGGAACTGATGGTCGGCGATACCCTGATTCTTCATCCAGCTACGGTACATGAAGCCATTCTTGTCAGCGGTGCCAAACCACTGGGCAGAACGGAGGGTCGGTTTTTTATCGGAGTCAGACATGATCGGCTCTCTTATTGTAAGACTTAATGGCGATGCTGCTGGCTAAGGTAAGCCTAAAAAACGCGTATTGGAAGAGTTGTCAGTTCAAATAGTATTACTATATAGTCAATCGTAGACGAGGGATCATCCTGGCATATGTGCATCTTCATTCAGCCCCCAGGCACAGAGGCGATCCCCGCAGGTTCCATAACAAAAACAATGGGAGACCGCCTACATGAGCCAGGAACTGCGGCTTATACGCCGCATTACGTTCAAACTGATTCCTTTCCTTATCCTGCTGTACCTGATCGCTTATGTAGACCGCTCTGCCGTGGGCTTTGCCAAGCTGCACATGGGCGCGGACATCGGTATCGGCGACGCCGCCTACGGGCTGGGTGCCGGCCTGTTCTTCATCGGTTACTTCCTGCTGGAGATCCCCAGTAACCTGATGCTCGAGCGTTTCGGCGCACGTCGCTGGTTCGCGCGGATCATGATCACCTGGGGCGCAATCACCATCGGCATGGCCTTCGTGCAGGGGCCACACAGCTTCTATGTGATGCGTTTTCTGCTGGGTGCAGCCGAGGCGGGATTCTTTCCCGGCGTGCTGTACTACATCACCCAATGGTTTCCGGTGCGCCATCGCGGCAAGATTCTTGGCCTTTTCATCCTCTCGCAACCCATCGCCATGATGATCACCGGGCCCGTTTCCGGCGGTTTGCTGGGCATGGACGGCATACTCGGTCTGCATGGCTGGCAATGGCTGTTCATCGTCATTGGTACGCCAGCGATTCTGCTGACCTGGCCGGTGCTGCGCTGGTTGCCGGACGGTCCGCAACAGGTCAAATGGATGGACCAGGCCGAGAAAGACTGGCTGACCGGTGAGCTGAAAAAGGACCTGGAAGAATACGGCCAGACTCGCCACGGCAATCCCTTGCACGCCTTGAAAGACAAGCGTGTGTTGCTTCTCGCGCTGTTCTATCTGCCAGTGACCTTAAGTATCTACGGTCTGGGCCTGTGGCTGCCGACGCTGATCAAACAGTTCGGTGGCAGTGATCTGACCACCGGCTTTGTGTCTTCGGTGCCGTACATTTTCGGCATCATTGGCCTGCTGATCGTGCCGCGCAGTTCCGACCGCCTCAACGACCGTTACGGGCATCTGGCCGTGCTGTATGTACTGGGTGCCATCGGCCTGTTCTGCAGCGCCTGGCTGACCCTGCCGGTGGCGCAGCTGGCTGCATTGTGCGTCGTGGCGTTCGCGCTGTTTTCCTGCACGGCAGTGTTCTGGACCTTGCCGGGGCGGTTCTTCGCGGGTGCCAGTGCCGCAGCCGGTATCGCGCTGATCAATTCGGTCGGCAACCTGGGCGGCTACATCGGGCCGTTCGTGATCGGTGCGTTGAAGGAAATCACCGGCAGCCTGGCATCGGGCCTCTATTTTCTGTCGGGCGTCATGGTCTTCGGGCTGCTGCTGACCGGCATCGTCTATCACGTGCTGGAGCGCAAGCATGTGCTGCCAGTGTCCGACTTCGCGGCGAGTGCCAAGGCGAGATAGGTTTTCAGCGGCCCATTATCTGGAAGGAGAATTTCATGCGGTTAGTACAGTTTGAATTGAGCGACGGTCAGCGCCGGGTCGGTCTGGTCGACGGTGATCAGGTACGTGAGGTCCAGGGTGTCGAAAGTGTTCGCGAGCTGGCGCTGGCGGCAATCGAGGCGGGTTCGGCTCTGGCGCACCAGGTCGAGCAGCGTGGCGTTGGCGAGACGCACGACTATTCGCAGTTGCTTGAGGAGTTGCGGATCCTGCCGCCGCTCGACCATCCTGATCCGGCGCACCTGCTGGTCAGCGGCACCGGGCTGACCCATCTGGGCAGTGCTTCGGCACGCGACAAGATGCACCAGCAGTCCGGAGACGAAGCTTCGATGACCGACACCATGCGTATTTTCAAATGGGGCGTTGAAGGCGGCAAGCCGGCTGCGGGGCAGGCCGGTGTTCAGCCAGAGTGGTTCTACAAAGGTGATGGCAGCATTGTCGTGCGCCCCGGACATTCGTTTTCGCTGCCGCCCTTTGCCGAAGATGGCGGGGAAGAGCCCGAGCTGAGCGGCCTGTATGTGATCGGTCATGACCGCAAGCCTTATCGCCTGGGCTTCGCCATCGGTAACGAATACTCCGATCACGTCATGGAGCGTCGCAACTACCTGTATCTGGCGCATTCGAAACTGCGTGCCTGTTCGTTCGGGCCGGAGTTGCGCGTGGGCGACTTGCCGCAAAGCCTGTCGGGCACCAGCCGGGTCTGGCGCGACGGCAAGGTGCTGTGGGAAAAAGAGTTCCTCAGTGGCGAAGCGAACATGTGCCACAGTCTGGAAAACCTTGAGTATCACCACTTTAAATACGCCCAGTTCCTCAGGCCCGGTGATGTGCATGTGCATTTCTTCGGCACCGCGACCCTGTCGTTTGCCGATGGCGTGCGCACCCAGCCGGGCGATCGTTTCGAGATCAGTCAGGCCGAGTTCGGCAAGCCGCTGGTCAACGGCCTGGCACCGAGCGAGCCGGTGTTTCAGCCGGGCGGCATCGGCAAGCTGTAAGCGCAGTCCCTGTTTGATTGCTCACCGTGCCAGCGCTCGGCGCTGGTACGGCTCTACTTGCGCTCCGACTGTATCTGCGCCTGCCTTTTGCCCTATCATTCGCGCTTTTGCAGGCCGGATAACTGTCATGACTACCACACCCACCACACTGCTCGCCGCACTCGAAGCCACCACCATGCTGGAAATCGACGGTCTGCACGCCTGGGACTTCTCTCTGGGCGAGGAACTGAACGTCGAATGCATGGACGGCCGTGAGCGCAAGGTATGGCGCTTCACCAAGGCGCAAGTCGATGCCGCGACCTTTGATGAATCCCTGCAAAGCTGGGTGATCAATGACGGCAATGCCGATCACCGGATCATCTGCCTGGATGCCTTTACCCCCTCCGATGAAGATGATTCCGCGCAGGATTGAGTAAATGCGGGCTGGCGCTGTCATAGACCCGACAGTGCCGTAACAGGCATCAATAATTTCGACAAAAAGGGATGCCCCCATGCCCCATAAATTTCTGCCGTGGCTGGCGATTGCCAGTGCCATGAGCGCGTTTACCCTGCAGGCCCAAGCCATGCCCGATACTGAATTGCTGATAGGTTCCTACACACAAGGCAAGAGTGAAGGGATCTATCGTTTTGCCTTCAACAGCGAAACCGGGATGATCGATGCCAAGCCGCTGCAAGTGGTCAAAACCGAAAACCCCTCGTGGCTGACCGTCTCCAGAGACCAGCGTTATCTGTTCGCGGTCAATGAAAACGGCCCAGGGCAAAAAGATGTGGTCGGTAAGGTCAGCAGCTTTGCAATCGACCCGAAAACCCGTCAGATCACGCCGATCAATCAGGTTCAAAGCCGCGGTGAAGAACCGACGCACTCCAGCCTGAGTTATGACGGCCGCTACCTGTTCGTTGCCAACTACGCAGTAAACCCTGAACCGGGCGGTGCGCTGACCGTGGTGCCGGTGGGTAAGGACGGCACGTTGAGCGAAGCCGTTCAGGTGCTGCCGCTGGGTCCTGGAAGCAAGGTCAACAGTGAGCGGCAGATGTCGTCCCATGTGCATCTGGCCGTGCCGACCCCGGATGATAAGTACGTAGTGAGCGCTGACTTGGGCGCTGACAAGCTGTTTGTGTATCGCTACGACGCGAGCCAGCCCAAGCCACTGCAGCCAGCCAAGGAGCCGACCGTGCAATTGCCGGGTGGCTCCGGACCACGTCACACCCTGTTCAGTGCTGATGGCAAGCATGCCTGGCTGGTGCTGGAAATGACGGCGCAGGTCGCGGTGTTTGACTATCATGACGGCGTCTTCAAGCAGACCCAACTGGTCGACATGAAGAACAAGGGCGTGGAAGAGAAAAACGGTGGTGGCGCCTTGCACACTTCACCGGATGGCAAGTTTCTGTACGTGACCAATCGGGGTGACGCGAATCAGGTCGTGGTATTCCGGATCGATCAGGCCAGCGGCAAGCTGGAAGAAATTCAGCGCCGTTCCCTGGAAGGCAAGGAGCCACGCGAGTTCGCCTTTGACCCGACTGGCAAGTACATGCTGTTCGCCAATCAGAAGAGCAACCAGATCGTGACCGTGCGCCGTGATCCGCAGAGCGGGAAGATCGGTGAAACTGTGCAGAAATTTGATGCAGATTCACCTTCTTATCTGCGTTTTCTGACTGACAAGTAAGCCTTTCCAGCTCCAGCCCTCTAGATACAAGGGCTGGAGCCGTTATCATTCTTGATGATATGGGTTAGTGCTACAAAAGATTTCTGCTGAACCACCCTCGGGCGTAAGTTTGAGTCACGGCCAAGACGGCTAACACTTCAAGCAAACGCTAACCGGATAACGAGGGGTGACCGACATGAATTTCAATCTTTTCTCCATCATTGCTGCATCGGCTGTTTCCGCAAGCGTTGCGCTTCCAGCCAGTGCCAGTGTCGATGTAACTGACAAAAAAGCCCACGCTGCTCAGACCTACACTCAGACCTACACCTCGAAATACCTGCAACAGAGCGCTAATTTCTACGCAGCGCTGGATCACAAATCCGCTCAATGATTCATCAGCCGTCACGCTTTCGCGAGCATGTTCGCCAACACAGGTCCCTGCGACTTACTGCCCACTGCGCGGCAGACCATGCACGGAATGTCAGGCGAGCCTGTTCGCGAAAGCATTGACGGCGATGGCGTATTCAAGACCGGACGCAGAGCGTCCAGAACGGCATGCGACGCGGAGCGCCGCACGATAGTTGAAAACGTCCAGAGCTACGGCACGATAGTTGAGATTATCGTTCCGCACGCTCCAGCGTGGGAATGCCGTTCGTGACGCTCCGCGTCACAGGTCTTTCAGTTACCCACCTCGATTGTGCTCAACCCATTCCCCTGGCGACGCACTTTGATCTGCACCGGAATCCGCTCATGCATTTCCTGTACGTGGGAGATCACGCCGACCTTGCGACCCTGTGCCTGCAAGCCGTCCAGTGCGTCCATCGCCAGTTGCAGCGATTCCGGGTCGAGGCTGCCGAAGCCCTCGTCGATGAACAGCGATTCGATACGCAGCGTGCTGGAGGCCATCGACGCCAGTCCCAGCGCCAACGCCAGCGAGACCAGGAAGGTTTCGCCACCCGACAGCGAGTGGACCGAACGTAGTTCGTCGCCCATTTCGGTGTCCATGACCAGCAGGCCGAGCATGCTGCCGCCGCGTCTCAGGCGGTAGCGGCGCACCAGTTGCCGGAGCTGCGCATTGGCGTGATGGACCAGCAGGTCAAGGTTGTAGGCTTGGGCGATCTTGCGGAATTTGTCGCCTTCGGCCGAGCCGATCAGCGATGCCAGGCGTGCCCAGCGCAGGTATTCGTTATTGGCATCGTTGATGAGCGCCTGCAACGCGCTGTTGGCGTTGCGACGGCGTTGATCTTCGCTGAGTTCGGCGCGCAGGTCGGCGCATTGCTGCTCGCCGAGCGCGGACTGTTCATGGGCCTGTTGCAGCGCTGCCGCCAGTTGCGTGCTGTCGCTAAGGTCGCTGTGTTGCGCCTGATGCTGTTGCAGGCGCTGATCGCGCTCCTGCAGCAATACTTTTGCCTGCTCCAGCGCTTTGTCGGTAGCGTTCAGTTGCAGACGCAGTTGCTCGACATGCGCGTCATCGTAAGTCAGCAGCGTGTCGAGCGCGGTATCGTCCAGCTCGGGATGCTGGCCGCGCCATTCGCTGATCTGCACATCAAGTTCAGCCAGTTCCTGCTGCAAGGATTGCTGTTGTTGCTGGGCGGACTTGAGTTCGGCAGCCAGCTGGATCAACTGGCTTTGAATCTGCTGCAGAGCCTCGGCGGCCGAGCTTTCGGTTTGCCTGGCTTGCTCGATGGCGTTTTCCAGCGCCTGTTGCCAGTGCTCGGCAGTCGCATGCTCGCCCAGCAAGCCGGTCAGTGCCTGCTGGCTGGCCTGTTGCTGCTCGCCTAGCCGGGCGACTTCCTGCGCCAGTTCGGTCTGGCGGTGCAGGCGAGTCTGCTGCTCGATCTGTTGCTTTTCGATCTTCTGCTGGCGCTCGCTCTGCTCCTGTTGCTCTTCGTGTTGCTGTTCAAGTTGATCCAGCCGCTGAGTCACCTGCTGCTCAAGCTGCATCACTGTCGCCGATGCATCGCTGCGCAGCCCTTCAAGCACGTGTGGCGAGACCAGCGGCGTGAATGCGCTCAGTTCTTCGTCCAGCCGCTGCCTGTCGACGTCCAGCTGCTTGAGCTGCTCGGCAACATGGCTCGCCGCAGTCTGACTGGCTTCTGTGGCTGCCTGAAGTTGCTGCTGCAAGCGGGCGGCGTCTTTCTGCAGGGTCAGCAACGCTTCCTGGCGTTGCTCGTCACGGGTGATGACTTCGCTCAGGTTATTCAATTGCTGGCTCAACCAGCTGTCACGCTTGCCTGGGTCGTGGTCGAGCAATTGAGCCGCGAGGGGATGAGATTCCAGGTCCGGTGCCAGGGTTTGATGGCGCAGGGTGAGCTGTTCGTGCTGACGCAGCAGCTCTTTCTGGCGGGCGATCACGCCGCCAACCTGCTCGCGCAATTGGTTGCGCTGTTCGGTCAGCTGGTCCACCGCCTTCTGCGCACTGGCCTGCTCGTTGTCATCATGTTGCGTGAGGCTTTCCAGTAACGCTTCCGGCTGATGCCAAGGGTGTTCGATGCTGCCGCAGACCGGACAGGGCTGGTCGTCCTGCAGCTGGACGCGTAATTCCTCGACGCTGGCGCTGCGGGCCAGGCGTTGACGTTCCAGCAGTTGCCGGGTAACGGTCAGGGTCTGTTCGGCGACGGTCAGTTCATCACGAACGCGAATGCCTTCGCTGTTGAGCTGTTCGCGTTGCTGCTGAGCGCTTTGCTGTTGCTGCGCCAGATCGGCCAGTTGCCGGTCTACGTCCTGCTGGCTGGTCCACAAACGAGCCAGGTCTTCGAACGCGCGTTGCTGCTTGCGATTATCCTGCAGCAGGCTGCCGAGAATCTGTACCTGTTCGGTGACCGCATCCACTTCGCAATCGGCTTCGCGGTACAGCAATTCCAGCGCGTTGCGTTGCTCGGTCAACTGTTGATCAGCCGTGCTGGCACGTTGCTGCAGTGCAGGCAGTTCACTCTGTCCGTGCTTGAGGCGGTTGGCGATCAGCGTGAGGGATTTCAGCCGGTCGCGCCAGGCGCTCCAGGCCTGAGCCAGGGGGGCCAGTTCGCTGCTGTGCTCCAGCTGCCCGGCAATACGTTCAAGGCGCTGCGAAACCAGTTGCTGCTGGTCGAGCAAAATGTGCAGGCTGGCCTGACCCTCAGTACAAAGCTGCCCGGTTTGCTGATGCAGGTCAGACACCTTGGCCAGTTCCTGAGCCAGGTGGTTAAGCGTGTTCTGTGTGTCAAAAGCCTGCTGCAACAGTGGTTTGGCGCTGCTGTGGTTTTGCTGGGCCTCCAGCAGACTGGCCTGCGCCTGGGTGCGGTGGGTCTCCAGTTGTCGCTGCTGATCTTGCAGCGAAGCCTGCTGTTGCTGATGCTGAAGAATCTGTTCCGCCAGCGGGTTGAGCTGGGCGTTCAACGTGACCCGACGCGCGAAACGGTGGCGTTGCGGGCCCAGGCGTTCCAGTTGCCCAAGGGTCTGACGTGCACCGCTCTGGTCGTCCCAGGCCTGTTGAGCACGGGTGATCGCCTCCTGCGCGGCAAGCTGTTCATCGCGCAGGCGGTGTAGCTCGATCAGCCACTGCTGTTTGATTTCCAGTTGCCTTTGCTGTGCCTGGTGCGCCTTGAGCTGCTGCTGTGCGTCGTTGAGGCGTTGCTCCAGTTCGGCCAGCAGCTCCGGAGCCAGCGGGACGATGTTGCTGGCTTGAGCAGTGAGGGTTTTAAGCGCTTCCTCGGCCTCTTTGCTCTTGCTGTAGGCGCGCCGCCCGAGCTGGCTGTAGATGGCGGTATTGGTCAGCTTCTCCAGCAGTTCGCTGCGTTCCTTGTCGTCGGCCTTGAGGAAGGCACTGAACTCGCTCTGAGCGAGCATCACGGCGCGGGTAAATTGTTCGAAATTCAGCCCCAGACGCTGCTCGATCAGTTGCTCGAATTCACGCTTGCTCTGGTTGCTGAGCACCTGTTCGCTGTCCAGGTCGGTCAGGATCTGGCGACTGGCCTGCAGCTTTTTGGTCGCGTTGTCGCGTGCGCGGTTGGTTTCCCAGCGGGCGCGATAACGGCGCTGATCGATGCCGATAAAGTCCACTTCTGCGTAACCGCTGCCCGTGCCACGCCGCAGCAGGGTGCGCGGGTCGCTGGTGGTGATGTCGCCGTCGATGTCCGGGACCTTGGACTGCCCGATATTACTCAGCCGCGGAATCGCTCCAAACAGCGCCAGGCACAAGGCGTCGAGCAGGGTGCTTTTACCTGCGCCGGTCGGGCCGGTAATGGCGAACAGACCGGCGCTGGCCAGCGGCTCGGCAGTGAAATCGATTTCAAACGGCCCGGCCAGCGAGGCAAGGTTTTTCAGGCGAATGGCAAGGATTTTCATGGCTGTTCGCTCTCCTGCTGGACTTCACGCAGCAGCGTGGCGAAATCGGTCAGGGTCTGTTCGTCGACCTCGCTGCCGAAGTTGTCCTGCCAGGCACGGCTGAACAATTCCTGAGGCGTGAGCTGGTCCAGCTCGATCAGGGCGGCTTCACCCTCGTTGCCGTCAGCACTGCCTTTACCGGCGTATTCAGCACCGATGCGCACCAACCGCACGGCTTTGCCTTGCAGCGCGGTTTCGATCTGGTTGCGCAGGTCCGGTTGCGGTTCATCAAGACGCACGCGCACTTCCAGCCACGGCTGGCGGTCCGGGTCGGCGAGCAGATCGATGTCCGGCAGCGCCTTGAGCTGTACCAGCAAATCGGCCAAGGGCGCAGGCCCCAGGCGTTGCAGGTTGACGGCGCGAGGGATGAGCAACGGCTCGACACTGGTCAGCGTCTCACCGTCGCAATTGATCTCAAGAATCTGGTGCTGATAGCTGATTTCCGAAAAGGACAGCGGGATCGGCGAGCCGCTGTAGCGAATGCGCTCTTCGCCGTTGACCCGCTGCGGTTTGTGCAGGTGGCCCAGCGCAACATAGGTGATGCTCGGTCCGAACAGACTGGCGGGCAGGGCTTCGGCGTTGCCGATGATCAGGCTGCGCTCGGAATCTTCCGAGACCGAACCGCCTGCCATGTGCGCGTGGCTGATGGCGATCAGTGCCTGACCTGGCTGGCGCTTGAGGTTGGCTGCTTCGATCAGCAACTCATGAACCCGACCGATACCGCGCAGGTAGTCGTCACCCAGCGTCGGGCCGGTGACCTCGGCAGGACGCAGGAAGGGCAGCGCCAGGCACCAGGCTTTGACGTTGCCTTCGGCGTCCGGCAACGGTAGCAGCAGGCGTTCGGCGTCCAACACACCGTCGTCCAGCCACATCACCCTGCCCAGTGCGTGTGTGCGCAAACGGCGCATCAGGGGTGCAGGGAGTTCGATACGCGAGCCGGAGTCATGGTTGCCTGCGATCATCACGATGGTCAGCAGCGGCTGCCGTTCATGGGCGTTGACGATGAAGTCGTACAGGCGTTCCTGCGCTTTGACCGGCGGGTTGACGGTGTCGAAGATGTCGCCCGCGATCAACAGTACATCGGGTTTTCGTTCGGCCAGACGGGCCAGCAGCCAGGTCAGAAAGCAGGCGTGTTCGAAATCCCGCTCCTGACCGTGCAGGTTCTGACCCAGATGCCAGTCAGAGGTGTGAAACAGACGCATTGGTTTACCTTGTCGTGTAGAGGTGTTGCCTGAGCTGCATCCTCACTTGGGATACAGCGGTGGCAACCCGGCATCGCCTGCCGGGTCCTTGATATGTTCGGCGGCGGGCAGCTTGCGCACGGCGCGCCAGAGGTCTTCACCCAGCCACAGCTTGCCGGTCTCGCTATAAAGCGCGCCGTTCAGACCGTCCAGTGCATCGGACAGCGGCACGAAACGCGCGGCCATTTCGGCCAGGGTTTCCGGCTGCTGGCGTGCCCACGCGTCGAGTGCCTGACGGGTGCCTTGAGGGTCGTTGGCCAGGCAGGCGCGTTTGAGGTCATCCAGGACGGTACGCGGGCTGGGCCCGGTCTGCACGGCCCGGGCGATTGCCGGCTGCCCGCGGGCCCGCCACCACAGGGCGAAACCGTAAAAGGTGGTGCAGGCCAGGAATAGCGTGCTCAGTTGCCACGGCCAGACCGGCGGGCCGATCACCGTCACGCCGCTCATGTCGTTGTTCACCGGCGTGTCCACTGCCAGGCCGGGGTTGCTGCTGATCTGCAGGGTACGTGCGGCCAGGCTGGTGTGTTCCAGGTGATCTTCACGGGTATTCCACCAGGTCACTTCAACCGCAGGCAGGTCAATTGCCCCGGCCCGGCCGGGCACCAGTGCCTCGCGTTCTTCGCGGGTGCCGATCAGGCCACGTTCACTGGGCAGGTTGCGCAGCTGTGGCTGATCCGGGTAACGCCGCAGGCCGGGCACTTCGGTGGGCGGCAAGGGTGGCAGTTGCGCACCGGCCAGGCCTTCGGCCTTGAGTATGAGGGTGCGGGTCAGTGAATCGCCGACCTGAGTGGTGCCGGGCTCCGGGCTCCAGTTTTCTTCAAGGCTGATACTGCGCGCCGGCAACCAGGCGACATCAGCCGGGTAGTCGGCGGGTTTGGGTTTGACGGTCAACGGCACTTCGGCGGACTTGACCCGTACCGATCGGCCTGGTTGCGGGCCGAACGGGTTGGCCTCCTGGCCTTGCGAGCCTTCGGCAGGCGTCTGCACCAGCGTAGCGCTGAACACTTGTGCCGGTATCTTCAGCACGCCGCTTTGCTGCGGATAGATCGCGTAGCGTGTTTCGATCACGCCATGACGCACACCATTGATCAGCTTTTCGTAGGTGCGCGAATCACCCAGTTTTTCAACCCGGGCGTCCGGTACTTGCAAAGGGCTCAGGCTGCTGTCATCGAACAGCGACACCGAGTGGTAGACGCGCAGGGTCAGCACGGTCTGGGCCTGAACATAGACGCTGTCCTGATCGAGGCTCGCTTCGATGAAGATCGACGCCAGATGGCTGCCTGGGTCCTGGGGCTCGCTTTGCAGAACCTGTAGCGTCAGTGGCTGGCTTTTCAGCTCACCCAGTTGCAACGACGGGATCAACACGCTGCCGGTCTCGCGAGGCAGCAGGGTAACGATCCACCGAGTGGTGGCCTGACTGCTGCCGTCCAGGGTTTTCAGGCTGTTGAGCTGACGCGTATCGCGCACCTCGAAGCTGCTCTCCAAACCGCTCATGTCCGGCTTGCCAAACTGGGTGACATCGTCGGTTTCCAGCGTCAACTCGACAGTTTCCCCGGCGTTCAGGCGCGTGCGGTCGACGCTGGCGGTCAGTTGCGCAGCCTGCAATGACAAGCTGATCAGGCTCAGCAGCAGGCCGATCAATAAGGTGTACACGCGACTCATCGGGTCTTTTCCTGATGTTGCTGTTCGTAGCGAAATTTGCGCCGCAGCAGCTCGCCCGGATCATCCGGAATCTGCCTCAGCCACTGTTCCAGTTCCTGACGCCGCTCGCCGGTAATAGGGGTGTCTGCGGCCTGGAGCGGTGGGCGGATAGTTTGCTCGTCGTCCGCCGATTCGCCTGAGGTGGCCTGACCGCTGACGTCTGGCGGCAGGCTCTCGCTGGCACCGGGCTGATCCGAGCGGGACGGGTTCTGATCGGCTGGCGATGCACTGCTGTTGGGGTCCTGTGACGCTTGCTGGCCTTCTTCGCCCTGATCGGCCTTATTCTGTTCATCCTCGGCAGGCTTCTGGACATCGGCCTTGTCCAGCAGGCTTTGTACCAGCGCCCGGTTGGTTTGTGCAGCGGGAAACTCCGGCTGGCGGTCCAGGGCCTGTTCGTAGGCATCCAGTGCTGCCGCCAGTTCGCCGCTGCGCGCCAGGGCATTGCCGCGATTGTAATGGTCGGCGGCGCTGTTGCCTTCGGCAAACTGCTGGGCGGCGCTGACGTAGTCTTCCGCCTGGTAAAAGGCCACGCCCTTCCAGCGTGAGTCCTCGAAGCGTTGTGCGGCCTCGGCTGGCCGATGCTGTTCCAGTAGCCGCTGGCCCTGTTGATCGGGACGCAGCCACAGGTCCTGAAACTCGAACGCCTGGCTGTTTTGCGGAAACATGAACAGTAGCGGCAGACAGAACAGCCAGCCGCGCCGACCAGCCAGGGCTGCGATCAACAATAGCGGGAGCAGGAACCAGTGGCCCTGATCGGCCCAGGTATCGAGTTGCACGACCTGCCCGTCGCTGCTCATGTGCTGGGGGCTGGCCAGCAGGCCAAGGCTGCGCAAATCTTCTTCATCGCCTCGTGCCTGACGATAGCTGCCGCCGACCTGATCGGCGAATTCGTTGAGGCTGTTGCTGTCCAGGCGCGACACCAGAATAGCGCCCTGATCGTCCTTGAGCAGGCTGCCGTTTTCCTGCATGACCGGCGCGCCGTCAGCCGTGCCGATGCCAAGGATCAGCAACGGCGGCGATTGCCCGCGCAACGCCGCACGGATGCCCTGACGTTCCTGTTCGCTCAGTGACGAGGTAATCAGCAGAATTCGACCTTGGCCCAGTGCGCCCTGTTTCAGCAGGTGCAGGGCTTTCTGGACCGCCAGATCGGCACGCTGGCCGGTCATGGGCATGATCGACGGCCTGATGGCTTCCAGCAGGTTATGGCTGGTGACCAGGTCATCGGACAGCGGCACCAGCGTGTGCGCGCTGCCCGCATAGACGACAATGGCGGTCTGCGCATCGCTGCGCTTTTGCAACAGGTCCAGCAGTTTGCGTTTCGCCTGTTCCAGGCGGGTGGGCGCAGTGTCGGTGGCGAGCATCTGCGGGGTGAGTTCAAGTATCACCACCAGCGGATCGACCGGTTTCTGGCTGATCTGTTCGACGCGTTGCCAGCTGGGGCCCAGCAACGCGAAAAGCGCCAGCAGCCATGCCAGCCCGAGTGCGACCCACGGCAGTTTGCTGTTGCTGCCGCGCCCACCGTTGAGCAGGACGGCATGAAAATGGGTCGGCAGAAGCATTTGCCAGCGCCCGGCGCGTTTCTGCCGATGCCAGAGCCGCCAGATCAACAGCGCCAGCAACGGCAGGATCAGCAGCCACTCGGGGCGAAACCAGTGCGGCCACAGAGAGGCGATCATCCCGACCTCCAGAGGCTTTTGACGCGCTCACGCCAGTTGACGGAGCGCACGACAGTCAGCAGGCGTTGCAGTGCATTGTTTGGCCACAGTTCACGCAGCACCAGTAGCACACTCAACAGCAGGGCTGTTGCCAACGGCCATTGATAAAGCGTCTGCGCCGGACGTGCCTGGGTGGGTTGCTGGGCAACCGGTTCCAGGCTGTCCAGGGTGGCGCGAATCTTTTCCAGTTGGTCGCCGTCGCGAGCACGGAAATACTGGCCGCCACTGAGACTGGCGATTTCCTTGAGCGTCGGCTCGTCCAGATCAAGGCTCGGATTGAGACCGAGGACGCTTTGTAGCGCGTCCTTGTCGGGGTCCGCGCCAATACCGATAGGGTAGATTTTTACGCCTTCTTCGGCAGCCAGCCGTGCGGCAGTGATCGGATCGATCTGACCGGCGTTATTGGCACCGTCGGTGACCAGCACCAGCACGCGGCTGGTGGCCGGGCGCAGGCGCAGGCGTTTCAGGCCCAGACCGATAGCATCGCCAAGCGCAGTGTTCTTGCCTGCAATACCGATTTTTGCCTCGTCAAGCCAGACCCTTACAGTGCGCCGGTCATAGGTGAGCGGTGCCTGGACAAAAGCCTGAGTGCCAAACAGGATCAAACCAACCCGGTCGCCCTTGCGGCCCTCGAGAAAGTCACCGAGCAACTGTTGCACCAGCACCAGTCGGCTGACTTCATCGCTTTTCCACTGCATGTCGGGGTAGTCCATGGAACCGGACACGTCGACAGCCACCAGCAGGTCGCGCCCGCTGGCAGCCACTGGCAGTGGCTCGCCCAGCCATTGCGGTCGCGCGGTGGCAATCAACAGCAACAGCCAGATCAGCAGAAAGGGCGCACGCTGTCTCCAGACCGGCAGATTGGCCTTGGCGCGGCGTCCACTCAGCCCTTCGAGTTCACTGAGAAAACTGACCTTGAGCGCCGGCTCGCCGCTGTCCGCCATGGGCAGCAGGGCACGCATCAGCCACGGCAGCGGCAGCAGGGCGAAAACCCAGGGCCAGACGAACTCAAACATGTTTGCGAATCCAGGTATCGACCGCTTGGGTCAGCCCGGTGATCGCCTTGTCGTCCAGCTTGCACTCGGGCTTGTAGGCACCTTCGACCAGAATCATCCAGCGCGTCAGGCCTGCCGCCGGACAGCGATTGTCGAGGAATGCCAGCCATTTACGGCCGTTCAGCGTGTGGCTCTGGCTATGCGGATAATGGTTGCGGCACAGGCGTTTGAGCAAGCCGTTGATCTGCTGCAGCCAGGCACCTGCCGGAGCGCCATCGTATGGCTTGGGCAAGCTGGCGAGTTCCGCCAGGGCGGCGAGGCGAACCGGGTCCAGCGGTTGTTCGCTGCGAACCTTGCGCGCCTTGACTGGCAGCAGTACACGCAAACGCCACAGGCCCCAGCCTGCTGCAGGGATCAGCAACAGCAGCAGCCACCAGCCCGGGGCAAGCGGCCAAAAGCCGACGGCATCGGGAGCAATCAGCGGCTCGAGCTGATCAAGCGGATTCATTTGCGCTTCACCGGACGCTTTGCGTTGAGGTATTCGCGCAATTGTTCAACGAGTTCCGCCTGGGTGCTCAAGGGCATGAGCAATACCCGCAGTTTCTGCGCGAGCAATTCCCAGCGCGCAGAGCGGTCTTCGCCCTGCTGCCGGTAGGCGCGGCGCAGTTCGGGGTTGAGGGTATCGAGTTCCAGCTGCGCGCCGCGTTCGGCAAAGCGCAGCAGGCCCGCAGCGGGCAGCGCGCGGTCCAGTGGGTCGGACAATGGCAGCAACAGCAGGTCGCTGTGGCGTGACAGCAGGCTCAACTGTTGTTCGGCAGCATCGGAAAGGGCGCGTTCGTCGCACAAAACGATGACCAGGCTGCCAGGGCGCAGCACTTCCCGGGCGCGACGCAGCGCAGTGCCGAAGGCATCGCGGTCCGCCGGGATCTCGGTGTGCAGTGACTGATTGACCCGCACCAGTCGGTTGAGCAACTGCAACAGGCTTTGTTTGCTGCGTCGGGGCTTGATCTCGTAGTGCTCGTTATCGCCGAACACCAGCCCGCCGACCCTGTCGTTGTGTTCCAGCGCTGCCCAGCCGATCAGCGCGGCAGCCTGGGCCGCGAGTACCGACTTGAACATCAGGCCGGAGCCGAAGAACAGTCGACGGCTTTGCTCCACCAGAATGAAAATCGGCCGCTCGCGTTCTTCGTGGAACAGCTTGGTGTGCGGCTCCTGAGTGCGTGCGGTCACGCGCCAGTCGATGCTGCGCACGTCGTCGCCAGCCTGATAGACCCGCACCTGATCGAAATCCACGCCGCGCCCGCGCAGTTTGGAATGGTGCAGGCCGATCAACGGGCTGCGTTGGCTGGGCGTAGAGAACAGCTGCACTTCCCGCACCCGATGACGCATTTCGATCAGCTCGCTGAGGCTGACGCGGATGCCCGGCTGGGGGATCAGGTAGGGTTGCATGGGCTCAGGCGACGGCCACGACGTCGAGGATGCGCTGAATCACGCGATCCTGATCGATACCGGCAGCTTCGGCTTCGAACGACAGGATGATCCGGTGGCGCAATACATCGAACAGCACTGCCTGAATGTCTTCGGGGCTGACGAAGTCACGTCCGGCCAGCCAGGCATGTGCGCGGGCGCAGCGGTCCAGCGAAATGGAACCACGCGGGCTGGCACCGTAGGCAATCCACTCGGCCAGCTCCGGGTCGAACTTGGCCGGGGTCCGGGTGGCCATGACCAGCTGCACCAGGTACTCCTCGACCGCATCGGCCATGTACAGGCCGAGAATTTCCTTGCGTGCGGCAAAGATCGCCTGCTGGCTGACACGGCGTTCCGGCTTGGTTTCGCCATTCAGGGCTTCGCCACGCGCCTGTTGCAGGATCTTGCGTTCGACGGCGGCATCCGGGAAACCGATCTTGACGTGCATCAGAAAGCGATCGAGTTGGGCTTCGGGCAACGGGTAAGTGCCTTCCTGCTCAATGGGGTTCTGGGTGGCCATGACCAGAAACAGCGGTGACAGGTCGTAGGTGCTGCGGCCCACGCTCACCTGGCGTTCGGCCATGGCTTCGAGCAGCGCTGACTGAACCTTGGCCGGCGCACGGTTGATTTCGTCTGCCAGTACCAGATTGTGGAAGATCGGCCCTTGCTGGAATACGAAACTGCCGGTTTCCGGGCGATAGATTTCCGTACCGGTGATGTCGGCAGGCAGCAGGTCGGGGGTGAACTGAATGCGGTGGAACTGTGCTTCGATGCCTTCTGCCAGTTCCTTGATGGCCTTGGTCTTGGCCAGGCCGGGTGCGCCTTCGACCAGCATGTGGCCGTCGGCAAGCAGGGCGATGAGCAGGCGTTCGATCAGCTTTTCCTGGCCAAGGATCTGCGTTGAAAGAAAGGTTCGCAGCGCAATCAGCGCTTCACGATGTTCCATCGGTGACGGTTCCTGGCAGGGTAATCAGCTGTGTCTGGTGACTGCTGAGCTGGGGGCGATACTTTAATCCATCCAGGCAGGTATCGACTAACGACTACCGCGTTTTTTATTGCATTTAGAGACGCATACGTCATTTAACTGGGAATTGCCCTACATGTTCTGTGTATGGGCGTGTAGGACGACAGGGTCAGGCCGTCGAATGCGGCAGGGTTAGAGCCGATAGAATTCAGCTGCGTTATCCCACAACGCCTGACGGGCGCCGCCTTCACCCAGTGCGTCGATCAGCAATTCGATATCGTCAGGCTGGAAAGGGCGGGGCGCTCGCGTGGAGGGCAGGTCAGTGCCGAACATCAACGCATTCGGATTGGCGGCATGGATATCCCTGAGTGCTTCGCGCACCGGGAAGTCAACGCGTCCAAAACCACAGGCCTTGACCCGCACACCGCGCTCGGCAAGTCGCAGCAGCACGGGCAATCCTTCGGCGCTCAATCCCAGGTGATCGATGCTGATCGCTGGCAATTTCAGCAGACGGGTTTCTATTTCTGCCAGTTCTCGGGAGTCGATGTACAGCTCCGAATGCCAGCCTGCGCGTTCATGCACTCGCACGGCCAGCGCTTCCAGCTGGTCGAGCTGCTCCGAGCCGCCACGCTTGAGGTTGAAACGCAGGGCGCGCACGCCTGCAGCATTGAGGGTGTCCAGTTCAGTATCGGTGACACTGGCGGGCAGTTGAGTGACACCGACGAAGCCCGGCCCCAGCAAGCGCAGCGCCTGAAGTAAATAACCCTGATCAAAGCCCTGAAAGGACCCGGACACCACCGCGCCGCCCTGAACGCCCAGCGGCTGGACCGTCGCAAGGTAGTCTCCGACGCCGAACGGGTCCGGCAGGTAGCTGTTATTGGCTATCAGCGGGAAGTGCGGGTCGATGATATGGCAGTGTGCGTCGAAAATGCGGTTCATGACGGGCTCCTTTACGGCGAAGTACTCACTCTAGCGGTTTTGCCCGTTAACTGATCGTGCTGGTGTACTCGCCCACGTTTTCAAGAATGATCTGTAACGTGTGGTGAACATCCTGCAGCTCGGCTGCGTCGGTGCCGTGGAGAATTTCATACTGGTGGTGGCCATCGAGCTGCTTCGCGTCCTCCGGGGTGATTTCCACCAACAGGCGCTCGGCACTGAAGCTGACTTTCAGGCTGGACACATTAAGTGACTTTTCATCGCTGACAGTGATTTCCACTTCGTTCTCGTCCGGGAAGCGGGTCAGGGAAAACAGCACGCCGTTCTCTGCGTGGCAGCAAAGCAGCGCCATGTCGTCGTATTCGTCGTCGCACGGGTTGGCGATGAGGCTGGCGGTCTTGATTTGCATGATGTGGCTCCGGGTCTTGGCAACTGAGGCGTGAGGGGGATTTTGCCAGTCCCGAGTAAATTTTGTCGGGGATGTTTGGCACCATCGTGCGGATTTTAACGCGACCTGATGACCGAATATGTCGCAGCCTCGTAAGCAGCACGCCGTCAGCTCTCGTTAAGCTGCATGGCAGACGAGTGGTGTACGGTGTCGGATGCGCGCAGCTTTTTTTATTCCCGCATTCAAATGTGACTACCCTGACACTGCGCGCGTTAGTACTTTAGCTTTACACTCGATCAGGTTATGCCCACGCAAGTGAATGTAAGGGCACACCGGTCGCAACACCTTCTTCAAGCCTCCCCAATAAAAGCCAAAGCGGAGTACCACAGATGGCGTTCTTCACCGCAGCCAGCAAGGCCGACTTCCAGCATCAACTGCAAGCGGCACTGGCTCAGCACATCAGCGAACAGGCACTGCCACAAGTGGCGCTGTTTGCCGAGCAATTCTTCGGCATCATTTCCCTCGACGAACTCACCCAGCGGCGTCTGTCCGACCTGGCAGGCTGCACCTTGTCCGCATGGCGCCTGCTGGAGCGTTTCGAACACGCTCACCCGCAGGTCCGGGTCTACAACCCTGATTACGAGCGCCACGGCTGGCAGTCGACTCATACTGCCGTTGAAGTGCTGCATCACGACCTGCCGTTTCTGGTCGACTCCGTGCGTACCGAGCTGAACCGTCGCGGTTACAGCATCCACACCCTGCAGACCACCGTACTGAGCGTGCGTCGCGGCGCTGCTGGCGAACTGTTGGAGCTGCTGCCCAAGGGCACCACCGGCGAGGACGTGCTGCAGGAATCGCTGATGTACCTGGAGATCGACCGCTGCGCCAACGTCAGCGAGTTGAATGTGCTGGCTCGCGAGCTGGAGCAGGTGCTGGGCGAGGTGCGTGCTGCCGTCGAAGACTTCGGGCCGATGAAAGCGCGTCTGCATGAGCTGCTGGCCAGTATCGATGCCAACGAATCCAATACCGACGTCGAAGAGAAGGCCGAGATCAAGGTCTTCCTGCAATGGCTGGTGGATAACCACTTCACCTTTCTGGGTTATGAAGAGTTTGAAGTGCGCAACGACGCCGAAGGCGGCCAGTTGGTTTATGACGAGTCGTCTTTCCTGGGGCTGACCCGACTGTTACGCCCCGGTCTGACCCGCGAAGAGCTGCACATCGAAGACTACGCAGTGAAATACCTGCAAGAGCCGGTGCTGCTGTCGTTTGCCAAGGCGGCGCATCCAAGCCGCGTACACCGTCCGGCCTATCCGGATTACGTGTCGATCCGGCAGATAGACGCCTCGGGCAAGGTCATCAAGGAATGTCGCTTCATGGGCCTGTACACCTCGTCGGTGTATGGCGAGAGCGTACGGCAGATCCCGTACATCCGTCGCAAGGTCGCAGAAGTCGAGCGCCGTTCCGGTTTCGACGCCAAGGCGCACCTGGGCAAGGAGCTGGCGCAGGTCGTCGAAGTGCTGCCCCGTGACGACTTGTTCCAGACGCCGGTGGACGAGTTGTTCACTACGGTCATGTCCATCGTGCAGATTCAGGAGCGCAACAAGATTCGCGTGTTCCTGCGCAAGGACCCGTACGGCCGTTTCTGCTACTGCCTGGCTTATGTGCCGCGCGACGTGTACTCAACCGAAGTGCGCCAGAAGATCCAGCAGGTATTGATGGATCGCCTGAAAGCCAGCGATTGTGAGTTCTGGACGTTCTTCTCTGAATCCGTGCTGGCGCGTGTGCAGTTGATCCTGCGGGTCGATCCGAAGGTCAATCTGGACATCGACGTTGCCCAGCTGGAAAACGAAGTCATTCAGGCCTGCCGCTCGTGGAAAGACGACTACGCCAGTCTGGTGGTCGAGAGCTTTGGCGAGGCCCACGGCACCAACGTGCTGGCCGATTTCCCGAAAGGTTTCCCGGCCGGCTACCGCGAGCGCTTTGCTGCGCATTCGGCGGTGGTCGACATGCAGCACGTGCTGAGCCTGAGCGAAACCAATCCGCTGGTGATGAGCTTCTATCAGCCACTGGCTGGTGGCCGCCAGCAATTGCATTGCAAGCTGTATCACGCCGACACACCGCTGGCACTGTCCGATGTGTTGCCGATTCTTGAAAACCTCGGTCTGCGTGTACTGGGCGAGTTCCCGTATCGCCTGCACCACGCCAATGGTCGCGAATTCTGGATTCATGACTTCGCCTTCACCTATGGCGAAGGTCTGAACCTCGATATTCAGCAGCTCAATGACACCTTGCAGGATGCGTTCGTGCATATCGTGCGCGGCGACGCCGAAAACGATGCGTTCAACCGTCTGGTGCTGACTGCCGGTCTGCCTTGGCGCGACGTGGCGCTGCTGCGTGCCTATGCGCGCTATCTGAAGCAGATTCGTCTGGGCTTCGATCTGGGCTACATCGCCAGCACGCTGAACAACCACACCGACATTGCCCGCGAGCTGACGCGTCTGTTCAAGACCCGTTTCTACCTGGCGCGCAAGCTGGGTTCCGACGATCTGGATGACAAGCAGCTGCGTCTGGAACAGGCGATTCTGACTGCCCTGGACGACGTTCAGGTGCTCAACGAAGACCGCATCCTGCGTCGTTATCTGGACCTGATCAAGGCCACCCTGCGGACCAACTTCTATCAGGCTGATGCCAACGGGCAGAGCAAGGGCTATTTCAGCTTCAAGTTCAACCCGCGCCTGATCCCCGAATTGCCAAAGCCGGTGCCCAAGTTTGAAATCTTCGTCTACTCGCCGCGTGTCGAAGGCGTGCACCTGCGCTTCGGCAACGTGGCGCGTGGCGGCCTGCGCTGGTCTGATCGCGAAGAAGACTTCCGTACCGAAGTGCTGGGCCTGGTAAAAGCCCAGCAGGTGAAGAACTCGGTCATCGTGCCGGTCGGCGCGAAGGGCGGTTTTGTGCCGCGCCGTCTGCCGACCACTGGCAACCGTGATGAGGTGCAGGCTGAAGCGATTGCCTGCTACCGCATCTTCATCTCGGGGCTGCTGGACATCACCGACAACCTCAAGGAAGGTGTACTGGTACCGCCGGTCAATGTGGTGCGTCATGACGATGATGACCCGTATCTGGTAGTCGCAGCCGACAAGGGCACCGCGACCTTTTCCGACATCGCCAACGGCATCGCCATCGACTACGGCTTCTGGCTGGGTGACGCGTTCGCGTCCGGTGGTTCGGCCGGTTATGACCACAAGAAGATGGGCATCACCGCCAAGGGTGCTTGGGTAGGCGTGCAGCGTCACTTCCGTGAGCGCGACATCAATGTCCAGCAGGACAGCATCAGTGTGATCGGCATCGGCGACATGGCCGGTGACGTGTTCGGCAACGGCTTGCTGATGTCCGACAAGCTGCAACTGGTTGCCGCATTCAACCACCTGCACATTTTCATCGATCCGAATCCGGACCCGGCCAGCAGCTTTGTCGAGCGCCAGCGCCTGTTCAATCTGCCGCGCTCGTCCTGGACCGACTACGACACCAGCATCATGTCCGCTGGCGGCGGGATCTTCCCGCGCAGTCTCAAGAGCATCGCCATTACCGAACAGATGAAGGCGCGCTTCGACATCAAGGCTGACAAGCTGACCCCGACCGAATTGCTCCACGCGCTGCTCAAGGCCCCGGTCGACCTGTTGTGGAACGGTGGTATTGGCACCTACGTCAAGTCCAGCGAAGAGTCGCACGCCGACGTGGGCGACAAGGCCAACGATGCGCTACGCGTCGATGGCAACGAGCTGCGCTGCAAGGTGGTGGGCGAGGGCGGCAACCTGGGCATGACCCAGCTGGGCCGTGTCGAGTTCGGCCTCAATGGCGGCGCGACCAACACCGACTTCATCGACAACGCCGGTGGTGTGGACTGCTCCGACCACGAGGTGAACATCAAGATCCTGCTCAACGAGGTGGTGCAGGCCGGTGACATGACCGAGAAGCAGCGCAACCAGCTGCTCGAAAGCATGACCGACGAAGTGGGCCACCTGGTGCTGGGTAACAACTACAAGCAGACTCAGGCACTGTCGCTGGCAGCACGCCGTGCTTACGAGCGGATTGCTGAGTACAAGCGTCTGATGAATGACCTGGAGGCCCGTGGCAAGCTCGACCGCGCCATTGAGTTCCTGCCTGCTGAAGAGCAGATCGCCGAGCGGGTGGCGGCCAAACAGGGCTTGAGCCGTGCCGAACTGTCGGTATTGATCTCCTACAGCAAGATCGACCTCAAGGAAGCGTTGCTGGAATCCCGAGTGCCGGATGACGATTATCTGGCGCGCGATATGGAAACTGCATTCCCGCCGTCGCTGGGTGCCAGATTTTCAACGGCCATGCGCAGTCATCGTCTGAAACGCGAAATCGTCAGCACCCAGATTGCCAACGATCTGGTCAACCACATGGGCATCACCTTCGTGCAGCGGCTCAAGGAGTCGACCGGCATGAGTGCTGCGGCTGTGGCTGGTGCTTACGTGATTGTGCGCGACATCTTCCACCTGCCGCACTGGTTCCGTCAGATCGAAGCGCTGGACTACAAGGTTTCCGCCGAGATCCAGCTGGCGCTGATGGATGAACTGATGCGTCTGGGGCGTCGTGCGACGCGCTGGTTCCTGCGCAGTCGCCGCAACGAGCTGGATGCCGGTCGTGACGTGGCGCACTTCGGTCCGCACCTTGCTGCACTGGGCCTCAAGCTTGACGAGTTGCTGGAAGACGGCCCTACCCGCGAGATCTGGCAGACGCGTTATCAGGCTTATGTCGAAGCCGGCGTGCCGGAACTGTTGGCGCGTATGGTGGCGGGTACGACGCATCTGTACACGCTGCTGCCGATCATCGAAGCCTCCGACGTTACCGGGCAGAACGCTGCCGACGTGGCCAAGGCGTACTTTGCCGTGGGCAGCGCGCTGGACATCACCTGGTACTTGCAACAGATCAGCAGCCTGCCGGTGGAAAACAACTGGCAGGCCCTGGCGCGTGAAGCGTTCCGTGACGATGTCGACTGGCAGCAACGGGCGATCACCGTGTCGGTCCTGCAAATGGCTGACGGCCCTTCGGAAATCGATGCGCGTCTGGCCCTGTGGCTGGAACAGCACTCGCTGATGGTCGAGCGCTGGCGTGCCATGCTGGTCGAGCTTCGTGCGGCAAGCGGCACGGATTACGCCATGTACGCCGTTGCCAACCGTGAGCTGCTGGACCTGGCCATGAGCGGGCAGAGCCTCACGGTCTGATCCGCTTGTAACCGGTAGAGCCATGAAAAAACCGCATCGAGAGATGCGGTTTTTTTTGTGGTGCGACAAGCATGGCGCGTTGCGCCTAAGCGCAACCAGCTTGGATGTGGTGTTCCGTAAGGAGGTCGTCTCGGTCTGCATGATGGCCGTGCTGATTGTCTTTTTTGTATTGCTGGCAGGGCTCTTTAGGGCAGAAAGGGGTCAGATTCACCCACACATTGTTTCAGCCGGGCAATAACCTTAGGAGATGTTTTTTCGATATCGACCCTACCAGCCTGTCAAGGTAGATGTCTATCGTTGCCCAGCGCTTAGGTGTGATGTCGATGCATTTTCGTAAACCTCTGTCGGTCCACCAAAAGAACACCATGAAGAAGTTCTTATCAGGGAATACATGACCAAACTCCGATGTCGCCTCCCCCGGTAGCATTCGCTGTCGTGTAATCTGGTCGTGAGTGTTCCAAATTAAGCGCAGTTCGTCCGGGGTTTCTTTAGGGTAGTGGACAATTACGCCGGGAGCAGCAAAATACCAAGCCACCAGCGGAGCTATCAATAGGAAAAGGAACAAGTAACGGACCTTGATTTTTTTGCATTTGTGCTCAATAACACGTGTTCCCCATTCTTGGGCGGCTGGTTGGGCACCTTAAGGCCGGAAAGGATCAGCGTCACCCTCACATCTCTTCAAGCGAGCCATAACGTCAGGGCCAGTTTTAGCAGTTTCGATGCGGCCTCTGCCATCGAGGTAGATGTCGATCACGCCGCCCCATTTTGGCGTAATTGCTATACACCTCCGCAGACTCTTTTCATTCCACCAATCAAAGTTCATAAAGAATTTCTCATTGGGGAAAATATGCCCGGTATCGTATGTGCCCTGACCCGGTAGCATTCCTTCTTTATGGATGTTGTGCTGGGTGTTCCAAATCACACGAAGCTCGTCTGTAGCTTCTTTAGAATAATGGACACGAACGACTGGGGTCGCCACGTACCAGAACAGCGCTGGAATAACTATGAATGCCCCAATAAGATACCGGGCCTTAATATTTTTCACAGACATGGACACTGGCGCCATCTCCCCATTCTGACGGTGTGACAGCGAGTACTTTGTCCATGATCATTCTTGCCGTGACGCCTCCGTTTGGATTCTCATAGAAGAGTTTAACGCCAATGCTAATAGAAATCCGATCCGGGACGTCATCCCATGCGCGCATCCCTTCTACGCCCTCAGTGGCATGAGGTCCTTTGAGTCTCTGATCTTCTTTGGCTTCGAATATCTGCTCTCCCCACCGTCGTAATTGATCAGAAACAATCTGCTCGACACCCGCGCCGTCTAAAAGGACGCTCTCACTGAGTCCTCCGGCCATGCCCACATAGCCGTAATGAATGTTGGACCAAATATCGTAGTAGTAGTCGTACTTGCCTTGCCTATGGCGATACCTGCCAAACTTCGCGTGGATCTTTGGTTTGTGGTCCCAATCACGACCCTGGCCTACTCGCTCAGTCCAAAGGATCATGGCTGCCGCCACGTTTGAAGCGCCGATAGCTTGAGGGCTGGTGTTCCCTATTTGGGCGTACCAAGGCAGGTCCATTTTTTTACGAGTCTCTTCCGCAACGTCATAGTTGAGCAGCTTATTCATCTTCAAGACGGAGGAGTGGTGGATATTGTTGTTCATCTCGTCTGCGATGTAGGTCGCCAGCTTTTCCATCATGTTCGGATGCGTACAGCCTTCAGGTCCATCATTTGGTACAGCTTCCTCTTCAGGTTTCTCACGGGCCGCATTTGGATTTACCAAAGCGTTCGCCGCCAAGGCTTTCTCCGCGAGCTTCGGGTCAGCCAACAAGGTCGCCATCTTCTCGTCGTCCACGGAACCGTCTGGTCGTAAGGCCCCCAGCGCCATGAAGTTAATAATGGTCGCGCCACCCGCGTCACCCATGACGAAGCCGCCACCAACATTATTGGAGCCCGTGATGATTGTCCCGCCGTGACTGGTTGGGCTTCCCAGGTGCGCCATAGGACGGCCATTCACTTGAATAGAGGGGAAACCCGAAGTGATGACCGCCCCGCACCCACAGGTATCACCCACACGTGCCGCGCCCATGCCGTTGATGTTGACGTCACCGGATGCAGAAGTGATTGGCGTTGTACCGTGACCCGGCAATGGGCAGGCGTGCTTGTCACCCAATCGAGCTGAAAAAATCATTGCAGGCCGTCCTTATGTCTTTGATCCGTAAACAATAACCAGCGTTTAGTTGACGCATGGGAGGCTATCGGAAACGTGAAAGGTGGTCTGTAGGAGAAGTCTTAATTTTCGCGTAGTGCCTTGAGAATCTGATCGGGATGTCATCTATATTTCTGGCTGTGCTGGGTGACATCGTTGTAGTGGTAACAAATCTTAGTGCCTGAAAGGTTCTGGCTGGTCGGCGGGGGGTGGTGTGAGAGGACGGCGGGTGTGAACCCGCCTCCTACTCGATTCTGCATTTATAGGTCTCGGGCCCTCAATCAGGCCGCCGCAGACAAGTGCTCATAAAGAATCGTTGCGCCAACCACGATCAGCACGATGCCGCCAACGATTTCAGCGCGCTTGCCGACCATGGTGCCGAGCACGCGACCGAGCATCACGCCGATGGTAACCATCACGGTGGTGGCCAGGCCGATAGCCAGCGCTGCGGCCATGATATTGACGTCGACAAACGCCAGGCCTACGCCGACCGCCAGTGCATCGATGCTGGTGGCGAATGCGGTGACTGCCAGTATCCAGAAGGAGTGTGAGCCGGGTTTTTCCTGCTCTTCATCGTCATCGTGCTTGATGCCGTTGTAGATCATGTGCAGGCCCAGCACCAGCAACAAGGTGAAGGCGATCCAGTGGTCCCAGCTTTCAGCAAAGCGGGCAGCGACCTGGCCGATGCCCCAACCGATCACCGGAGTGATGGTCTCGATAGCGCCGAATATCAAACCGGTACGCAACGCTTCGATAAAGCGCGGTTTATGCAGGCTTGCCCCTTTACCAAGGGCCGCAGCAAAGGCGTCCGTGGACATGGCAAGCGCGAGAAAGAGGAGGGAAATCGGGTTCACGGTTATATCCAGTCGGGCTATGAGTCAACGACGCAACCATACGCCCGACTTTAGGCATGGATGCATCGTTGGTCTCGCCAACCAGAAGGTGTCCGCACCACGGCATGCAGCCGAGAATGTTGATGCGAACGCTCAGTGACCGGAGTCAAGAGCAGGCTACTCCCCAACAAGGGCCGCTACTATAGCCATCCGGATGTGAAAAATATATGTACGGGGATGGTTCAAACCAAAAAAACCCCATCACGAGGATGGGGTTCTTTTAACGCCTGCTTTCGTGCTTACACTTGAACGGCCGGGATGTTGGCGTTCGCAGCGGCTTCACGGAACTCGGCGATCTGATCGAAGCTCAGGTAGCGGTACACGTCCGCTGCCATGGTGTCGATCTGGTTGGCATAGCCCATGTACTCTTCGACGGTCGGCAGGCGACCCAGAATCGAAGCAACGGACGCCAGCTCGGCGGAGGCCAGGTAGACGTTCGCGCCGTCACCCAGACGGTTCGGGAAGTTACGGGTCGACGTCGACACTACAGTCGAGTTCGGTTCCACGCGTGCCTGGTTACCCATGCACAGCGAGCAGCCCGGCATTTCCATACGCGCGCCAGCCTTACCGTAGATGCCGTAGTAGCCTTCTTCGGTCAGTTGGTGAGCGTCCATCTTGGTCGGCGGCGACAGCCACAGACGCGTCGGCAGCTGGCCCTTGACCTGATCCAGCAACTTGCCCGCAGCGCGGAAGTGGCCGATGTTGGTCATGCAGGAGCCGATGAACACTTCGTCGATCTTCTCGCCCTGTACCGAAGACAGCAGGCGGGCATCGTCCGGGTCGTTCGGCGCGCAGAGCACAGGCTCTTTGACGTCGGCCAGATCGATTTCGATGATTTCGGCGTACTCGGCGTCCTTGTCTGCTTCCAGCAGCTCCGGGTTGGCAACCCAGGCTTCCATCGCCTGAGCACGACGCTCCAGGGTGCGCGGATCACCGTAACCCTGTTCGATCATCCAGCGCAGCAGGGTGATGTTCGAATTCAGGTATTCAATGATCGGCTCTTTGGCCAGCTTGATGGTGCAACCGGCAGCCGAACGCTCGGCAGAGGCGTCGGACAGCTCGAAAGCCTGCTCGATGCTCAGGTTGTCGAGACCTTCGATTTCCAGGATGCGGCCGGAGAATGCGTTCTTCTTGCCTTTCTTCTCTACGGTCAGCAGGCCAGCCTGAATGGCGTAGTAAGGAATGGCGTGAACCAGGTCGCGCAGGGTGATGCCGGGTTGCATCTTGCCCTTGAAGCGAACCAGGATCGACTCAGGCATGTCCAGCGGCATGACGCCGGTGGCAGCGGCAAACGCCACCAGACCGGAACCGGCCGGGAAGGAGATACCGATCGGGAAGCGGGTGTGCGAGTCGCCACCGGTGCCGACGGTGTCCGGCAGCAGCATGCGGTTCAGCCAGCTGTGGATGATGCCGTCGCCCGGACGCAGGGAAACGCCGCCGCGGGTCATGATGAAGTCAGGCAGCGTGTGGTGCGTCTTGACGTCGATAGGCTTTGGATAGGCTGCAGTGTGGCAGAACGACTGCATGACCAGGTCGGTCGAGAAGCCCAGGCATGCCAGGTCTTTCAGCTCGTCGCGGGTCATCGGGCCAGTGGTGTCCTGGGAACCGACGGTGGTCATCTTCGGCTCGCAGTAGGTGCCAGGACGAACGCCTGCAACGCCGCACGCCTTGCCGACCATCTTCTGCGCCAGGGTGTAACCCTTGGTGCTTTCGGCTGGCTGGTCAGGGGTCTTGAACAGGTCGAACTCAGGCAGGCCCAGTTCGGCGCGCGCCTTGCTGGTCAGGCCGCGACCGATGATCAGCGGAATACGGCCGCCTGCGCGAACTTCGTCGAGCAGCACCGGGGTCTTCATTTCGAAGGTGGTGATGACTTCGTCGCTGTCGTGCTTGCACACCTTGCCGGCGTACGGGTAGACGTCGATCACGTCACCCATGTTGATGTTCGAGACATCGAATTCGATTGGCAGGGCGCCAGCATCTTCCATGGTGTTGTAGAAGATCGGGGCAATCTTGCTGCCGAAGCAGAAACCACCGGCACGCTTGTTCGGCACGTAAGGAACGTCGTCGCCGAAGAACCACAGTACCGAGTTGGTTGCCGATTTACGCGAGGAACCGGTACCGACCACGTCGCCGACGTAGGCAATAGGGAAACCCTGACCGCGCATTTCTTCGATCTGTTTCATCGGGCCGATAGAGCCCTGAACGTCTGGAACGATGCCGTCACGGGCCATTTTCAGCATGGCAAGGGCGTGCAGCGGGATATCCGGACGGGACCAGGCATCAGGTGCCGGGGACAGGTCATCGGTGTTGGTTTCGCCGGTGACCTTGAAGACGCGCAGGCTGATCTTGTCGGCCAGCGTCGGACGCTTCTTGAACCACTCGCCGTCAGCCCAGGACTGCAGGACAGCCTTGGCGTGAACGTTGCCGTTTTTGGCTTTTTCGGCCACGTCGTGGAAGGCATCGAACATCAGCAGGGTGTGCTTGAGCTGTTCGGCGGCGACCGGCGCGAGGGTGGCGTCATCGAGCAGTTCAACCAGGGTGACGATGTTGTAGCCGCCCTGCATGGTGCCCAACAGTTCGGTTGCACGTTTTTTGTCGATCAGGGGAGAAGTGGCTTCGCCCTTGGCCAGGGCAGACAGGAAACCGGCCTTGACGTAAGCGGCTTCGTCAACGCCTGGCGGAACGCGGTTGGTGATCAGATCGACAAGGAAAGCTTCTTCGCCAGCCGGGGGATTCTTCAGCAGCTCGACCAGGCCTGCAGTTTGTTCGGCGTTAAGCGGCTGGGGCACGATGCCCTGGGCGGCACGCTCTTCGATGTGTTTACGGTAGGCTTCAAGCACAGTATTAACCCTCATCAGTGGTCCCAAATGGGTGTCCGGGACGCTCATCCAGAAATCGTCCGTACCCACGCAAGGCTTATTGAGCCTTGTTGGCAGGGTGTCGGCGATTCCTAACAGAAGCTGTTTTCAAAGTTTTACGCCTGCAGAACGGGGGGAGTGACGGTCGACACGGCCATTCTTGATGAGGGAATGGCCTGTCGACGCCGCAATGCGGGGTTAACCTGACTGTGCTCGTGACGCTTTGAAAACAGCTTCCAACGGACATTGGCGCCTTAAAAGGCTCGCTGATTCTACGCCAAAACTTCGCTAAAGGTAAGTTAGCCCCTACATCTTCGGGGGTGAACTTGCTTAGACAAAGGGCTAACATGAGCCCCTGTTTCGCCTTCCCCAGTCCTGCCTGACATGCCTGATTACATTATCAAAACCCCCTGCGTCGGCCTTTGCTCCACTGTTTACGGGGACCTGGTGTGCCGTGGCTGCAAGCGGTTCCACCACGAGGTCATCCACTGGAACGGCTATAACGAGGATGAAAAAAGAGCGGTATGGCTGCGTCTGGAACAATTGCTGGTCCAGGTGATGACTGCCAAGCTTGAAGTCTTCGATGCCGACAAGCTGCGCGCGCAGCTCACCCAGCGCAAGATCCGTTTCGTGCCGCACCAGTCCGAGTATTGCTGGGCCTACCAGTTGATCGCGCGCGGCGCACGGGTCATCAGTCAGGTTGAGGCCTACGGCTTTGTGCTGCTGCCGGAGTTTCGTGACTGGACGCTGCCGGAATTGCGCGATGCTATCGATCGCGAGTTTTTCCTGCTGTCCGAGGCGCATTATCAGCGTTACATCGCACCGGGCTTTCTGCGCGATGCGTTCGGGGCCTGATCAGGCAGACGTCCTTCACTGCATGCATTTGTATCGCGAGGCATCGTCGCTCCTCGTATAATGCCGGGCTTTGTCTCTCTGTCATTCTGTGAGCTTATGTACCCGATCCCCGAAATCGAAGCCTTCCTGCTTTGCCGCACCCCCGACAGTTGGGTTCAGGCCGCGTTGCGCAACCTGGATATCTTGCTGATCGACCATGCGAACAATGAGAAGAAGGCGGCCGGGGCTGCGTTTCAGTTCATGTTTCAGTACAACGACAAGTTCGACCTGTTGAGCAAGATGTCGCGTCTGGCTCGGGAAGAGCTGCGCCATTTCGAGCAAGTGATCAGCATCATCAGAAAGCGCCAGATCCCTATGGCCAACATCAGCTCGGCGCGTTATGCCGGAGCGCTGCGCAAACTTGTGCGCAATCACAATCCTTACCGACTGACCGACGCGCTGATCGTCGGTGCCATTGTCGAGGCCCGTTCCTGTGAGCGCTTCGCTGCGCTGGTGCCTCACCTGGACGAAGAACTGGCCAAATTCTACGGCGGCCTGCTGAAATCCGAAGCGCGGCATTTTCAGGATTATCTCAAGCTGGCTTACAGCTACGGCGACAAGGCTGATGTCGATGCCAAGATCGAGGAAATCCGTCTGGCCGAGCGTGAGCTGATCGAAAGCCCTGACGAAGAGTTTCGCTTTCACAGTGGTGTGCCCGTCGCCGCCTGATTCCCCGCGCGCACCTTCAAAAACGACCGCCTTGCCAGCGGTCGTTTTTTTATGGGTATTTAGTAAGCAAGCTAATAAATGCTTTGACAACGGCTGCCTAGGCAGTAATATTTTGCAATCACTGCCTAGGCAGCTATCTGGATGATTTCTTGAAACATTTCAGTCCCGACAATTTCGATTCCAGCCTGATCGGGCTGCTGGTCGGTCGTACCAATGCGCTCAAAGACCGCATGCTCGACAAATACCTGCTGCCTTATGACGTGACGTTCGCGCAGTTCAAGGTGCTGATCATCATTGCCCAGTTCTCGACCGACACCCCTGTGGAATTGTGTCGTCACCTGTCGCTGGACAGCGGTTCGATGACCCGCATGCTCGATCGTCTGGAGCAGAAAGGGCTGGTCGTGCGCCAGCGGTCAGCGACTGATCGTCGCCAGGTGCGCCTGGCGCTGACGGAGCAGGGGCAGGCGCTCTCTGACCTGCTGCCGCAGATTGGCGCGGACGCCATGAATGACACCTTTGCCGCGCTCGACAGTGATGAGGTCGAGACCCTGACAAGGATTCTCACCAAGGTACTGGTGGCCGCCGATGACCACATCACCCTGACTCGTCTGAGCTTCAACCCCAAAGCTAAAAGCTGAGCGGCAGACCTGTCGGCAGGCGTGCGCCTGCCGCTCGTTCCTGTCTCGCCGCTTCGCTGATAAAAAGGTAACTGCCATGGCCACTGCCGCCACTGAAAACACATCTGCCCCGTCCTCGCAGCAAACGCCGAAGCCCGGCAAGCGCAAGTTCCTGCTGATCGGGCTCGCCGTCATCGTCGTGATTCTTGGTTTGGCCATCTGGGCCTGGTACGAGTTTTACGGCCAATGGAGCGAAGAGACCGACGACGCCTACGTGAATGGCAATGTCGTCGAAATCACCCCGTTGGTTACCGGAACCGTTATCAGCATTGGTGCCGACGACGGCGATCTGGTGCACGAAGGGCAGGTGTTGCTCAAATTCGACCCGAGCGATGCCGAAGTTTCGCTGCAAAGCGCCGAGGCCAATCTGGGTAAGGTTGTGCGTCAGGTGCGTGGTTTGTACAGCAATGTCGATGGCATGAAGGCACAACTGGCTGCGCAGCGCACCGCCGTGCAGACCGCTCAGGAGAACTACAACCGTCGGCGCAGTCTGGCTGCGGGCGGGGCGATTTCCCAGGAAGAGCTGTCGCATTCCAGAGACAGCCTGACCAGCGCGCAAAGTGAGTTGAACAACATTCAGCAGCAGTTGAGCACCAGCGTGGCGCTGGTCGATGACACGGTTGTTTCTTCACATCCCGACGTCAAGGCTGCTGCCTCCCAGTTGCGTCAGGCCTTTCTGGCCAATGCACGCAGTACGCTGGTAGCGCCGGTCACCGGTTATGTGGCCAAGCGCAGCGTGCAACTGGGCCAGCGCATCCAGCCGGGCACCGCGACCATGGCTGTGATCCCGCTGGATCAGTTGTGGATCGATGCCAACTTCAAGGAAACCCAACTGGGCAAGATGCGCATCGGTCAACCAGTGGAGATCAGCTCCGACCTGTATGGCAGCGATGTGAAGTACAGCGGCACCATCGACAGCCTGGGCGCAGGCACCGGCAGTGCCTTTGCGCTGTTGCCGGCACAGAACGCGACGGGTAACTGGATCAAGATCGTCCAGCGTGTGCCGGTCCGTGTACATATCAACCCTGAAGAGCTGGCGAAGCATCCGTTGCGCATCGGTCTGTCGACCACCGTCGAGGTCAATCTGCATGACCAGAGCGGTCCGGTGCTGGCGCAACAGCCGCGCAAGCAGGCCGCTTTCAGCACTCAGGTTTACGCCGCGCAGCTGGCCGACGCTGATGCGTTGATCGCCCGTCTGATTCACGAGAACAGTGCTTCCAGTGGCAAGACTGCCGTTCAGCGCTGAACCGCCAATCCGTGAACCCCGGCCACTTGGCCGGGGTGTCGCACTCGTCTTCAGGGATTTGCGATGAGCAACAACGCCCCCGCTTCTTTTACCCCGCCAAGCCTGTTGCTGTGCACCATCGGTCTGTCGCTGGCGACCTTCATGCAGGTGCTCGATACCACGATTGCCAACGTGGCGTTGCCGACCATCGCCGGCAACCTGGGGGTCAGCTCCGAGCAGAGCACCTGGGTGATTACCTCGTTCGCAGTCAGCAACGCGATTGCCTTGCCGCTGACCGGCTGGCTCAGTCGTCGCTTTGGTGAGGTGAAGCTGTTTCTGTGGGCAACCATTCTGTTCGTGATGGCGTCGTTTTTGTGTGGCATTTCCCAATCCATGCCGGAACTGGTGGGGTTCCGGGCGTTGCAGGGCATGGTGGCCGGTCCTCTGTATCCGATGAGCCAGACATTGCTGATCGCGGTTTATCCTCCGGCGAAAAGGGGCATGGCGCTGGCATTGCTGGCGATGGTGACGGTGGTTGCGCCTATCGCCGGGCCGATCCTCGGTGGCTGGATCACTGACAGTTACAGTTGGCCGTGGATTTTCTTTATCAACATCCCCATCGGCTTGTTCGCTGTGCTGGTGGTGCGTTCGCAGATGGCTAAAAGGCCGGTCAGCACTGCTCATCAACCGCTGGATTACATCGGCTTGCTGGCCTTGATTGTCGGTGTCGGTGCGTTGCAGATAGTGCTCGACAAGGGCAATGATCTGGACTGGTTCGAGTCGAACTTCATCATCTTCGGTTCGCTGATTTCGCTGGTCGCGCTGGTCTTCTTCGTGATTTGGGAAATGACCGACAAGCACCCGATCGTCAACCTGCGGCTGTTTGCCTACCGCAATTTCCGTATCGGTACGCTGGTCATGATCGGCGGCTATTCAGGCTTCTTCGGTATCAACCTGATTCTGCCGCAGTGGTTGCAGACCCAGATGGGCTACACCGCGACCTGGGCGGGGCTGGCCGTCGCGCCGATTGGCATCCTGCCGGTGCTGATGTCGCCCTTTGTCGGCAAGTACGCGCACAAGTTCGACTTGCGTCTGCTGGCAGGGCTGGCGTTTCTGGCGATGGGGCTGAGCTGTTTCATGCGTGCCGGCTTCAATACCGACGTGGATTTCGAGCACGTAGCGATGGTGCAGTTGTTCATGGGCATTGGTGTGGCGCTGTTCTTTATGCCGACCCTGAGCATTCTGCTGTCCGACCTGCCGCCCAATCAGATCGCCGACGGCTCGGGACTGGCGACCTTCCTGCGCACCTTGGGCGGCAGCTTCGCAGCCTCGCTGACCACCTGGATCTGGATCCGTCGCGCCAACCAGCATCATGCTTACCTGAGTGAAAACATCAGCACCTTCGACCCGACAACCCGGCACGCCCTCGACAGCCTGGGCGGCGCGAGCCCGCAGGCTTACGCCCAGCTGGAACGCACTCTCAACGCGCAGGCCTACATGATGTCCACGGTGGATTATTTCTACCTGCTGGGCTGGGTATTTGCGGGGCTGATACTGCTGGTCTGGCTGGCCAAACCGCCGTTTGGTGCCAAGGCGGGGCCAGCGGCGGGGGGCGGGCACTAGTTGCTATGCGCCTGGCTGAACCGAGCCTTGGCCAAACCGCCACAAGCGCTTTTCAACCGCGATGGCACTGACGACGCAGAGTTCGACTGCATTACCACGCGGAGCTTGGGAACGATAGATCAAATGCCGTCTTCGCGAATAAGCGAAGCGTCGCCCGTTCTGCTCCCGCGCCCAGCCAGACCTCAATGCCGCCAGAACGCCGGTACACACAGTACCAGTACGGTAATGATCTCCAGGCGGCCGAGCAGCATGCCGCCGGACAGAATCCATTTGGCAGCATCGGGCAAGGTAGAGAAGTTGCCCGCAGGCCCAATCACCTCGCCCAACCCCGGCCCTACGCCGGATACGGTGCTGGCAGCCCCGGTCAGTGCGGTCATCCAGTCCAGCCCGAGCAGCGACAACATCAATGCGATCAGGCAGATGGTGATGGTGAAGAAAAACGAAAAGGTCAGAATCGAGCGAACGATTTCGTCGTCCAGTCGATGGCCGTTGTATTTCTGCTTCATCACCGCGCGTGGGTGAATCAGTTGATTAAGGTTGGTCTTGAGCAGGATATAGGCGACCTGAAAGCGGAAGATCTTCACCCCGCCCGCCGTCGAGCCCGAGCAGCCGCCGATGAAACCCAGATAGAAGAACAGCATCAGCGAGAAGTTGCCCCACAGGCTGTAGTCGCCGAGTGCAAAACCGGTAGTCGTCACCACCGACGTCACGTTCAGGGCCACGTGACGCAGCGCCTCGGTCCACGGCAGGTCGGTGGTGTTGGCGTACCAGACGGTCATTACCAGCCAGGTGACCAACAGCAGCCCGATCAGCCCCTGCACCTGCTCATCCTTGATCAACGCCTTGCGATTACCGCGCAGGGTCGCGACATACAGGGTAAAGGGCAGGCTGCCGAGGATCATCACCACAATCGCGACCCAATGCACCGCAGGCTGCGGCCACTTGGCCAGCGACAGGTCGGAGGTGGAGAACCCGCCCGTGGAAATGGCCGACATCGCATGGTTGATCGCATCGAACAGGCTCATGCCCGCCGCCCAGAAGGCCAGGCTGCCCAGCGCGGTAAAACCGACGTAGGCCAGCACAATGAACTTGGCCACCATGTGCGAGCGGGGCATGACCTTTTCCGAGCGATCCGACGATTCGGTCTGGAACAGGCGCATGCCACCAATACGCAGCAACGGCAGAATCGCCACGGCCATACCGATAAAGCCGATACCGCCAAGCCAGTGCAGCATCGAACGCCAGATCAGAATACCCGGTGACATGCTGTCCAGATGGCTGAGCACGGTGGAGCCGGTGGCGGTGATGCCTGACATGCTTTCAAAGAACGAATCGGTGTAACTGATGTGCTGGGTCAGCAGAAAGGGCAGGGCGGCGAAAATGCACACCACGATCCAGCTGGAGACGGTCAGCATGTACATGTCCCGCGGGCGCAACTGGACGTTGTCGGGGCGTCCGGGCACCACCAGCGCCAGGCCGGCGATAAAGGTGATGGCGCTGGCCCACAGAAACTCGCGCAGGTCCTCGAAACGGTCGTAGATGACCAGCGTAGCCATAGGCACGATCATGGCGACAGCCAGGGTGATCAGGAAGATGCCGATAATGAAACCGATGATGCGAAAGGTCGGCAACGACATGAATGGCTCGGGCGGGTGTGAGGGAAGGCGCCATTCTACCCGCGCTTGAAGGCATGTAAACCAGTGCAGCCAGGGGCAGGGTTCGACAGAGTGGGTAAGGAATTGTCCGTCGCACTCGTTATTGACGGTAAACAGGCTCTAGAATGCTCGATCACTTTTCAAGGAGACCGCCCATGCAGGCGCTCGACGTTTTGCTCAATCGCGTATCGGTTCCGCGACTGGTCGACCCGGCCCCGGATGCTGCGCAGCGGGAAATCATGTTCGGTGCGGCGCTGCGCTCACCGGATCATGGACAGCTCAAGCCTTATCGTTTCCTGACCGTCGAAGGCCCGGCGCGTGATCGCATGGGCGAGCTGCTGGTGGAAGCGCTGCAGCAAAGTAGCGGTGAGATTACCCCGCAGGCGCTGGAAAAGGCCCGTCTGGGACCGTTGCGCGCACCCTTGGTCGTGGTGGTGATCGCTCGCTTGCAAGACCATTTCAAGGTTCCGCGCTCGGAACAACTGATCACCGCCGGGTGCGCCGCCCACGGCGTGTTGCTGGCGGCATATGCACTGGGTGTCGGCGCGGTCTGGAGGACGGGTGAGCTGTGCTATACGCCACACGTCGCCAAAGGGTTCGGGCTTGAGGCCGACGAAGAGGTAATTGGCTTTCTATACCTCGGCACCCCGCAGAACCCGCCGCGCGAAGCCCCGAAAGTCGACGTTGGCGGGTTTGTCAGCGAGTGGCAAGGCTAAACAGATGATGAGCTGAGCGGTTCTCTGGGCAGATCCAGCGTGGCAATGAAGCCGCCGTCCGGGTGATTGCCCAGTATCAGGCTGCCGCCATGCCGTTCCGCTGCACGTTTTGCAATCGCCAGGCCCAGACCGTGTCCCGGCGTCGTCTGGCCGGGCGCGCGATAAAACGGCTCGCCCAGTTGTGCCAGATGTTCGTCGGCAACCCCCGGGCCATGATCGCGGACGCTCAGACGGACGTAATCGCCGACCTGAGTTGCCTGCAGATCGATGCGCTGACCGGTGGAGTTGAAGCGCAGCGCGTTGCGCAGCAGGTTGTCCAGCGCACGTTCGATCATGTCCGGCCAGCCTTTGAACTGCAGGTTGTCCTGCACCTCGACGCGAATGTTCTGGTCGATACCGTCCAGTTGGGTGTCGTTCTTCAGGCGCTGCAGCAGTGCTTCGAGGTCGACAGGCTCAGGGCCGCGAAGCTCGGCGTCGAGGCGCGCCAGGGCCAGGATCTCGCTGATCAGCGCCTCCAGCCGGTCACACTCACGACCCAACCGTGGCCAGAGCTTTTCACGCTCGGCAGGCTCCGCACGTTCAGCCAGCGCCAGGGCGATGCGCAATCGGGCCAGCGGTGAGCGCAATTCATGAGACACATCGCGCAGCAACTGACGCTGACTGCCAATCAGGCTTTGCAGGCGCGCGCCCATGCGGTTGAAGTCCTTGGCCAGCACGCCGAACTCGTCACGCCGGTTGGCCAGTTGTCCGAGGCTATGCTGTTGATAGCTGGTTTGCCCCAGATCATGCACAGCGCCACGCAGACGGCTCAGCGGTCGGGTGATCGAGAGTGTCACGAACAGGCTGAAAAGGGTCAGCACCACCAGTGCAATGCCCAGCGCACTCAGCGGCCACATCAGGCTCTGGCGGTGCCACTCGTCGAGCTCCGGGTGTGGAACGCGGTAGATGAACAGGTACGTTTCACCGGTTTTCGGGCTGCTGTACTCGGTGGCCAGACGGCGCCAGGGCAGTTTGCGCCCCTGATCGTCGTCTTCCCGCTGCCGCGCTTCCAGCGCGGCTGCGCGCGGCGGGAAGGTGCCACGCACCATCGGCTCGCCGCTGTCGCTGAGCACTTGTGTGTCGATACGATTGCGACGTTTGATCTCCTGAAGAAATTCCTGAGCGTTATCCGCGCCCTTGTCCTCGAAGCGTTGCGTCCACTGCTCGGGCAACGAGTTGAGCACCGGGTGACGACTGAGGATCCACGCATCCTGATTGAGCATGTGCCCCATGAGCACCGACAGGCCGCCTACCAGAGCTATGGCCAGCCAGAAGCTGGCCAGGATTCGCCAGAACAATGAACGCACAGGATTCCCTCGATCTCAATAAAGAAGCCCGGCATGCGCGTGCATGCCGGGTTGTGTTCAGCTTATCGGGCCGCGAGGCCTGATGATTACAGCGTTTTTGCTGCTTTTGCCGCTTTCCAGGCCTTGAACTCGGCCCATTCGGCGCGACGCTCATCTTCTTTCTTCTTGATTTCGTCAAACAGCTTCTGCTGGTCAGGCCTCAGCAGTGCACGAACTTCGCTGTCGGTCTTGGAGCGTTTGGCTTCGATTTCGTCGTGCATTGCTTTCTGGTCGGCAGCAGGCATTTTTTCCAGGTAGCTTTGAGTGATTTCGCGGCGCTCGTGCCGTTGCTCGCGCATCAAGCGTTCGATCTGCTGACGCTGTTCACGTGTCAGGTCCAGCTCAGCCATCGGTCCCATCGGGCCAGGGCCTCGATCCATACGTGGGCCAGGGCCGCGGTCATCACGATCCATGTGCATGGCAGGTGCGTCAGCATCCGGGCCACCGGCAGGTGGCGCTGGTGGTGCGGCCATGGCAATGGTCGGCAGGGCAGTGGCAAACATCAAAGCGATCAGGGTCTTGCGCATTGTGTATCTCCTTGTCTCTAGTGCGGCTCGATGCCGATGAGCCCAGTTTAGGGAGATCAAGGTCAAGCGCAGTCAGCGCTTGGTAAAGCTTGTGTAAGGGGGCAGTTGCTTACAAAGCATAATAATAGCCGCGGCTGCGCAGGGCGACGATGCGTGGACGACCGTCAGCGTGAGGGCCGATTTTCTTGCGCAGGTTGCTGACGTGCATGTCCAGGCTGCGGTCGTAGAGCGTCAGTTTGCGGCCCAGCGCCAGTTGCGCCAGTTCCTGCTTGTCCAGTGGTTCGCCGGGCTGGCGCATCAGTGCTTCAAGCAGACGGCTTTCGGAGACGGTGAGGGTCAGTTCCTTTTCGTCGACACTGACCACGCCGCGCATCGGGCTGAAGGTCAGGTCACCCAGTTCCAGTTGCGTAGACGACGCCACCGGGTGACTGCGACGCAGCACGGCGCGCAGGCGGGCGGTGAGCTCACGCGGGTCGCAGGGTTTTGCCAGGTAGTCATCAGCGCCCAGTTCAAGGCCCAGAATGCGGTCCAGCGGTTCGCCGCGTGCCGAGAGCATGACCACCGGCAGGTCCGGGTGGTCATTGCGCAATTGCTTGAGCAGTTCCAGGCCGCTGCCATCAGGCAGCATCACGTCCAGCACCACGGCCGCCGGAGCTGCATCGGCCAGAGCCTGACGCGCACTGGCCCCGTCGTGACAGGCGCGCACCTGAAAGCCTTCCTGGCTCAGCCAACTGCTCAGCAGTTCGCACAGCTCCTGATCATCATCAATTAGTAACAGCTCGCTCATGACTCACTCAATTTAGCCACTGCCGACGTTGCCTACGCCAACCGCTGACCAATATACCGCACAGAAGGGCGAACATCGCAACGCCACCGCCTGCGACGAACCATTGTTGTTGCTCGGTCAGCAAGCGAGGAGGCGCTGCCGACAGTGCTTCTTTGAGCTGCAACTTGAGCTTTTGGTTCTCCTGGCGCAAACGTGTCAACAAGGCGTTGTCGCGTTCCGGATCGACGTTTTGCAACTGCCGTGTCAGCTCGTCGCGCTGACGCTCGCTGTCCTTGAGCCGCAACTGAAGGTCGGCAATCTGATTGGCGGGGCTGGGCAGGTGCAAAGGCTGCACTGCGCCGCTCTCATTGACCGTCTCGGCGTTCACCTGAAACCCTGTCGCCATCAAAACTGCCAACAGACACCACGTACCTGAACGCATCTGAACTCCCTTTTACCGAGCCGTATAAATTCGCACATTGAGCAGGGTATCGGCAGGGTGTCAGGAAGGATGAGCAAGAGGCGGGGTTCAATACGGCTATGCCTCGGTTGAGGCAGAGCCGTAAGGGTGTCAGAGGAGGTGATCAGGGCAGGACGAGCTTGAATGGCTTGACCACGACATTGGCATAAACGCCTGCCGCAACATATGGATCGGCTTCGGCCCACGCCTTGGCGTCGCTTTGCGATTCAAACTCGGCCACGATCAGGCTGCCGCTGAAACCGGCAGCACCCGGGTCGTTGCTGTCGACTGCCGGGTGTGGGCCGGCCAGCACCAGACGGCCTTCATCCTTGAGCGCGTTTAGGCGCTCAAGGTGTGCCGGGCGCACGCTGAGGCGTTTTTCCAGCGAGTTTTCGACGTCGGTGGCGATGATTGCGTAGAGCATGTCAGTCCTCGGATTTGGTCGTATTGGGTGCGGTGTCGTGCAGATGGCGTGACAGGTAGATCCCCTGGCCGACCAGGAAGATCAGGGTCATGCCCAGACTGCCGAATACTTTGAAGTCGACCCAGAATTCCTGATAGGTGAAGGCCACGTACAGGTTGGCCGCGCCGCAGAACAGGAAGAATACGATCCAGGCGATGTTGAGCCGGGTCCAGATCGCCGCTGGCAGGGTCAATGCGTGGCCCATGATGCGCTGGATAAGCGGGCGGTCACCGATGAAATGACTGCCGGCGAAAGCCACGGCAAATAGCCAGTTGACCACCGGGGCTTTCCATTTCAGGAAGGTTTCGCTGTGGAAGGCCAGTGTCAGACTGCCAAACACCAGACAGGCGACCAGTGTGAGCCACTGGCTTTTTTCCAGCTTGCGCTGTTTGAGGTAAAGAATGCCGTAGACCACCACCGAACTGATGATCAGCATCGCCGTTGCGCTGAAAATGCCGCCTACCATATAGGTATTGCCGAGGATATCCACGGCACGCGGCTCGGTTTTGTAAACGATGAAAAACAGGAGCAGCGGGATGAAGTCGATGAATTGTTTCACAATGGCAGCCAGAAGCAGGATGTGGCGGCATAATAACAAACATCAATGAACACGAAAGCACCACTATGAATGTTGACCTGCACTGCCACAGCACCGCTTCCGACGGGGCGCTCTCGCCCACGGCACTGGTTGCCCGTGCTCATGAAAACGGCGTGCGCGTCCTGTCGCTGACCGACCACGACACCCTCGAAGGGCTTGAAGAAGCCCGCGCGGTAGCGCATTCATTGGGCATGCAGCTGGTCAACGGGGTGGAGCTGTCCTGCACCTGGGGCGGTGCGACCATCCATATTCTGGGCTATGGATTCGATACCCAGGCCCCGGCGCTGACTGAAGCTATCAGCCGTTTGCATGAGGGACGCTGGCTGCGTGCTGAAGAAATCAGCCGCAAATTGGCGATCAAAGGTATGCCTGGCGCGCTGGAAGGCGCTCGCGCGATCCAGCAGGAGCTGGGTGACAGCGGTAATGCGCCTGCGCGTCCACACTTTGCTGACTTCATGGTGCGCGCAGGTTTCGTCAAGGACCGCGCCGAGGCGTTTCGCAAATGGCTGGGTGCTGGCAAACTGGGCGATGTGAAGCAGCACTGGCCAACGCTGGAAGAAACCGTCGCCACCTTGCGGGCATCGGGTGCATGGGTCAGCCTCGCGCATCCTTCACATTATGACTTTACTCGCAGTAAACGGCGTAAACTGGTCGGCGATTTCGTCCAGGCCGGTGGGCACGCCATAGAAGTGGTCAATGGCATGCAGCCTGCCGATCAGGTTGGGACCCTTGCCATCCTTGCACGCGAGTTCGGTCTGCTGGTTACTGCCGGCAGCGACTTCCACGGTCCTGGCAACTGGGGCGAGATCGGCACTTATCGTCCCGTGCCTGAAGATCTACCGCCTTTGTGGTGCAGATTCAAACATGAACAGCCTACTGCCGCCGTCTGAACAGGAAGTTACCGTGAGTCAATTTTTCCAGGTCCATCCGGAAAACCCGCAGCCGCGCCTGATCAAACAGGCCGCGGAAATCATAAAAGCCGGCGGGCTGGTGGTGTACCCGACAGATTCGTCCTATGCGCTGGGTTGCCAGATCGGTGACAAGAGCGCCATCGAGCGTATCCGCCGTCTGCGTCAGCTGGACGACAAGCACAACTTCACCCTGATGTGCTGCGACCTGTCGCAACTGGGGCTTTTTGCCAAGGTCGACACCGGCGCTTTCCGCGCACTCAAGGCGCACACGCCGGGGCCGTACACCTTTATTCTCAACGCCACTCGCGAGGTGCCGCGCCTGGTGCTGCACCCCAAGCGCCGCACCATCGGCCTGCGCGTGCCGAGCCACCCCATTGCCCAGGCCTTGCTCGAGCAATTGGGCGAGCCGCTGATGAGCGTCAGCCTGATCATGCCGGGTGACACTGTGCCGCTCAGCGATCCTTACGAGATGCGCCAGATTCTTGAGCATCAGGTGGACCTGATCATTGATGGCGGGATCGGCGGTATTTCGGCGTCCACAGTCATCAACCTGGCTGGCGGAGAGCCAGAAGTGGTTCGGGTTGGCTGCGGTGATCCAACGCCGTTCGGTGAACGCGCTTAATGACCGTCGTCGAGTCCGTCGACAGCCAGGCAGACGCCCAGCAGGAGCTGCCGTTCGCGCTGGTCTACGGGCGTGCGGTCACGCAGATGCCGCTGGACCTGTACATCCCGCCCGATGCGCTGGAGGTCTTTCTTGAAGCGTTCGAGGGGCCGCTCGACCTGCTGCTGTACCTGATCCGCAAACAGAACATCGATATCCTCGATATTCCCGTGGCCGAGATCACCAAGCAGTACATGGGTTACGTCGAGTTGATGAAAACCGTGCGCCTGGAGCTGGCGGCCGAATACCTGGTCATGGCCGCCATGCTGGCTGAGATCAAGTCGCGCATGCTGCTGCCGCGCTCGGCGGAAGTCGAAGAGGAAGAAGGCGACCCGCGCGCCGAGCTGATTCGCCGCCTGCAGGAATACGAGCGCTTCAAGGCCGCTGCTGAAGGTATTGACGGCCTGAGCCGGGTCGGCCGCGATGTCATCGTGCCGAAACTGGACGCCCCCGAAGCCCGCGCGCGCAAGTTGCTGCCGGATGTCAGTCTTGAAGAAGTGCTGATGTCGATGGCCGAAGTGCTGCACCGCGGCGACATGTTCGAAAGCCATCAGGTCAGCCGCGAGGCGCTGTCGACGCGTGAGCGCATGAGCGACGTGCTGGAACGTCTCAAGGGCAGCGGTTTTGTACCGTTCGCCGAGCTGTTTACCGCAGAAGAAGGGCGTTTGGGTGTGGTCGTGACATTTATGGCGGTGCTGGAGCTGGTCAAGGAATCCCTTGTCGAGCTGGTCCAAAACGAGCCCTTTGCGGTGATCCATGTCCGGGCGCGAGCCGAGTAGAGCAAGAACACACCCATGAACCTCAACGAACCGCGTGAACTGGCCCCGTTGCTTGAAGCCTTTCTGCTGGCCTCCGGAAAGCCGCAGACACTGGAGCGGCTGTATGAGCTGTTCGAAGAGGGCGAGCGTCCCGAACCGCCGATTTTCAAAAAAGCGCTGGAGGTGCTGCGTAAGTCTTGCGAGGGGCGTGCTTTCGAACTCAAGGAAGTCGCCTCGGGGTATCGCCTGCAGATTCGTGACCGGTTCTCCCCTTGGGTCGGACGGTTGTGGGAAGAACGGCCGCAGCGTTACTCCCGCGCCATGCTGGAAACCCTGGCTTTGATCGCTTATCGCCAGCCGATCACGCGGGGCGAAATTGAAGACGTGCGCGGTGTTGCGGTGAACAGCCACATCGTCAAGACCCTGCTGGAACGCGAGTGGATTCGGGTGGTGGGCTATCGTGACGTGCCCGGTAAGCCGGCGATGTTTGCCACCACCAAGGGTTTTCTGGATCACTTCAACCTCAAAAGCCTGGACGAGCTGCCGCCGCTGGCCGACCTGCGCGAGATGGAAACCGAGCCGGTCCTGGATTTCGAAGACGCCCCCGTACCCGCGCACCTGCAGGCCTTGGCCGACGCCAGCCTCGATCCGGAAGCGGAACCCGAAGCACCTCGCGACGAAACCAGCTTCCGCAGCCTGCTGGTGGAGCTGGATTCGATGGAGCAGGGCCTCAAGACCGACTTCGACGACCTGCTGCGGGCGGAGCCTGAGATCGAGAGCGAGGATGGCGACGAGGATAAAGGCTCCTGATTATCGCTCCCACGCTCCGCGTGGTAGCGCTTTTCTGGACGCTCTGCGTCCTCTTGGCGACGCAGAGCGTCGAGAACTGCATTCACACGCTGGAGTGCGGAACGGTAATCAGAACTGTCGTGCACAATGCCCAGCGCACTTCGGTCGAATTCATACGCCTGACCAGAGTCACAAACTATATCCCTCGCCATGAGACCCGCTGCCCATGAGTTCGACCAAGAACCCCTGCATCAGCCTGTGCAAGTTCGATGATGATATCTGCCTGGGCTGTGGCCGCAGCAAGCGTGAAATCAAGGCCTGGAAGAAACTCGACAAGGATGACAAGCGCACGGTACTCGAGGAGTCTGCCAAGCGGCTGGCGAAGCTCAAGACCGCCGGTCGTAAAAAGAAGAAGTGATTCGGGCATTTGCCACTGACGCTGGATGCGTAAACCGGCGCAGGGGCGTATGATGGCCGACCCTCGGCGATCAAGTGTAGCCCGGGCTTTCAAGTATTTCGCCCTGCCGCTATCCACAGCGTGCCGGGCACAGGTCTTGCCGGTTCTCGGCCAGCCCTGATTCGACACACCGGGAGGTGCCCAGATGAGTGAAAAAGACAAGCAGGACAGCCAGGAAATCGGACCCGCAGGCGAAAAGCTGCAGAAGGTTCTGGCGCGCATTGGCGTGGGTTCACGCCGTGACGTAGAAGCCTGGATTACCCAAGGCCGCATCAAGGTCAATGGCAAGGACGCGACCCTCGGTCAACGCGTCGACCTGCATGACGCCATCAGTGTCGATGGTCGCGTCATCAAGCGCGAAGAAGCAGCCGAAACGGTTCGCCGCGTGATCATGTACAACAAGCCCGATGGCGAAATCTGCACCCGTGACGACCCTGAAGGTCGTCCGACCGTGTTCGATCGTCTGCCGCGCCCGAAAGAGGGTCGCTGGATCAACATCGGCCGTCTCGACATCAACACCACCGGTCTGCTGATGTTCACCACTGACGGTGAGCTCGCCAACCGTCTGATGCACCCATCGTTTGAAATGGACCGCGAATATGCGGTTCGTGTACGTGGCGAAGTCGATGACGACATGCTGCTGCGCCTCAAGAATGGTGTGATTCTTGAAGACGGTCCGGCACGTTTCACCGATATCCAGCAGGCACCGGGCGGCGAAGGCTTTAACCACTGGTATCACTGCGTGGTAATGGAAGGTCGTAACCGTGAAGTGCGCCGTCTCTGGGAATCCCAAGGGCTGGTGGTCAGCCGTCTGAAGCGCGTGCGTTACGGGCCGGTGTTCCTCAACTCCGACCTGCCGATGGGCCGCTGGCGCGAAATGAGCCAGTACGAAGTCGACATTCTGGCTGCCGAAGTCGGTCTGCAACCTGTGGCCCAGCCGCAGATGAATGCCAAGACCAAAGACAAGATGGAGCGTCTGCAGCGTCAATCGTCGCGCCCTCTGGGCAAAGGCGAGCGCGTTCGCACCTTGCGTCCGGCTGCTGGCGCTCCGGCGACTGGCGACCGCGCACCGCGTCAGCCGCAAATTACCGGCAGCGAACGTGATCGTCCGCGTGGCGGCGACTCCACGCAGCGTCCTTCGCCGCGCAAGGACTCGGGCAAGCCAGGTTCGCGTGCACCGCGTCCGGCAGACAACAGCCGTGGCACACCGGTCGCCGAGCGTCCGAGCGAGATGAATAAGCGCCCGGCCAAGCCTGGGCCAAAGCGTGTCGGCATCAAGCTGGTCAACGACGATGCGCCGTCAGGCAAGCGTCGCGGTCCACCGGCAGGTTCGGGTCAGCGTCCTGGCTTCGGTCGTCGCAAGCCTGAGTGATCCTGTGGTGTGAATGAATGGCATCGCCAGCCCCCAGGGCTGGCGTTGTCGTTTTTGGCGATGTGAAAAACCTTGTCATACAGCCCCGCTGCATTCATTTCCCTGTTTCAAACCTCAACCTGGATGCAGGTGTACAATGCCGCGCTTTTTTCTGTGAATCATTGCTGCTCAATACTTCGGATCACCCGTCCGGGGTGCTGCAATTCTGTTGCGTCACAAGCGCGGCAGGTCCTTTTCGGTCACAGAACAAGAACAATCAGGTAGCTATCGAATGAGTGAAACAACTGCACCCTCGGGTGAATTGAAGCGCGGTCTGAAGAATCGGCACATTCAGCTGATTGCTCTGGGCGGCGCTATCGGCACTGGCTTGTTTCTCGGGTCGGCGGGCGTGCTGAAATCGGCCGGGCCTTCGATGATTCTCGGTTATGCGATTTGTGGCTTCATCGCTTTCATGATCATGCGCCAGCTGGGCGAGATGATCGTCGAAGAGCCCGTCGCCGGGTCGTTCAGCCATTTTGCCCACAATTATTGGGGCGGTTTCGCCGGGTTCCTGTCCGGCTGGAATTGCTGGCTGCTGTACATCCTGGTCGGTATGTCGGAGCTGACTGCTGTCGGCAAGTACATTCATTACTGGCTGCCGGACATCCCGAGCTGGGTTTCAGCGGCTGCGTTCTTCATTCTCATCAATGCCATCAACCTGACCAACGTCAAGGTGTTCGGCGAGACCGAGTTCTGGTTCGCGATCATCAAGGTGGTGGCGATTATCGGCATGATCGCGCTGGGCAGTTACATGCTGGTCAGTGGCAGTGGCGGCCCGCAGGCGTCGGTCAGCAACCTCTGGGAGCATGGCGGATTCTTTCCCAATGGTGTCGGCGGGCTGGTCATGGCGCTGGCAATCATCATGTTCTCGTTCGGCGGTCTGGAAATGCTCGGCTTCACTGCTGCCGAGGCCGAACAGCCGAAGACCGTGATCCCCAAGGCGATCAATCAGGTCATCTACCGCATCCTGATTTTCTACATCGGCGCACTGGTGGTGCTGTTGTCGCTGACACCCTGGGACAGCCTGTTGGCCAGCCTCAATGCCTCGGGTGACTCCTATAGCGGCAGCCCGTTCGTGCAGGTGTTCTCGATGCTGGGTAGCGATGCGGCGGCGCATATCCTGAACTTCGTGGTACTGACTGCAGCGCTGTCGGTCTATAACAGCGGCACTTATTGCAACAGCCGCATGTTGGTAGGCATGGCTGAGCAGGGCGATGCACCCAAAGCGCTGGCGCAGGTCGACAGGCGCGGGGTGCCGGTCAAGGCTATCTTTGCGTCTGCCGCGGTGACCGTGGTGGCGGTTCTGCTCAATTACTTCGTGCCGCAGCAGGCGCTGGAGCTGTTGATGTCGCTGGTAGTGGCCACCCTGGTCATCAACTGGGCTATGATCAGCTATTCGCATCTGAAATTCCGCCAGCACATGAACCGTACCGGCCAAGTGCCGCTGTTCAAGGCGCTTTGGTATCCCTACGGTAACTACGTGTGTCTGGCGTTTGTGCTGTTTATCCTTGGCATCATGCTGATGATTCCCGGCATCCAGATATCGGTTTACGCGATACCGGTCTGGCTGGCGGTCATGTGGGTGTGTTATCGAGCCAAGAACAGGCGTAGCGTTGTCGTGAATGCCGAGACTGGCAAATAACTGTGCCTGTTGCAGAAAAGAAGATGCCCCGATGCTGGTGATTTCCAACAATGTTCATTTGCCGGACGCCGAGATCGAGCTGACGGCCATTCGCGCCCAGGGCGCGGGTGGGCAAAACGTCAACAAGGTCTCCAGCGCCGTGCATTTGCGTTTCGACATCAACGCCTCGTCGCTGCCGCCGTTCTACAAGGAGCGGCTGCTGGCGTTGAGTGACAGTCGCATCACCAGCGATGGTGTGATCGTGCTCAAGGCCCAGCAATACCGCACTCAGGAACAGAACCGCGCCGACGCGTTATTGCGCTTGAGCGAACTGATCGTCAACGCCGCCAAAGTCGAAAAGAAACGCCGCCCGACACGGCCGACCCTGGGTTCCAAGACCCGCCGCCTGGAGTCCAAGAGCAAACGCGGCTCGATCAAGGCTGGACGCGGGAAAGTGGATTTCTGAGTACAGCTGGCCCTTCAAGATCGGACGCAGAGCGTCCAGAACGGCGTTACCACGCGGGAGCGTGGGAACGATCAGCCCGAATATCGTGCGACGCTCTGCGTCGCATGCCTTTCCGGACGCTCTGCGTCCTCTCGGCGACGCAGAGCGTCGAGACCTGCATTCCCACGCTGGAGCGTGCGGAACGATAATCCCAACTATCGTGCGTCGCTCCGCGTCGCATGCCGTTCTGGATCGTGGGGACGATGACCGGAACCGATCATCAGTGGCGCAATACCTGCGTCTGCTTGTACAGATAGACGCTTAACGCCAGCCCGGTAAGTGACGCCAGCGCCGCAAACAGGAAGATCGAGACAAAGCCGAAGCCTGCGGCAATCGCGCCTGCCAGTGGGCCGGTGATGCCCAGGGACAGGTCGATGAACAGCGAGTAAGCGCCGACCGCAGCGCCCCGGCTGGAGGCGGGGACGAGGTTGACGGCTTCCACGCCCAGCGCGGGAAACACCAACGAGAACCCGAAACCGGTCAACGCCGCGCCAGCCAGTGCCAGCTCCGGAGTGGGGGCCATCCACAGCAGCAACAGCCCCAGGCTTTCCACTGACAGGCAGACAATCGCCACCCGAAAGCCGCCCAGACGATTGATCAGGTTGCCGAACAGCAGGCGCGCCGCGATGAAGCTGCCACCGAACAGCGTCAGGCATAGCGCCGCATTCGGCCAGTGGTTGCTCGCGTAATACAGGGTGATAAAGGTGGCGATGGTGCCGAAGCCGATGCCGCCCAGCGCCAGGCCCATGCCGTGTGGAAACACTCGCCCCAGTACGTGCATGAAGGGCAGCCGTTCACCTGGCACAATCGGTGCGGCCTGCTTGTGCCAGGTCAGGTACAGGCCCAGTGCGCAGAGCAGCATGATGCTGACACCTACTGTCCACAACCCGAGTGAGTCAACCATCCAGACACCCAGCGGTGCGCCGATGGCCAGAGCGCCGTAGCTGGCGATACCGTTCCAGGAGATCACTTTGGCAGTGTTCTGCGCGCCGACCCGGCCGATGCCCCAGCCAATCGAGCCCGAACCTACCAGACTTTCCGCGCTGCCGAGAATCACCCGGCCAATCAGCAGAATCACCAGGCTCGCCATCGGCCAGCTGTCCAGCCAGACCGGCACCAGCATGAATATACCGCTCAGCCCGCAGCCGGTCAGGCCGATCTGCACGGCTTTCTTGCTGCCCAGATTGTCGATGATACGGCTCGCCCATGGTCGACTGATCAATGTCGCCAGGTACTGCACGCTGATCACCAGGCCTGCGATAACCGCGCCGAAGCCTAAATCGCTGTGGACGTAGCCTGGTAGTACGGCAAGCGGAATACCGATATTCAGGTAGCCGATAAACGTGAACATCACAATGGAAATGACGGTCTGGGTAACAGCCATAGGGGTTTGCGGCGTGGTTTGCTGTGTCTCGGGCATGGGGCAGGCTTTCATTCTGTGCGGGTATGGCGTTCGAGCGGGCAGGGGAAAACCCTTAGCAAGCTCTCGAAGTGCTTATCATACCGACGCATCGCGTCATGCAGGTGCAATGAAGTGAAATAAACGGCGAATGGAGGATTATTTGTTTGCCGGGGCTACAAGCTGTGTGGTCACTAGGGCGGCCAAGGCGTTTTCCTGAGTACCGAAACGGGCGAGCAGGGCGCTCTGTTTTTCCGGGCTGAGGCGTGACCAGATTTCGATCATTTTCTCGGCGGTGCCAATCAGGGCATTGGCTTGCGTTTCAGTGAAGTCGCTCATAAAAATCTGCTGTTTGCCTGTTACTGGTTTTCCAGGCGTATTGAAAATCGGCAGAACCGTTTTTCGATACGCCTGAAAACAATCGCCTTCAGTCTTTGCTTCCGGCTTTCTGGCTGTCTTGAGCCGAGGGTGCTGCTTTCATTGCGACAGGTTGACCAAGCTCCTGTTGAGCCAGGGTCGACTGTTGTGGTTCCTGTTGGCCTGGTGGGAAGTTAGGGATTTCATGCATCGTCGTCGCTCCTCGCAAGGGGTTGCAGATAGAACCGTGCTTTAAAAAGCCTGCGCAGGATAACCCACCGAAAATGACAATCAGGATATTTTTTTACCCCGATTACCCTGGTTGTGAAACAAAATGGCTTTTTTACTGTCCGGCTTTTTATCTCGCGAGGCGCTGACGAGCTTGATTTCATTGGGCCAGACCGCGTGAGCAGGGTCCGCGGCCCGTTGAACATTTTATTTTCGGCCTTCTGCATCCTTGGCCACTTCGTCAGTGCGCGCGGCCATGATGAAATCGTTGCGGTGCAGGCCTTTGATCGAGTGGCTCCACCAGGTCACGGTCACTTTGCCCCACTCGGTCAACAGGCCCGGGTGATGGCCTTCCGCTTCAGCAATTTCGCCCACCGCGTTGGTGAACGCCAGCGCCCATTTGAAATTCTTGAACAGAAACACTTTTTCCAGCTGCATCACCGCGTCGCGGACCTCGATGTTCCAGTCCGGGATCTGCTTGAGCAGTTCCGGCAATTCGGCTTCGCTGACTTGTGGGGCGTCTGCTCGGCAGGCTTCGCAATGGGCTTGATTCAAGGTACTCATAAACAGGGTTTCCTTTTCAGATACCTGGCCGCGTTTCAGGCCGCGTGGCTTTTGGTTTTAGGTGGGAATTTCGGGGCGTGCAAGCCCAACTGCATGCCCTGTTCTACCAGCGCCATGATGTCTTCCTGCGCCAGGTCGAATAGGTGCTTGAGGCTTGGCAGAACAAAATACAGCGGTTGCAGAATGTCGATGCGGTACGGCGTGCGCATCGCTTCAAGCGGGTCGAATAGCTGGTGTTCGGGAGCCGGCGACAGGCTGTACACCGCTTCCTTGGGCGAAGAAAGAATACCGCCGCCGTAGATTTTGCGCCCCTGTGGTGTGTCGACCAGACCAAATTCGATGGTCATCCAGTACAGCCGGGCCAGATACACACGTTGTTCCTTGCTCGCGCTCAGGCCGAGTTTGCCGTAGGTATGGGTAAATTCGGCAAACCAAGGATTGGTCAGCAGCGGGCAGTGACCAAATATTTCATGAAAGATGTCCGGTTCCTGCAGGTAGTCCAGTTCTTCTGCGGTACGAATGAACGTTGCCACCGGAAAACGCTTGCTGGCCAGCAGCTCAAAGAACGTCTGGAAGGGGATCAGCGCTGGCACTCGCTCGACCTGCCAGCCAGTGGTCGCGCCCAGAACCTTGTTGATTTCCCCCAGCTGCGGAATGCGCTCATGGGGCAGGCCCAGTTGCTCGATACCGTCCAGATACTCCTGGCAGGCCCGACCTTCAATGATCGTCATCTGCCGGGTGATCAGGGTGTTCCATACCGCATGTTCGGCAGCTGTGTAATCAATGAAGCCCGAAGCGTCCGGCTCGCGTGCCACGTAAAGCGTCTGGGCCATGCTGATGTCCTCGAAAGGCTGCTCTTGTGAAGTATTTTTGTAAAAGCCTGCCTGCAGGAATAACCCGCTTTCGACGATGGGTCTGCCTGTGAAAGTCGTCGCGCTCCCGTCCTGTCGCCAGATTTCGTAACGAAAACTTTACGCGGGGTTCCCGTGGACTATGAATTCAGCAGATTGGTCTCTCGCGAAGCGTGCGTCTGTAACGTATTGTTGACGGAAACTTTGCCACTCTCTAAAAAACCACGCTCACAGGGGCGACTGAATCATGCGCATCAAGGTGCATTGCCAGAACCGGATCGGCATTCTTCGCGATATTCTCGATCTGTTGGTGGCCTACGGCGTCAACGTGGCGCGTGGTGAAGTGGGGGGCGAGCATGGCGACGCTATCTATCTGCATTGCCCGAACCTGATCAATCTGCAGTTTCAGGCCCTGCGCCCGAAGTTTGAGGCGATCACCGGTGTATTCGGCGTCAAGCGTGTCGGGCTGATGCCCAGCGAGCGTCGGCACATGGAGCTCAACGCCTTGCTCGGTGCGCTGGAGTTCCCTGTGCTGTCCATCGATATGGCCGGTGCAATCGTCGCAGCCAATCGTGCAGCCGCGCAGTTGCTGGGCGTGCGGGTCGATGAAGTGCCGGGGATGCCGCTGTCGCGCTATGCCGAGGATTTCGACCTGCCTGAGCTGGTGCGGGCCAGCCAGTCGCGGATCAATGGTCTGCGGGTCAAGGTGCGCGGCGATGTGTTTCTCGCCGACATCGCCCCGTTGCAATCGGAGCACGATGACAGCGAAGCCATGGCCGGGGCTGTATTGACCCTGCACCGCGCTGATCGGGTTGGTGAGCGCATCTACCATGTACGCAAACAGGAGTTACGCGGCTTTGACAGCATCTTTCAGAGTTCGAAGGTCATGGCTGCGGTGGTCCGCGAGGCGCGGCGCATGGCACCACTGGATGCACCGCTGCTGATCGAGGGCGAAACCGGCACCGGCAAGGAATTGCTCGCCCGTGCCTGCCACCTTGCCAGCCCGCGTGGCCAGTCACCGCTGATGGCGCTTAACTGTGCCGGGCTGTCGGAGTCCATGGCCGAGATTGAGCTGTTCGGCTACGACCCCGGAGCGTTCGAGGGCGCGCGAGCGGAAGGCCGGCTCGGGTTGCTGGAGCTGACAGCAGGCGGCACGCTGTTCCTTGATGGTGTGGGTGAGCTGAGTGCGCGCATGCAGGCCAAGCTGCTGCGTTTCATTCAGGACGGCAGCCTTCGCCGGGTCGGCAGCGACGAGGACATGTTTCTCGATGTGCGTGTGATGTGTTCGACCCAGGTTGACCTGTCGGAGCTATGCGCCCAAGGGGTCTTCAGGCAGGACCTCTACCATCGCCTCAATGTGCTGTCGCTGCACATACCGCCGTTGCGCGATTGTCTGGACGGTCTTGAGCCGCTGGTGGAGCACTTTCTGGATCACGCCAGCCGCCAGATCGGCTGCCCGTTGCCAGGCATTGCGCCGGGTGCCATCAAGCGCCTGAGTCAGTACCACTGGCCCGGAAATGTAAGGCAATTGGAAAATGTATTGTTTCAGGCTGTATCGCTGTGTGACGGCAGCAAGGTGCAGGCCGAGCATATTCGTTTGCCGGATTACGGTGTGCGGCCAGGGCTGAGCGACGTGTCTCTGGAAGGGGGGCTGGACGCTATTATCGGGCGTTTCGAAAAATCGGTGCTGGAACATTTATATGCGCAATATCCCAGCAGTCGCCAATTGGGCAAACGCCTGGGGGTGTCACATACAACCATTGCCAACAAGTTGCGTGGCTATGAGTTGGGGCGTGAGTCAGGCCGGCACGCAGCCGATCAACAATCTGCTGATTGACCGCCCGGCAATCAACGCTCGTGTATACGCCCCGCAATCAATATCTGCGAGGCGTCGAGCACGGGTCGCAACAGCGAAAAGCATCAACCGTTACTGCAGCCGTTGCCCATCACCTGGTAGCTCATGGTGTGCCTTGCGCCTTGCGAGTCTTCATAGACCATGCGCGCCGGGACCACTTCGCAGACATTGGGGATCTGACTGATGGAAATAACCCGGGCGATATCCAGATGAGTGCCATACGTGTATTGCTCGACACGGGCTTGCTGGGCAGCAACTTTAGTCTGCGATTCTTCGGCCATGGCGAAGCTGCTGACACCGCACAGTGCCAATGTCACTAATAAAGCTTTCATTATGTTTTACCTTTTTGAAAGTGAGCGCGTGCGCATCACGCTTTTAGCGTCATGTACGAACTCTGTTTGATATCAAGAAGCGGGCTGCGTGGGGGCAGCTGATAGTTGCCGTGTTGGCGAGATGAATTCTAGGCCCGTTGCATGGCGACATATATAAAGACTTTGGATAAGCGCTTTCATCAAAACGGTAATAATCCGGGGGGGCTCTTGACGCTCCGGTCCCGCCGGTAATACCAACGTCGAATGGCCCCACCGGGTGGGGCGGGATACAACGGGTGCATAAAACAACAACTATCCACCGAGGTAACCAAGATGAGTGCAGCTTCCCTGTACCCCGTCCGCCCAGAAGTCGCAGCGACTACGCTGACGGATGAAGCGACCTACAAGGCCATGTACCAGCAGTCGGTGGTCAACCCTGATGGTTTCTGGCGTGAACAGGCTCAGCGCCTCGACTGGATCAAACCTTTCAGTGTGGTCAAGCAAACCTCGTTCGACGACCATCGGGTCGATATCAAATGGTTCGCCGACGGTACGCTGAACGTTGCCTATAACTGCCTGGATCGCCATCTGGCAGAGCGCGGCGACACGATTGCGATCATCTGGGAAGGCGATGACCCTTCCGAGCACCGTGAAATCACCTACCGCGAGCTACATGCCGAAGTCTGCAAGTTTGCCAACGCACTGCGCGGCCAGGACGTGCACCGTGGTGACGTGGTCACTATCTACATGCCGATGATCCCCGAGGCTGTGGTCGCCATGCTCGCGTGCGCCCGGATCGGTGCGATTCACTCGGTGGTATTCGGCGGTTTCTCGCCGGAAGCACTGGCTGGCCGGATCATCGATTGCAGCTCCAAAGTGGTCATTACTGCGGATGAAGGCCTGCGCGGTGGCAAGAAGACTGCGCTCAAGGCAAATGTCGACCGCGCACTGACCAATCCGGAAACCAGCAGCGTGCAGAAGGTCATCGTCTGCAAACGTACCGGTGGCGAAATCGAGTGGAACCGTCATCGTGATATCTGGTACCACTCGCTTCTGGAAGTGGCCTCCAGCACCTGCGCGCCAAAAGAGATGGGGGCCGAAGAGTCGCTGTTCATCCTCTACACTTCGGGCTCGACCGGCAAACCCAAGGGTGTGTTGCACACCACCGCAGGTTATCTGCTTTATGCGGCGCTGACCCACGAGCGTGTGTTTGACTACAAACCGGGCGAAATCTACTGGTGCACCGCCGACGTCGGCTGGGTCACCGGGCACAGCTACATTGTCTATGGCCCCTTGGCCAATGGTGCAACCACGCTGCTGTTTGAAGGTGTGCCGAACTACCCGGACATCACGCGTGTGTCGAAAATCATCGACAAGCACAAGGTCAATATCCTCTACACCGCGCCTACCGCGATCCGCGCCATGATGGCCGAGGGCACCAAGTCCGTTGAAGGTGCCGACGGGTCCAGTCTGCGTCTGTTGGGTTCGGTGGGCGAGCCGATCAACCCTGAAGCCTGGGGCTGGTACTACAACACCGTTGGCAAACAGAACTGCCCGATTGTCGATACCTGGTGGCAGACCGAAACAGGTGGCATTCTGATCAGCCCGCTGCCAGGCGCAACGGCGCTGAAACCTGGCTCGGCAACACGTCCGTTCTTCGGCGTGATTCCGGCGTTGGTGGACAACCTGGGCAACCTCATCGAGGGCGCGGCCGAAGGCAATCTGGTGATTCTCGATTCCTGGCCGGGTCAGTCACGCTCGCTGTATGGCGACCACGACCGTTTCGTCGACACCTACTTCAAGACCTTCCGTGGCATGTACTTCACCGGTGACGGTGCCCGTCGCGATGAGGACGGCTACTACTGGATCACCGGGCGCGTAGATGATGTGCTCAACGTTTCCGGCCATCGCATGGGCACCGCAGAGATTGAAAGCGCGATGGTTGCGCACCCGAAAGTCGCCGAAGCCGCAGTGGTCGGTGTGCCGCATGACTTGAAAGGGCAGGGCATCTACGTCTACGTCACCCTCAACGGTGGCGAAGAACCGAGCGACGCGCTGCGCACTGAGTTGCGCAACTGGGTGCGCAAGGAGATCGGCCCGATTGCTTCGCCTGATTTCATCCAGTGGGCGCCTGGATTGCCGAAGACCCGTTCGGGGAAGATCATGCGCCGTATCCTGCGCAAGATTGCCACCGCTGAGTACGATGCGCTGGGTGACATCTCGACGCTGGCCGATCCGGGTGTGGTGCAGCACCTGATTGACACGCACAAGACCATGAACGCTGCCTGACCTCTCATTGACTGAGCGCGCCTCGTCCGGTGAACGCCGGGCGGGGCGCTTTTGTTTGTGCGGCCCGGTATCGGAAACGAGATATATATCGGTTTGTTACGGGTTTACACGGCGTTGTCGGACGGTGCTTCATTGTGGGACGTTCTCTGGCTTTCTTGTAGGAAGCTGCGACGCATCAGGGCGTTTCATCCGTCATATGGAACGCTGGGCTTGCCGGATTAGAAGGGTTTGCCAATAATGGGCGCGCTTTTTGCTGTTATGACAGGTTTAGCTGGCTCTGCTGGATCAGCATAAATATGCTTCGTCAATAGCTGGTAGTGGGTTTTTCGGTGCATCTGTAACTAGTTGTCGCATTGAAGAAATATCGACTTCGAGCCTGTCGTTAAAATGCCCGTCATTCGCCGAAGGTCCGTGAGCCACCAATGCGGTGTCACGCCCCCGGCGTCGCTCTCCCCCGAGATGTCCTTTCGCACATTGGGCGCTTGCTCACTTTGCCACTTGTCGTGCTTTACCGATGGAGTCCTGGAAATGAAGAAGCTCATGCTTATTGGCGCGATGGCGTTGTCCGTGCTCGCCCAGCCGATCTTTGCTGATGAAAAACCGCTGAAAATCGGCATCGAAGCGGCTTACCCTCCGTTCGCTTCCAAGGCTCCGGATGGCAGCATCGTCGGTTTTGACTACGACATCGGCAATGCGCTGTGTGAAGAAATGAAGGTCAAGTGCACCTGGGTCGAGCAGGAATTCGACGGCCTTATCCCGGCACTGAAAGTGCGCAAGATCGACGCGATCCTTTCGTCCATGTCGATCACCGACGACCGCAAGAAGTCTGTGGATTTCACCGGCAAGTACTACAATTCCCCGGCCCGTCTGGTCATGAAAGACGGCACCGTGATCAGCGACAGCCTGGCGGAACTCAAGGGCAAGAAAATCGGCGTGCAGCGCGGTTCGATCCATGAGCGTTTCGCCCGTGAAGTTCTTGCTCCCAAGGGTGTGGAAGTGACGCCGTACGGTTCGCAGAACGAAATCTACCTGGACATCGGTGCGGGTCGTCTGGACGGCACCATCGCCGACGCCACCCTGCTGCAGGACGGTTTCCTGAAGACCGACGCAGGCAAGGGTTACGCGTTCACAGGTCCATCGTTTACCGACCCGAAATACTTCGGTGACGGCATCGGCATCGCCGTGCGCAAGGGTGACAAGGCCAACCTTGAGCGCCTGAATGCCGCCATTGCAGCCATCCGTGCCAACGGCAAGTACAAAGCGATTCAGGACAAATATTTCGACTTCGATATCTACGGCAAGTAAGTCGTCATACCGATCCTGATCAATGGCGCAAACAGAATTGCCTGGCTTGCGCCATTTTTATTCCACGCTTGAGGACCGCACATCATGTTGAAAGGTTACGGAGCTGTCATCCTCGAAGGTGCCTGGCTGACGTTGCAGCTGGCCCTGTCGTCGATGGCTCTGGCGATCGTTCTCGGTCTGATCGGCGTGGCGCTTCGTCTGTCGCCGGTACGCTGGATTGCCTGGCTGGGCGATCTGTACAGCACGGTCATTCGCGGCATTCCCGATCTGGTCCTGATATTGCTGATTTTCTACGGCGGTCAGGACCTGCTCAACCGGGTTGCGCCGCTGCTGGGTTTTGATGACTACATTGATCTTGACCCCTTGCTGGCCGGGATCTGCACTCTGGGCTTCATCTTCGGTGCCTATCTCTCGGAAACCTTTCGCGGTGCGTTCATGGCCATCCCCAAGGGGCAGGCCGAAGCCGGCATGGCGTATGGCCTGAGCAGTGGCAAGGTGTTCTTCCGCATTCTGGTGCCGCAGATGATTCGTCTGGCGATCCCCGGTTTCACCAATAACTGGCTGGTCCTGACCAAGGCCACTGCACTGATTTCCGTCGTCGGACTGCAGGACATGATGTTCAAGGCCAAGCAGGCGGCCGATGCCACCCGCGAGCCTTTCACCTTCTTTCTGGCGGTTGCGGCGATGTACCTGGTGATTACCAGTGTTTCGCTGCTCGCCTTGCGTTACCTCGAAAAACGCTACTCGGTAGGCGTGAGGGCGGCTGACCTATGATCTTTGACTACAACGTGATCTGGGACAGCCTGCCGCTGTACTTCGGCGGTTTGCTGACCACCCTGAAACTGCTGGCGATTTCGCTCGCATTCGGGCTGCTCGCGGCGTTGCCGCTGGGCCTGATGCGGGTCTCGAAAAACCCTTGGGTCAATATGCCGGCCTGGCTGTACACCTATGTGATCCGCGGCACGCCGATGCTGGTCCAGCTGTTCCTGATCTATTACGGGCTGGCCCAGTTCGACGCGGTGCGCGAAAGCTTTTTATGGCCTTGGCTGTCCAGTGCTACGTTCTGTGCCTGTCTGGCGTTCACTATCAATACCAGCGCCTATACGGCCGAGATCATTGCCGGCAGCCTCAAGGCCACGCCGGCCGGTGAAATCGAGGCTGCGCGGGCCATGGGCATGTCGAAGGCCAAAATGTATCGGCGCATTCTGCTGCCCTCGGCCTTGCGCCGGGCGCTGCCGCAGTACAGCAACGAGGTCATCATGATGCTGCAGACGACCAGTCTGGCCTCCATCGTGACCCTGATCGACATCACCGGCGCTGCCCGCACGGTCAACGCGCAGTTCTACCTGCCGTTCGAGGCTTACGTTACCGCAGGCGTTTTCTATCTGTGCCTGACATTCATTCTGGTGCGGCTGTTCAAAATTGCCGAACGCCGCTGGCTGGGCTATCTGGCCCCACGGAAGGTCTGAAATGCAAAGAATCGATCATGTATTGCCGTGGAGCACCCTCGGCACCGAACGCACGCTGAGTGTCTTTCGCTTCGGCACTGGCGAGCGAAAAGCCTACATTCAGGCCAGTCTGCACGCAGACGAACTGCCCGGCATGCGCACCGCCTGGGAGTTGAAGAAACGCCTGACCGAGCTGGAACAGCAAGGCGCGCTCAAGGGCGTCGTCGAGCTGGTGCCGGTGGCCAACCCGCTGGGGCTGGGGCAGTTACTGCAAGGTGCGCACCAGGGGCGTTTCGAGTTCGGCAGCGGCAAGAATTTCAACCGTGACTTCACCGAGCTGAGCGAGCCGGTCACCGAGTTGCTGGAAGGCCAGTTGGGCGATGACCCGCGCGCCAATACCCAATTGATTCGTCAGGCGATGATGACTGCACTTGAAGGCTTGCCTGCCGCGCAATCGGAGTTGCAAGGCATGCAGCGCATCCTGCTCAAGCATGCCTGCATCGCTGATGTGGTGCTTGATCTGCATTGCGATGCCGATGCCGCGCTGCACATGTACGCCTTGCCACAGCACTGGCCGCAATGGCGCTCGCTGTCGGCGCACCTGAATATTCAGGTGGCACTGCTGGCCGAGGATTCCGGTGGCAGTTCCTTCGATGAAGCCTGTTCGCTGCCGTGGTTGCGTCTGTCACGGACCTTCCCGCAGGCGCAGATCCCGCTGGCGTGTCTGGCGACCACTATCGAGCTGGGTGGTCAGGCCGACACCGGCAAGCCTCAGGCGCAAGCGCACGCCGAAGGCATTCTGGCGTTTCTGGCCGAACAGGGTTTTATCAGCGGTGACTGGCCGCAGCCCGCACATCAAGCCTGTGAAGGTCTGCCATTCGAAGGTACCGAATTGCTCTATGCGCCGCATCCTGGCGTGGTGACATTCCTGCGTGCCGCAGGCGATAAAGTCGAAATCGGCGATGCGCTGTTCGAAGTCATCGACCCGCTGTCCGATCAGGTCAGTACCATTTGTGCGAATACTGCCGGGGTGCTGTTTGCCATCGAGCGGCTTCGTTACGCTCAACCAGGTTTCTGGCTGGCCAAAGTGGCGGGGCGCACCGCGCTGCGTCATGGACGTCTGCTCAGTGATTGACCGTTCTGTGGGAACCCAAAGCATGAACAAACTGGAAGTGCAGGACCTGCACAAGCGCTATGGCAGTCACGAAGTGATCAAGGGCGTGTCCCTGACCGCCAAAGCTGGCGATGTCATCAGCATCATCGGCTCCAGCGGCTCGGGCAAAAGCACCTTTCTGCGCTGCATCAACCTGCTCGAACAGCCCCATGCCGGCAAGATCCTGCTCAACAACGAAGAGTTGAAGCTGGTGCCGAACAAGGACGGCGGTCTGAAAGCTGCCGACGCCAGACAGTTGCAGCGCATGCGCTCACGTCTGTCGATGGTGTTCCAGCACTTCAACCTGTGGTCGCACATGACGGCGCTGCAGAACATCATCGAAGCGCCGGTTCATGTTCTGGGCGTGTCGAAAAAGGAAGCGCTGGAAAAAGCCGAGCACTACCTGGCCAAGGTCGGCGTGTCCCATCGTAAGGACGCTTATCCAGGACACATGTCCGGTGGCGAGCAGCAGCGTGTGGCCATTGCCCGCGCGCTGGCGATGGAACCTGAAGTGATGCTGTTCGACGAGCCTACCTCGGCGCTCGACCCTGAACTGGTTGGTGATGTGCTCAAGGTCATGCAGGGGCTGGCTCAGGAAGGCCGGACCATGGTGGTGGTGACTCACGAAATGGGCTTTGCCCGGGAAGTCTCCAACCAGCTGGTTTTCCTGCACCAGGGTGTGGTTCTGGAGCGTGGTGACCCGCGCGAGGTACTGGCCAACCCGCAGACCGAGCGTCTGCAGCAGTTCCTGTCCGGCAGCCTCAAGTGACGATCGGCATCGCATGGCGATGCCTTTTTACGGCAGAACAGGGCATGCTGCGCGACGCGCGACATGACCTGGATGTTCCAGATCGAGCCATCTTCTGAGGCTCGGCTTTTGCGGCAATACGTATCGGATGTCCCAATGACTGCCCATCGAATAGGTTTTCTCGTCTGGCCTGGCACCAAAGCCCTGACTCTGGCACTTGCCGAGGAAGCCTTGCGTGTCGCTCAGCGCGTTCATCCTGAAGTGGTCTACGAATTGTCGTTTCTACAGGCCGAGGCAGGGGAGCCGACAGCGGTTGCCGGAGCCTGGCAATTGCCGGGCGAGCCCTGGACCGGGCGACTGGACGGTTTTCAGAAGCTGTTTCTGCTCGCTGATGAGCCTCCGGCAGCCGTGGCTCCGGCGCTGGGCAGCGCGCTCAAGCAACTGGTGCGTGCCGGCTGTTCGATTGGCGGGCTGTCGGCGGGCGTTTACCCGCTCGCGCAACTGGGCCTGCTGGATGGCTATCGCGCTGCCGTGCACTGGCGCTGGCAGGACGACTTCGCCGAGCGCTTCCCCAAGGTCATCGCCACCAGCCATTTGTTCGATTGGGACCGGGATCGCCTGACTGCCTGCGGTGGCATGTCGGTGCTCGACCTGCTGCTGGCGGTGCTGTCTCGCGATCATGGCGCGGAACTGGCAGGGGCGGTTTCCGAGGAACTGGTGGTCGAGCGCATTCGCGAAGGCGGCGAGCGTCAGCGCATTCCGTTGCAGAACCGTCTGGGCTCCAGCCATCCAAAGCTGACCCAGGCTGTACTGTTGATGGAAGCCAACATCGAAGAGCCGTTGACCACTGACGAAATCGCCCAGCACGTGTGTGTGTCGCGCCGTCAGCTGGAGCGAATCTTCAAGCAGTACCTCAACCGTGTACCCAGTCAGTATTACCTGGAGCTGCGCCTGAACAAGGCGCGTCAGATGTTGATGCAGACCAGCAAGTCGATCATTCAGATCGGTCTTTCGTGCGGTTTTTCCTCGGGTCCGCACTTCTCCAGTGCCTACCGCAACTTCTTCGGCGCCACGCCGCGTGAAGACCGTAACCAGCGACGCAGCAGCAGCCCGTTCGAACTTTCGCCGGTGCCTGCCGAGCGCGGTTGATTGTCTTGTCGCGATAGAAGTGCTGCCGCGACAGCTCTGGTCCAGACAGGCCGGCCTCAATCCGTTTAAACTGCGCCTTTGTGACGCAATATGTCGCATTGCCGAAAACCTTGAAAAAACCCGGTTTTGCGCTGTAACAAGTTGTCGCCTGGCGGCAAGGCCGAACACAATTCAGTCCTTACAATCTTTCCATCGCTCGCCAGTTTCAGGCAGGCGTTCCTCATCAGGAGACTCCGATGTCCGTTGAGCATGCTGCGGTGCAACGCGCCGATTTCGACCAGGTAATGGTCCCCAATTACGCCCCGGCCGGGTTCATTCCCGTGCGCGGTGCGGGCTCCCGGGTCTGGGATCAGGCGGGACGCGAACTGGTGGATTTCTCGGGCGGGATCGCCGTCAACGTATTGGGCCACTGCCATCCGGCGCTGGTCGGTGCCTTGACCGAGCAGGCCAACAACCTCTGGCATGTGTCCAACGTTTTCACCAACGAGCCGACCCTGCGTCTGGCCAAAAAGCTGGTGGATGCGACGTTCGCCGAGCGCGTGTTCTTCTGTAACTCGGGCGCTGAAGCCAACGAGGCGGCCTTCAAGCTGGCGCGCCGAGTGGCGCACGACCTGCACGGTCCTGAAAAATACGAAATAATTTCGGCCGTAAATAGTTTTCATGGACGCACCCTGTTTACCGTCAGCGTCGGTGGCCAGCCGAAATACTCCGATGGTTTCGGGCCGAAAATCACCGGCATCAGCCACGTGCCGTATAACGACCTTGAAGCGTTGAAAGCGGCTGTTACCGACAAGACCTGCGCTGTGGTGCTGGAGCCGATTCAAGGCGAAGGCGGCGTGTTGCCGGGCCAGCTGGAATACCTGCAAGGCGCGCGCAAGCTGTGTGACGAGCACAACGCGTTGCTGGTATTCGATGAAGTGCAGAGCGGCATGGGCCGTAGCGGTCATCTGTTCGCCTACATGCATTACGGCGTGATCCCGGACATCCTTTCCAGCGCTAAAAGCATCGGTGGCGGCTTCCCCCTGGCGGCCATGCTGACCACTGAAAAACTTGCCAAACACTTTGCGGTCGGCGTTCACGGCACCACGTATGGCGGCAACCCGCTGGCCTGCGCGGTCGGTGAAGCGGTGATTGATGTCGTCAATACGCCTGAAGTGCTGGCTGGCGTGCAGCGCAAGCATCAGCAATTCAAGACCCGCCTGGAGAGCATCGGCCAGCAATATGGCGTGTTCACCGAAGTGCGCGGCCTGGGCCTGTTGATCGGCTGCGTGCTGTCCGACGCCTGGAAAGGCAAGGCCAAGGACATTTTCAACGCCGCTGAAGCCCAGGATCTGATGATTCTGCAGGCCGGTCCCGACGTAATCCGTTTCGCGCCGAGCCTGGTGATTGAAGACGCAGACATCGAAGAAGGCCTGAACCGCTTCGAACGTGCCATCGCCAAGCTGACGTCCTGATTCATCCGCTTTATCCCGGTGTCTGCCTGATCGGCAAACACCGGACATTTTCCTGTGCTGTGCGGCATGATGCCGTGTGGTGCTTTTACCAGTGCCGGTCGTAAATGCCGGTCGATCTACAAGGAGTGGCACCATGCTGGTGATGCGCCCTGCGCAAATGGCTGATCTGGCCGAGGTTCAACGCCTCGCTGCCGACAGCCCTATCGGTGTCACGTCCTTGCCCGACGATGCTGGCCGCCTGACCGACAAGATCGGCTCGTCGGAGGCATCATTCGCCGCCGAGGTCAGCTTCAACGGCGAAGAAACCTACTTCTTCGTGCTCGAAGACAGCGAAAGCGGCAAGCTGGTGGGCTGCTCGGGGATCGTTGCCTCGGCGGGCTACTCCGAGCCGTTTTACAGTTTTCGCAACGAAACCTTCGTGCATGCTTCCCGCGAACTGAAGATCCATAACAAGATCCATGTTCTGTCCCAGTGTCACGACCTGACCGGTAACAGCCTGCTGACCAGTTTCTACGTGGTCCCGGAGCTGGTCGGCACGGCATGGTCGGAGCTCAATTCGCGCGGCCGTCTGCTGTTTGTCGCCAGTCACCCCGAGCGCTTTGCCGATTCGGTGGTCACCGAGATCGTCGGTTACAGCGACGAACAGGGAGATTCGCCGTTCTGGGATGCCATCGGGCGCAACTTCTTCGATCTCAACTACGCCGCTGCCGAGCGCCTGTGCGGGCTGAAAAGCCGGACCTTCCTCGCCGAGCTGATGCCGCATTACCCGATCTACGTGCCATTGCTGCCTGACGCTGCGCAGGAGGCCATGGGCCAGGTGCATCCGCGTGCGCAGATCACCTTCGACATCCTGATGCGCGAAGGCTTTGAAACCGACCATTACATCGACATCTTCGACGGTGGCCCGACCCTGCATGCCAAGGTATCCGGAATCCGCTCCATCGCGCAGAGCCGTCTGGTGCCGGTCAAGGTCGAAACCGCGCAAAGCAGCGATGTCGGCACAGGCGGGCGTCTTTATCTGGTTGCCAACGGCCTGTTGCAGGATTACCGCGCGGTGCTCCTGGAACTGGACTGGGCACCTGGCAGACCGGTGGTGCTGAGCCTGCAGGCCGCCGAAGCACTGGGCGTTGGTGAAGGTGCCAGTGTGCGGATCGTCGCGGTCTGAGCCAGACGTTCGATAGCCGATTAGCGAGTTTCAAGGCTCTCGATGAGCCGCTGAGGAGATAACATGATCGTTCGTCCTGTACGCAGCAGTGACCTGCCTGCGCTGATCGAGCTGGCGCGCAGCACCGGTGCCGGTCTGACGACACTGCCCGCCAATGAGCAGCGTCTCGCGCACCGGGTAGGCTGGGCTGAAAAAACCTTTCGCGGAGAAGCCGAGCGCGGCGATGCCGACTATCTGTTCGTGCTTGAAGATGACGATGGTCGGGTGGTCGGCATTTCTGCCATCGCCGGGGCGGTCGGCCTGCGTGAGCCCTGGTACAACTACCGGGTCGGCCTCACGGTCAGTGCTTCGCAGGAACTGAACATCTACCGGGAAATCCCGACCCTGTTCCTGGCCAACGACCTGACCGGTAATTCCGAGCTGTGCTCGCTGTTCCTGCACAGCGATTCGCGCAACGGCCTCAATGGCCGCCTGCTGTCCAAGGCGCGCATGTTGTTCATCGCCGAATTTCCGAAGCTGTTCGGTAACAAGATCATTGCCGAGATGCGTGGCATGTCCGACGAGAATGGCCGGTCGCCGTTCTGGGAAAGTCTGGGTCGGCATTTCTTCAAGATGGAATTCAGTCAGGCCGATTACCTGACCGGCGTTGGCAACAAGGCATTCATTGCCGAGCTGATGCCCAAATTTCCGCTTTATAGCTGCTTTCTTTCCGAAGACGCACGCAATGTGATCGGCCGCGTGCATGCCGACACCGAGCCTGCGCTGACCATGCTCAAGGGCGAAGGGTTCTCGTATCAGGGTTACGTCGACATCTTCGATGCGGGACCTGCCATCGAGTGCGAGACCGGCAAGATTCGCGCAATCAAGGACAGCCAGGCGCTGGTACTGGCCATCGGCACGCCAGGTGACGATGCGCCACAGTTTCTGATTTACAACCGCAAGCGTGAAGACTGCCGCATTACGGTAGGCGCTGCGCGTTTCGCCGCTGGCACGCTGGTGGTTGCGCCACAAACCGCCAAGCGGCTGCGCATGAGTGCAGGCGACAACGTGCGCGCCGTGCCTTTGTCTGCGGCGCGGGAGGGCGTTTGATGAGTACCCTCTACATTGCAGGTGCATGGCAGGCCGGGCAGGGCGAGCTGTTCCATTCTTTGAACCCGGTGAGCCAGCAAACTTTGTGGTCCGGGCAAAGCGCTACAGCAGAACAAGTCGATTACGCTGTGCAGGCTGCGCGTCAGGCATTTCCCGGCTGGGCGCAGCGCTCTCTGGATCAGCGCATTGCTGTGCTGGAGGCCTTTGCTGCCAGCCTCAAGAGCCGCGCCGACGAACTGGCGCATTGCATCGGTGAAGAAACCGGCAAGCCTTTGTGGGAGTCAGCGACCGAAGTAACCAGCATGGTCAACAAGATTGCCATCTCGGTGCAGAGCTATCGCGAACGAACCGGCGAAAAGAGCGGGCCGCTAGGCGACGCCACGGCAGTATTGCGTCATAAGCCACATGGCGTGGTCGCGGTGTTCGGGCCGTACAACTTTCCTGGTCATCTGCCTAACGGGCACATCGTTCCGGCCTTGCTGGCGGGCAATACGGTAGTGTTCAAGCCCAGCGAACTGACGCCGAAAGTCGCCGAACTGACCGTCAAGTGCTGGATCGAAGCCGGGTTGCCTGCCGGTGTTCTCAACCTGCTGCAAGGCGGGCGCGAAACCGGTATCGCACTGGCTGCCAACCCAGGCATCGACGGGCTGTTCTTCACCGGCTCAAGCCGCACCGGTGACGCGCTGCACCAACAGTTCGCCGGGCGCCCCGACAAAATTCTCGCGTTGGAAATGGGCGGTAACAATCCACTGATCGTTGATCAGGTTCAGGACATCGACGCAGCGGTTTACACCATTATTCAGTCGGCGTTCATTTCTGCAGGCCAGCGCTGCACGTGCGCGCGTCGCCTGTTGGTGCCCGAGGGCGACTGGGGCGATGCCTTGCTGGCGCGGCTGGTGGCCGTCAGCGCGACTATCGAGGTGGGGGCGTTCGATCAGCAGCCGTCTCCGTTCATGGGCTCGGTCATTTCACTGGAGGCCGCACACGCCTTGCTCGACGCGCAGCGCAACCTGCTCGCCAACGGCGCAGTGACCTTGCTGGAAATGCGTCAGCCGCAGCCCGGAGCAGCGCTGCTGACGCCGGGCATTATCGATGTCAGCGCGGTCACCGAGCGGCCTGACGAAGAGCTGTTCGGCCCGCTGTTGCAGGTTATCCGCTACGCCGGTTTCGACGCCGCCATCGCCGAAGCCAACGCCACTCGCTATGGCCTGGCGGCAGGCTTGCTCTCGGACTCCGAAGCACGCTATCAGCAGTTCTGGCTGCACAGCCGCGCCGGGATCGTCAACTGGAACAAACAGCTGACCGGCGCCGCCAGCAGCGCACCGTTCGGCGGGGTAGGTGCCTCGGGCAACCACCGCGCCAGCGCTTATTACGCAGCCGACTATTGCGCCTATCCGGTGGCTTCGCTGGAGGCGGGCAGCCTGACCCTGCCGTCGACACTGACCCCCGGCATCAGGCTGAGCTGACAGGGTGCGCACGATTGCTTATAAAAACAGATCCACGGAGCCTTGCCGATGAAGTCCTGTGAAGTGAATTTTGACGGTCTGGTCGGGCCAACCCACAACTACGGCGGGTTGTCCTACGGTAATGTCGCCTCCCAGAGTAACAGCCAGCAATGCGCGAACCCGCGTGAGGCAGCGCTGCAAGGCCTGGCGAAAATGAAAGCGCTGATGGACCTGGGCTTTACCCAGGGCGTGCTGGCACCGCAGGAACGCCCTGATGTGGCCGGTTTGCGGCAGTTGGGTTTCACCGGCAGCGATGAACAGGTGATTGAAAAAGCCGCCCGTCAGGATATGCCATTGCTGGTTGCCAGTTGCTCGGCATCGAGCATGTGGGTGGCCAACGCGGCGACGGTCAGCCCCAGTGCCGACACCGCAGATGGGCGCGTGCATTTCACGGCAGCCAACCTCAACTGCAAATACCATCGCAGCATCGAACACCCGACCACCAGCCGCGTGCTGGGGGCGATGTTTGCCGATGCAAAGCACTTTGCCCATCATCCTGCGTTGCCACCAGTCGCGCAGTTCGGCGACGAAGGCGCAGCCAACCACACCCGTTTCTGTCAGGACTACGGCCAGGCCGGCGTGGAGTTTTTCGTTTTTGGCCGCAGTGCGTTCGATACCCGCTACCCGGCACCGCAGAAGTATCCGGCCCGCCAGACCCTGGAAGCGTCACGAGCTGTTGCGCGTTTGCATGGCTTGAGCGAGGGCGGTGTGGTTTATGCTCAGCAAAACCCGGCTGTCATCGATCAGGGTGTATTTCATAACGATGTGATCGCGGTCGGCAACGGTGAGGTGCTGTTCTATCACGAGGATGCATTCCTCAACACCGAGCTGATGCTCAATGAGCTGCGCGCCAAACTCGGCCGTGTCGGTGGGCAGTTGCGGGCGATTTGTGTGCCGCGTGCCGAAGTCTCGGTGCAGGATGCAGTGCGCTCTTACCTGTTCAATAGCCAGTTGTTGTCACGTCCGGACGGCTCGATGCTGCTGATCGTGCCGCAGGAGTGTCAGGCCAATGCGAGCGTCTGGGCTTATCTGCAGCGATTGATTGCCGATGACGGCCCGGTTGCCCAGGTCAAAGTGTTCGACCTCAAGCAAAGCATGCAGAACGGCGGCGGCCCTGCCTGCCTGCGACTGCGTGTGGCGCTCAAGGAAACCGAGCTGGCTGCGGTGAACCCGGGCGTGATCATGACCGCGCCGCTGTACGACACGCTGACGCAATGGGTCGATAGGCACTACCGTGATCGCATGAGTGAAAACGATCTGGCCGACCCCCGATTGCTGAGCGAATGCCGTACGGCATTGGATGAACTGACGCAAATCCTTAAACTGGGTGCCGTCTATCCGTTTCAACTGAATTGAAACACCCTGCGCGCCGGGCAAATGTCTAGCGCATGATTTCTTTATCTAGAGCATTCCGACTATGAGCGACGCCCTGCAACTGATCCTTGAAGACACCGATGGCACCCAGCTGGAAACCTCTTGCACCCGCGTTGCCATTATCTGGCAGGGCAAGGAGCTGTGGATTCAGCAGGATGGCCGTGGCCAATTGCTGATCGGTGTTGATGTCGAAGAAGACGATGCCGAGTACGCCAACCTGCTGCTGCGCCCGTTGGCAACCAACCTGGTCAGCCTGCAACTGGAAATGGAACCGGCCGACGCCGGTGCCGACGAAGACGGTCACGTTCACGGTCCTGACTGCAACCACTAAGGAAGTTGCCCTATGCTCGCCCTCGGCAAATTGCTTGAACTGACCCTGGCTGGACGTGAGCCAGCGGAAAAGACTCAACTGACCGTCGAAGGCGTGCGAATGCGATGGATGGGCGAGGGGGCTCTGGAGGTCCGCCCGCCGGAGGTCCGTGACAATGGCACGGACCTGCTGCTCTCTGCCGGTATTCATGGCAACGAGACTGCACCCATCGAGCTGCTGGATGAGCTGATCCGCAGCATCGCGCGCGGCGACCTTAAACCGCGCGCACGTATTCTGTTTCTGTTTGGCAATCCCGACGCCATGCGGCGCGGTACCCGGTTTGTCGAGCAGGACGTCAATCGGCTGTTCAACGGTCGTCACGAGCAAAGTGGCGGTGCAGAAGCCCTGCGTGCCTGCGAGCTGGAGCACTTGGCCGCCAGCTTTTTCAGCCTGCCGGATCGCTACCGCCTGCATTACGACCTGCACACTGCCATTCGCGGTTCGAAGATCGAGCAGTTCGCGCTGTACCCGTGGAAAGAAGGTCGTCAGCACTCGCGTCTCGAACTGGCCCGGCTGCGTGCTGCGGGGATGAGTGCGGTGTTGCTGCAGAACAAGCCGTCCATTGTGTTCAGCGCCTATACCTACGATCAGCTGGGTGCCGAGGCCTTCACTCTGGAACTGGGCAAGGCCCGGCCGTTCGGCCAGAACCAGCAGGTCAATCTTGCGCCGCTGCGTCTGCGTCTGGAGCAGATCATCGAAGGCCGCGAGCCCGAGCTGGATGAAAATCTTGAGGGGTTGCAACTGTTCAGCGTGGCACGCGAAGTCATCAAGCGCACCGATGCATTCACGTTCAACCTCGCCGATGCTGTAGAAAACTTCTCACCGCTGGAAAAGGGCTACGTGCTGGCCGAAGACGCGGGTGGTTCACGCTGGGTGGTAGAGGAGGATGGCGCGAGAATCATCTTCCCCAACCCGAAGGTCAAAAACGGCCTGCGGGCGGGGATTCTGATTGTGCCGACTGATGCGGGTAGCCTTGGCTGATCGCTGGGCACCCTCAAGATCGGACGCAGAGCGTCCAGAACTGCATTCCCACGCTGGAGCGTGAGGAACGATAATCTCAACTATCGTGCGACGCTGCAGCGTGAGGAGCGATAATCTCGACTATCGTGCGACGCTCCGCGTCGGCATGCCGTTCTGGACGCTCTGCGTCCTCTTTGCGACATAGAACCTGCGCAACGAGAGTCGTCCTGACGAACGCCTCTCGTGCCGCTGCTACGCGTTTCAGCAGGCCGCTTTTTGCTGAGCGTCCAGGCGACGCAGGCTGCGTACCTTGTTCAAGGTGTCAGCGCAGGTCTTGGCCGCTTCTTCGCCTTTGTGGGAGAAGTGATCGAAGAAGAACTTCTGATGTTCTTCGCCCGCATGGAAGTGGTGCGGTGTCAGGACCACGGAAAACACCGGTACTTCGGTTTCCAGCTGGACCTGCATCAGCGCGCTGACCACTGACTGCGCAACGAATTCATGGCGATAGATGCCGCCGTCCACTACCAGTGCAGCGCCGACGATGCCAGCGTAGCGGCCGGTATTGGCCAGCAGTTTTGCATGCAGCGGAATTTCGAAGGCACCGCCCACTTCAAAGATGTCGATGTCACTTTCCGCATAGCCATGATTGGCCATCTCGGCGATAAAACCTTTACGGCTTTGATCGACGATATCCTTGTGCCAGCAGGCCTGGATGAAAGCAACGCGTTCGTTCGGGTGGCTTTTGCTTTTGCTGTCGATTGCAGTAGGTTGCACGTGTTCTGACTCCTGTTTATGGAAAAAACAGGGCGTTTGGATCGAAAGGGATTCAAGTCGCGTAGGAAAGCCTCCTGAACGATGTCGTTCATGATGAGGTTTTGCAGACGTTCTTGCTGACACCAATCCCGCTCTCTCTTCATCCGGACTATGACCGTCGGCCCCGGAATCACACCGGGTCTGCTGACCTTGCCGATCGCCAGCCAAAGCTGCGACCCCCAAGCGCTCGCGGGCTAGACGCATTGCGCGCCATTACCGCCGGTGGGGAATTGCACCCCGCCCTGAGAACGTTGCCGGCACTTTACGTGGCCGGCGCAGGATTTTTATCACAGTTCGCCGGATCATGCATGGACACTTTCGTACGGTGCACCTACCTTTTTCTTATAAGGGCACAGAGTATCGAGAGTGACGGCGCTTGATTATCATGTGCTGTGGCCTCAGTAATGCCTTGTTGCAAGCCAAAGGTTGCATGCATTATCGATCTTCAACTTCAGGGAGTTTTTTTCGTGACTGTCATCGATCTGCGCAGCGACACAGTGACTCTGCCTACGTCCGGTATGCGGGATGCCATGGCGCGTGCGCCCGTCGGCGATGACGTCTATGGTGAGGACCCCACCGTCAACCTGCTCGAAGCGACGCTCGCCGAGCGCCTCGGGTTTGATGCCGCGCTGTTTGTCCCGTCAGGTACCATGAGCAATCTGCTGGCACTGATGGCGCACTGTGAGCGTGGCGATGAATACATCGTTGGCCAGCAGGCACACACGTATAAATACGAAGGCGGCGGTGCAGCCGTGCTGGGTTCCATCCAGCCGCAGCCACTGGAGGTGCAGGCCGATGGCTCCCTTGACCTGCAGCAGGTGCTCGACGCCATCAAACCCGATGACTTTCACTTCGCCCGCACACGCCTGCTGGCCCTGGAAAACACCATGCAGGGCAAGGTGCTACCGTTGGAATACCTGGCCGCCGCACGCACACTGACGCTGGAAAAAGGCCTCGCCCTTCATCTGGACGGCGCACGGCTGTACAACGCATCGGTCAGGCTGGGCGTCGATGTCCGCGAGATTACCCGGCACTTCGATTCGGTATCGGTGTGCCTTTCCAAGGGCCTGGGCGCACCGATCGGCTCGGTGCTGTGCGGATCGCAGCCGTTGATCGCCAGAGCGCGTCGCCTGCGCAAGATGCTCGGTGGCGGCATGCGTCAGGCTGGAGGGCTGGCTGCCGCAGGGCTCTACGCGCTGGATCATCAGGTCGAGCGGCTGGCGGATGACCATGCCAATGCTGCGTTTCTGGCCGAAGGCCTGAGCGGGCTCGGCTACGCTGTCGAGCCGGTGCAGACCAACATGGTCTACGTGCAGATTGGTGAGCGCGCTGCAGCACTCAAGGCGTTCTGCGCCGAGCGTGGCATCGTGCTCACAGCCGCAGCGCGGCTGCGCATGGTGACTCATCTGAATGTGTCGCGTGCGCAGGTTGAACAGGTCATCGCTGCATTTGCAGCCTTTGAACACTCATGAGATCACGATAATCCAGTTACTTGTTTCTATCGCACAAACACACTGTACCGAGGGCGCAACGCCTATATAATGCGGCCCTTTGCCGTCGCTACGTCATTTGACGTTTTGCACTTGCCTCTGGCCGCAGTCTCCGTGGAAGAACCTATGAAAAGCGCAGAAATCCGTGAAGCCTTCCTTGGCTTCTTCGAAGAGCAAGGCCACACCCGTGTTGCTTCAAGCTCCTTGATTCCGGGCAATGACCCAACCCTGCTGTTCACTAACGCAGGCATGAACCAGTTCAAGGATTGCTTCCTGGGCCAGGAAAAACGCGCCTACACCCGCGCCGTTACCAGTCAGAAATGCGTGCGTGCCGGTGGCAAGCACAACGACCTGGAAAACGTCGGCTATACCGCTCGTCACCACACTTTTTTCGAAATGCTGGGCAACTTCAGCTTCGGTGACTATTTCAAGCGTGATGCCATTACCTACGCCTGGACCTTCCTGACCTCCGAGAAATGGCTGAACCTGCCCAAGGAAAAGCTTTGGGTCACGGTCTACGCGACCGACGACGAAGCCTACGACATCTGGACCAAAGAGATCGGCGTGCCTGCCGAGCGCATGGTTCGTATCGGCGACAACAAAGGCGCGCCTTACGCCTCCGATAACTTCTGGACGATGGGCGATACCGGGCCATGCGGTCCTTGCAGCGAGATTTTCTTCGATCACGGCCCGGAAATCTGGGGCGGCCCGCCAGGCTCGCCGGAAGAAGACGGCGACCGTTACATCGAAATCTGGAACAACGTATTCATGCAGTTCAACCGTACGGCTGATGGCGTGTTGCACCCGCTGCCGGCGCCCTCGGTCGATACCGGTATGGGGCTTGAACGTGTCAGTGCCGTTCTGCAACACGTACATTCCAACTACGAAATCGACCTGTTCCAGAGCCTGCTGGCTGCGTCGGCCAAGGCCATTGGTTGCAGCAATGACAACCAGGCTTCGCTGAAGGTCGTGGCGGACCACATCCGTTCTTGCGGTTTCCTGATCGCAGACGGCGTGCTGCCTTCCAACGAAGGTCGTGGCTATGTGCTGCGCCGCATCATTCGTCGCGCCTGCCGTCACGGCAACAAGCTGGGTGCCAAGGGCAGCTTCTTCTACCAGATCGTTGCCGCGCTGGTTGCCGAGATGGGGTCTGCGTTCCCTGAGCTGGTGCAACAGCAGTCGCATATCGAGCGCGTGCTGAAAGGTGAAGAAGAACAGTTCGCCAAGACCCTTGAGCAGGGTCTGAAAATTCTTGAGCAGGATCTGGCTGACCTCAAAGGCACCGTGGTGCCGGGTGAAGTCGTGTTCAAGCTGTACGACACCTACGGTTTCCCGATGGACCTGACGGGTGACATCGCCCGCGAGCGCAATCTGACCCTGGACGAAGCCGGCTTCGAGCGTGAAATGGACGCCCAGCGCGTGCGCGCCCGTTCGGCCAGCTCGTTTGGCATGGACTACAACAGCCTGGTCAAGGTCGACGTTGCCACGCAGTTCACCGGTTACTCTGCAACGACTGGCAGCGCCAGCGTTGTGGCGCTGTATAAAGAAGGTCAGTCGGTCACTCACCTGAATGAAGGCGAAGAGGGCGTGGTGATTCTCGACACCACCCCGTTCTATGCCGAATCAGGCGGTCAGATCGGCGACAGTGGTTTCCTGCATGCCGGTGATGTGCGTTTTGATGTCAGTGACACCACCAAGACTGGCGGTGCGTTCCTGCACCACGGTGTTGTGGCCTCCGGCAGCCTGAGCGTCGGCGCCCAGGTTGAAACACAGGTGGCCGATGAAGTTCGCGATGCAACCAAATTGAACCATTCGGCCACTCACTTGCTGCACGCCGCATTGCGTCAGGTGCTGGGTGAGCATGTTCAGCAGAAAGGCTCGCTGGTCGACAGTCAGCGCCTGCGCTTTGACTTCAGCCATTTCGAGGCGATCAAGCCCGAGCAACTGCGTGCGCTGGAAGATATAGTCAACGCCGAGATTCGCAAGAACACCGAGGTAATGACCGAAGAAACCGATATCGACACCGCGAAGAAGAAGGGCGCCATGGCGCTGTTCGGCGAAAAGTACGGCGACAGTGTTCGCGTACTGAGCATGGGCGGCGAGTTTTCCGTCGAGCTGTGTGGTGGCATTCACGCCAGCCGCACCGGTGACATCGCGCTGTTCAAGATCGTCAGTGAAGGCGGTGTGGCTGCAGGTGTGCGGCGTATCGAGGCGGTTACCGGTGCTGCTGCGCTGGCTTGGCTGAATGCGGCCGAAGATCAACTCAAGGAAGCCGCGACGCTGGTCAAAGGCAATCGCGACAACCTGCTGGACAAGCTGACGGCTGTGCTTGAGCGCAACCGTCTGCTGGAAAAACAACTGGAACAACTGCAAGCCAAGGCAGCCAGTGCCGCCGGCGACGACCTGTCGTCTGCCGCGCTGGATGTCAAAGGGGTCAAGGTTCTGGCTACGCGCCTGGATGGCCAGGACGGCAAGGCGCTGCTGGCGCTTGTCGACCAGTTGAAGAACAAGCTCGGCCGCGCAGTGATCCTGCTCGGCAGTGTTCATGAGGACAAGGTTGTCTTGGTCGCAGGCGTGACCAAGGACCTGACTGGCCAACTCAAAGCCGGTGATTTGATGAAGCAGGCGGCAGCCGCTGTCGGTGGTAAAGGCGGTGGGCGTCCTGATATGGCTCAAGGCGGTGGTGTCGATGCAGGTGCGCTGGATTCAGCGCTGGCACTGGCCGTTCCTTTTGTAGAGCAGGGTATCTGAGTCGAGTCTGCAGGCCTGTCGATTGCCGACAGGCCTTGCAAGGATTTGAATGGGTTAATGGGTGCTCTTAATGGGTTCTGAGGCGGCTTTGAGATGGCTTTAATCGTACAGAAATTTGGCGGCACCTCGGTGGGCTCTGTAGAGCGCATCGAGCAGGTGGCCGACAAGGTCAAGAAATTCCGTGAGGCTGGAGACGACCTTGTGGTCGTGCTGTCGGCCATGAGCGGCGAAACCAACCGTTTGATCGAGCTGGCCAGGCAGATCAGTGATCAGCCGGTTCCCCGTGAACTGGACGTGATCGTTTCCACTGGCGAGCAGGTCACCATCGCGCTGCTGGCGATGGCGCTGATGAAGCGTGGCGTGCCTGCGGTGTCCTACACCGGCAATCAGGTCCGTATCCTTACCGACAGCGCGCACAACAAGGCGCGCATCCTGCAGATCGACGACCAGAAGATCCGCTCCGACCTGAAAGCCGGTCGTGTGGTGGTGGTCGCCGGCTTCCAGGGCGTCGATGAGCACGGCAACATCACCACCCTCGGCCGTGGTGGCTCGGACACTACCGGTGTTGCGCTGGCCGCAGCGCTGAAAGCTGACGAGTGCCAGATCTACACTGACGTCGATGGTGTGTACACCACCGACCCGCGTGTCGTGTCGCAGGCTCAGCGCCTCGACAAGATCACCTTCGAAGAGATGCTGGAAATGGCCAGCCTCGGGTCCAAGGTGCTACAGATCCGTGCGGTCGAGTTCGCCGGCAAATACAACGTCCCGCTGCGCGTTTTGCACAGCTTCAAAGAGGGGCCGGGCACCCTCATTACAATCGATGAAGAGGAATCCATGGAACAGCCGATCATTTCCGGCATCGCCTTCAACCGCGATGAAGCCAAGCTGACCATCCGTGGTGTGCCAGACACCCCCGGCGTAGCGTTCAAGATTCTCGGCCCGATCAGCGCGGCCAATATCGAAGTCGACATGATCGTGCAGAATGTTTCGCACGATAACACCACCGATTTCACCTTCACGATCCATCGCAACGACTATCAGGCTGCCTTGCAGGTGCTTGAGTCCACCGCACGTGAGATCAGCGCTCGTGAAGTGTCTGGCGATACCAAGATCGCCAAGGTGTCCATTGTCGGTGTCGGCATGCGCTCGCACGCAGGCGTTGCCAGCCGTATGTTTGAAGCATTGGCCAAGGAAAGTATCAATATACAGATGATCTCCACGTCGGAAATCAAGGTTTCCGTGGTCATCGAAGAGAAGTATCTGGAGTTGGCTGTGCGCGCGTTGCACACGGCTTTTGAGCTGGATGCTCCGCGGCAGGGTGAGTGATCCTGTCGTCGAAGGGCGCGGTCCGACCGCGTCTTTCGGGTGCTGCGCAGAAAGGCTGTGGTTTTCTTTGCGTTAGTCGATACACAGGTAAGGGTTGTGGCCTTGTGCTACAGGTCGATGCCTACTGGTTTGCAGACTGTTGTCCCTGAATAAAGGCGTAAGGAGAAAAGTATGCTGATTCTGACTCGTCGGTGCGCGGAAAGCCTGATCATTGGTGACGGTGAGATTACCGTGACCGTGCTCGGAGTGAAGGGTAATCAGGTGCGTATTGGTGTCAATGCGCCCAAGGAAGTCGCTGTCCACCGTGAAGAGATTTACCTTCGCATCAAGAAAGAGAAGGACGAAGAACCAAGCCATTAATTTTTATTGAATTTTTGGTTTGCAAACGGGGAAAAGGGTGGTTATTATACGCCCCGTGTTGCGGAGAGCTGGCCGAGTGGCCGAAGGCGCTCCCCTGCTAAGGGAGTACACCTCAAAAGGGTGTCGGGGGTTCGAATCCCCCGTTCTCCGCCATTATTTATGTAGTGCGTAAGATTGGGCTTGATCGGTAAGTTGTTGAATTTACTAGAAAAAGTGCTTGACTAAACAATTTTACGACCTATAATGCGCGGCACCAACACATGCACTCGTAGCTCAGCTGGATAGAGTACTCGGCTACGAACCGAGCGGTCACAGGTTCGAATCCTGTCGAGTGCACCATTTAAAGTTGTTTGAAGTGTTGTAAGCAATTACAAGGTTTCCGATAACTGGCTTCAACCAGAGGTGATCTGGTCTAAAAACACCAATGCACTCGTAGCTCAGCTGGATAGAGTACTCGGCTACGAACCGAGCGGTCACAGGTTCGAATCCTGTCGAGTGCACCATACAACGAAAAGCCCACATCGAAAGATGTGGGCTTTTTGCTTTCTAGCGTTTTCCTTTAACGCATCCGTTCCTGTCGAATGTCACATTATTGCTGCGGTCCTTTTTCTGGTTGTACACGTAATGCAATTCGCCATTACGGTTGGTGATTTTGTCCGGACGCCCCAGCAGGCTCTCGACATCACGCATAGTCATGCCGGGAGGTGTGCGCTGGTTGATGATAGCTGTCCGGCGCTGTTCGGCGCTCAGGCGGTTGCCGCAACCATCATCGCGCGTGCCGACCACTACCAGTTCCTGGCTCGCGGGCTTCCTGCGTGTTGGCGCTGAAAGGTTTGCGGGCGGGAGTAGATCGATGTTGGTTCCCGGTGGCGCATTGAAGGCCCTTTGCATGCTGGTGCTGTGGCCTTCGGGACAGCCGAGAGTGGTGAACATGATTTTTCCGGAAGCGTCTTCGCAGCGATGAACAGTGCTGGCGGTCGCGGGTGCAGGAGAGCAGAGTAGAGCGCTCCACAGGGATATATGAACGGCTGTGCGCATGCTCAAGTCCTCCATGACAGGGTGTCGTGCAAGCCTAGCCGCAGCCTCTGGAGGCGGCGAGCAGGTTTTCTTGGCTGAATGTGACGTCGAGGCCGGGCCAGCTCACAGAGTTTTACAGGTTTGTGCTGCAAACGGTTGTTATAGGCCGAATTTCTCGCATGCGCTTCTCTAAAAGCGGTGTATCATTGCGCCCGTCAGCTCCGCCGGGGCTTGTGGAACACCTCCATGGACTTACCCAGTCGTTACTCAATAATGTTTTTCAACAATCATGAATTAACTGATTGATCTCCCGGCGTGCTCCGCTGCTGGGAGTGGAGTTCGCCTATGACCGAAAGAGAAGTAAAAAAAACGCAGGAAAGCTTGCAGGATCGCCTGGCTCAGGTTGTCGATCTGCTGCAGCGCCAGCGTATTGTTGAAGACCTGACCCATCGTCAGGAAGGTCAGCATCAGGACCGTGTAGAAAACCTGGTTCACCGGCAGAACCTCGTCGAGTTGCAACGCAAGCTCGAAGACCTTCACTCTGCCGACGTCGCTTATATCCTCGAAGCCCTGCCTCTGGAAGATCGTCTGACCGTATGGCAGCTGGTCAAGGCTGAGCGTGACGGCGACATTCTTCTTGAAGTATCCGATTCCGTTCGTGAAACCCTGATCGCCGACATGGATGATCACGAGTTGCTCGCGGCGGCACGGGACATGGACGCCGACGAACTGGCCGACCTTGCTCCCGAGTTGCCCCGTGATGTCGTTCACGAGCTTATGGAGGCACTGGATTCACAACAGCGTGAGCGTGTCCGTTCGGCTTTGTCCTATGACGAGGACCAGGTCGGTGCGCTGATGGACTTCGAGATGGTGACGATCCGTGAGGATGTCAGCCTTGAAGTGGTGCTGCGCTACCTGCGCAGGTTGAAAGAGCTGCCGGGCCACACCGACAAACTATTTGTGGTCGACTCCGAAGGCGTGCTCAAGGGCGTGCTGCCGATCAAGCGCCTGCTGGTCAATGATCCGGAGAAGCAGGTTGGCGAAGTCATGGCCAACGATCCAGTCAGCTTTCACCCGGAAGACGATGCCTACGATGCGGCACAGGCCTTCGAGCGTTACGACCTTATCTCTACGCCGGTGGTGGACAAGAACGGCAAGCTGATCGGCCGTCTGACCATCGATGAAATGGTCGACCTGATTCGTGAGGAGAGCGAAAGCGAAGTTCTCAACATGGCGGGTCTACGCGAAGAAGAAGATATTTTCGCTTCGGTATGGCGTTCGCTGCGCAACCGTTGGGCCTGGCTGGCAGTCAATCTGGTGACGGCCTTCCTGGCTTCGCGCGTGATCGGCCTGTTCGAAGGCTCCATCGAGAAGCTGGTGGCGCTCGCTGCACTGATGCCTATCGTGGCCGGGATTGGTGGCAACTCCGGTAATCAGACCATCACCATGATCGTGCGCGCGATGGCGCTGGATCAGGTCAATACCGGTAATACCGCCCGCTTGCTGCGCAAGGAACTGGCTGTCGGCTTGATCAACGGTTTGCTCTGGGGCGGGGTGATCGGCGTGGTTGCCTACATGCTGTACGGCAGTTGGTCGCTAGGCGTGGTCATGACCGCAGCCATGACGCTCAATCTGCTGCTAGCGGCGCTGATGGGCGTTTCCATCCCTATGGCGCTGGCGCGCTTGGGGCGAGACCCTGCCATGGGGGCAAGCGTCATGATTACGGCGATGACCGACAGCGGCGGTTTCTTCATCTTCCTAGGGTTGGCGACGATCTTTCTGCTCTAAGCTTTCTGTTTCAAGATAGGCTCTTAAAATAAAAAAACCGCCATGATCAGGCGGTTTTTTTATGCCCTGACGAAGTCTTCGGCTTGCCATGTACTGCCACTAGGCCTACGACTACTAACGAAAAAGGCTACAACGAAAAAGGCCAGCTTTCGCTGGCCTTTGTCTGTTACACCAAGTCTCAGGGCTCTTCGGAAGCGAGTTCCGTGTCATGAGCAATCAGCGAAACAAGTGCATTCTGTTGACGATGTGAAAGCTGACGAAAACGTTGCAGCAGCTCGCGTTCGTGCAAGGACAGCTCAGGACTGTCAAGACGCAGGCTTGGTTCATCACCAAGTGCACCTTCCTGAATCAGGCTTTGTTCGAGGCGAGCAATGATTTCCGAGTTCATGCTGCGGTGATGATTCTTGGCTACCTCTTGCACGCGATTACGCATGCCGTCTGGTAGGCGAACGACGAACTTGTCAGCCGTGCGGCTGGAATAAGTAGCCTGTTTCATAGGGCTCATATATTTAACCGGTTAGTTCAGGGGAAGCGGTTCTAGCAAGTGGCCGCAAGATTGTCATCGTGAGACAGTCATTTTGGCCAAATGTTCAACCGGGGTTCCAAGGGGCCGACATCATGCCGTAATACGTCGAATCCTTGGCGTCAATTCTGTGACAAATATTGACTCAGGTGGCGGCGTTTGGCCAGCACCAATTATCAGAAATGCGAGCAAATTTGCAAAGTCTTCGCATTTGCCCCTGAATAACCGGGCACGTCACCGAGCTTCTTTTTGCCATCATGGCCATTTGACTCTGAGAGTAGGTCGGAATTCAGCGCAAACGAAGCTACCCGACCAAGGGTTGCGAGGGCGGGGCGAGAGGAGGATTTGGAGGATATGAGCGCGGTGCTCGGCGCGATAAGCTGGTTGAGCGAGAGGGTTGTGAGCTTTTGGTGCTATGCCTTTTAGATTAGCGAAGCACAGGGTCAAATTTGATACGACGGCCGAGAAAAAGCGCTACTACGAAAAGACTGGCGAACACGCCTGCAGCGATGTTGGCAGCGATGCTCAGGGTGTGCGCTTGGACAGGAAGCAACAGGTCAACGATCACAGCCATAATCGCCAGGACCAGAAATGACAACGCGGATTTTGACATGGCTACTCTCTCTATAAAAAATGGCTGGTTCAAACGTTCTCAGAAAATCCAGCGCTGCTCGGCGCGTGGCATCTGAAGTGAATCATCATCGTCATTGGCCAATACCGCTGCGCTAGCAATGCGGTCAGTCATGATAGCCAACTGAGGCGCATGGCTGATCTGGTGATGAACAGGAGCAGGTGCGGTGACCTGCTTGTCACTGGCACCGGAGTCATGAAAATGAAATGCCACCAGAGCCACCAGAGCTGCCGCATTCAACACTGAGAGAGTCTTGTTCATTTTCCAGTACCTGTGCCCGACCGTTTGGGAGGAGATGTGTTCACTGATACTGATAATGCAGTCTGCATGCCAATCAGAAAATGATAAAAATTCCTTTTAAATCAATGAGATATGAATTGAAAAAAAGTCGGGTGCAGTGCGTTTTGCAATGATGGCTTTTTGGGGGATTGCAAATTGCATGATCGGTTTATTCAGCCGCGTTTCGGGGCGACATCGGCTACAGCCCTGAAGGGCAATGACGACATGACAAAAGCGGCACATGTCGCTAAGATGCACGCCGTCCTCGCTGGCACCGATCGGTGTGCTGGCACGCAGTGTCTCAGTAGCTCAATTGGATAGAGCATCCCCCTCCTAAGGGGAAGGTTGCAGGTTCGAACCCCGCCTGGGACACCATATAATATAGGCTCCTTAGCGATTCTCGCTAAGAGATCGAAATCTCCATGGGTGCATGTGGGTGCTAGCGCTGACACCCAGCCAAAGAGACCCCCTTCAATTCCGCCCTCCTAGTGCTCAGCACGTAGGTTGATATCCCGTCTTAGCACCATCTTTTTTCTCTTCTATTAGCCCGTTCTGGTCCTGATAGCGTTTTTGCCACAAATTTGCCACGCTTGAACGCCGCTGGAATCGTCGAAAGAGAACAATCAGGGATCGCGGCGACTATCCAGTGGGGCGCGCAAACAAGGCAAGAGAAGTCAGTTAGATCTCTGTAGGTCACAGATGCGTGGTTTCCACTTTATGGTCTGCTAAATCAAGGTTGCTCTGTGTCAGCGCTACAGTCGAGCGCGGCGCTTGGTGTTCGCCTATGCTGCTCAAAATCTCCCCGTCCTTTATCAGGCTACAAATCCACTCTGGACAACCAGCCATCCAATGATGGGGAATTTGCCAACTGGCTTGCGATGGTAAGGCGGAGTGCAAAGCATGGATTCAGTGGTGGTGTCCTCCTGCACATTGGCTGCGATTGGTAACGGCACGCGTTGCACATGCTAACGTCTAGTAAAATTAACCGATGGCACATGGCCTGCAATCCGAACATTATTCTGATATGGTGTAGAAAGCTCGGATGTTAATTATCAACGGAACTGACTATGCAATCGAAGACAGATGATTTTCTTCAACGATATGAAGTAGATGATGAGTATTTGGTGGCTGCACCAGACCTTTCTGGGAAACCCAATATTCTGAGTGCAGAGAAAGATGGTGAAATTTATATAATCAAGCAATGGCCTCGCACTCCTGAAGTCAATGATGATGAGGTCGAAGCAATTTGGCTACATGAACTCCGTCAGTTACATCGCCTAAAAGGTTATCCTGGCGTTGAAGACTTAATTGCTACCCTCGTAGACTCCGGGAGAGATCAGAATGGATTCTATTTGGTACTGGACGCGCAGGAGCGATTGCCTCTAACTTGTCTTATGAAGCAGAGAGCCTTGGGACTTAGATCTCATTGGATTAAGAGGCTGAAAAGTCCAGCGTCTCGAATAATATTTTGGGAGAACATTATTCGAATTGCTGATGCAATTGAGATACTGCACGGCCAAGGATTGCTGCATCGTCAGCTAGACGATAGTTCAATATTAACTTCTATAACTCCGCATAATGAATACAAGGATTTCCAGCTTACTGGCTTCGAATGGTCAATGAGAGTTCCCACATTAACCAGCGCAATTGCTGATTGGCCAAACGCTTCTAATGATAGAACGGTATATTCTTTCGCTACAGACTGGGCCGACCTTGGAAGGCTAATAGCAAAAATATTGAATATTGCCGTAAATGTCTTAGAAGATCTATCAACACCATTCAAGCAAATGGCGATCGACTCAGACTTGATGTTGATCGAAATAAGTTTTATTCGGAAGCTACTTGGAGTTGTTCCGTTTAGAGCGAATGTGTCTCAAGAAAATTTGGATGGTGGAACTGTAAAGAAGGCCCTATCTGAAATAATAGAAGCGCTTAAGAAAAATGTATCAACTACATCTTCAGCTTATGACCTGGCCATCAAGATTTCAAGCAATCCAGATGCTACTAGATCAAGTTCCAGTGTGACATCTAGAATCCAAGATATTTATAAAATCAAGTACGGGGTTACTCTGGATCATACAAATATTGAGGAGTTGAAGAGGTTTGTTGAGCAAGACATAAAAAATGCATCGACGCTCGTGAAGTCCATTTCAACAAGCAATTCAGATGTTGTGTACTTCCTAAAAGGTCAAGAGTTGTTCTATCAGCTTGGTTGCTTTAAACCTAATCGATCAAGCGATGAGGAAAGTTGGGAAATAGCCGTCTGCGAAAGAGCTCACGTAGAGTTGCCTTATGCGCTTTCAAGAAACGTCAATAGCATTTCGTTGTCGTCGGACAAAATAAGAGTGCTTTCAATAGCTGAGGCTTATGACCTTTCGCGACGCAATCCCGAGAATATTTCTAAAAATATTTGGAGTAATCTTTTTCACAAATTTGAAGTCGACGATTCTTCTAGAAGTCCTGAACAGCAAAAATTAATTGACGGTTTTGTGGCCTGTCACCTAACAGAGATAGCATACGCGCGGGCTGAAATTTTCCCTGTGGATATATTAGATACTAGAGAGGATGGTGACAATAATTGGAGGGTTGAACTATTTAGCACAAAATCTGAAGATGCGGAAAGTCTAGCTGCATCATTAGGATTAGAATCACCTGCATTGAGGCTTGAGAAAATACTTTCAAAAAGCGAAGGAGATTTTGAAGCGTTAGTTTGGAGCCTTGTAAGCAACTCTAGCCTAGGAAAGGAAGAAGAAGAGGTATTGCTTACATTCCAAGAGTTTTATAAATCAGACGAAGGGCAGTTAATATTTGTATTCACATCCAGGCAAGTTTTACCGTTTCAGCAGTCTTATTTCATTGCTCCAAACTCTTTGCAGGGGACTTTTCGGCAGTTAAGTCGACGAGCGAAGGCCCTAGATACTCTGGAGACGCACTCAGAGCTAGTGGACGTTTTAATGAATCCTCAAAAACACGCGATTACTACAAGTACACCAAAGGGTATCGAAAAATACTTCGATAGCCTAGACGAGTCTAAGCAAGATGCTTTTCAGCGAATACTAACAACACTGTCACTATACTTGGTCCAGGGCCCTCCAGGAGTAGGTAAGACGTATCTAGTATCGACATTAATAAAGCATCTCTTTGAGGAGGAACCTGATAGTCGAGTTCTCTTAACCGCCCAAAGTCACTCAACAGTTCAGCATCTTTTTCACGAAGTCTATGGCTCTGGATTAGGCGATAGCTTTCCCCAAGACCTATTAGTAATCCGGTGCAGCAAGCAAGACAAGAATGATGAGACTTCACTCTCTGATGCAGATGAAAAAGCGAAAAGCTATTTAAGGTGTTTTCTAGATAGTGACTTGTATGCAAGCTCAACATCCGATGAAGTTAAAAGTGAGGTTCGTTCCATGTTAAATGGAACTGTATATAAGCGGCATTCATTGATAAATCAGCTTCTGCGGTCCGCAAATATCGTATTCTCCACTACTAACTCTGAGCAAGTTGAGCGGATGATCAAGGACCGAGCTCAGTTCGACTGGTCAATTATGGAGGAGACAGGGAAAGTCACCGGGTTGGAGCTGGTGAGTCCGCTACTGCTGTCTCATAGACGGTTAATGATCGGTGATCATAAGCAGCTTCCGCCCTATCGATCTAATGAGATAAAAACAGTTCTTACAAGTCCTGAGAAGCTTAGGAAGGTTTTTCAGGAGGGTGAAAGTATATTCAATACGAAAATAAAGGGTGAGACAGTTAAGACGTTCTTGACTGAATTCCCAAGTTCGGATGAAGCAGTTCGAGAAGTTGGGCGTATCGCCGCTCAAAACTTTATGCTATTTCAAACCTTAGTCGAAAATGAAGTTGCTGAGGCTAAAAATCATGAGAATATATTCGGTTCTAAATATGGGCGTACATCAATTGGAAGTATGCTAAGCGTGCAGCATCGTATGCATCCAGATATAGCGGAAATTATCTCAGATGTATTTTATAATGGCGATTTGAAGACGGATAAAGAAAAAGAGCTCTATTATCGGGGTTTAGAGACAATTCCACCGTTTATATTTGATGGGATTCAAGAGCTAAAAGAATCGAAAGTGTTAACTTGGATTGATATGCCAGATGTTCAGTTAACTAAATATATGAGCAAGGGAGATGAGACTCCTCGTTGGCATAATTCGCAGGAGCGAAAAGTTGTAGCTGAACTTTTGAAGCGGTTGCATCCGATAAGCGGGCTTTCAAAAAAAGCTAAAATCGCAGTGCTTTCTCCATACTCTGAGCAGGTAGGTAGGATTTCAAGGCTCATTTATAATAAAGAAACGCTTAGGAATGAGTATTCTCATCTGAGTGGTTTTGATTCCGCTGATGATCATTCTGATTTTTGCAGTACCGTTGATGGCTTTCAGGGGAGTGAAGCCGACCTTGTAATAGTTTCTCTGGTTAGGAATAATGGAAACGCAACTATGAGAAGTGCTTTAGGGTTTTTAGCTGATGAGCGCCGAATGAATGTGCTCCTAAGTAGGGCTCGTCATAAACTTATTGTTGTAGGTTCATATGACTTTTTAAAGTCATGGGCTTTTGAAATTCGCGACAAAGGCATTTCCCGTGAAAGAGGGGAGGGGGCTTTCTTGTTTAAATTGATTGAAAAGATCGAAAAATATAAAGGAGAAGGTGAAATCTCCTTTATTTCTAGCAGTAAGTTAGTAGATGAGAACGGAACCTCTGGAACGCAGAAAAGAAAAGCTAAGGGTGCTAAAGATAGCAATCGCTCAAGGGACGCAGTTGGGTTAGACGCAGATATTAGTCGAAATGGAGGGCCAAATAAATGAATCTGCGCCCTATTATTTATGTGAAAGTTCCATTTTACTTTGGTCAACAAAAGTTTAAGATTTTGAAGGGGCAGAGATGGGGGGCAATTGATCATTTGTTATTGCAGGAAATTGTCTCGGCTCCTCAGTCAGCGCAACAGCTATCCATGCTGTCGAAAATGCCCAAACGGCTAATTATCGAAATTCTAATTCCACTTATGAGAGTTGGTTGGTTAGAGTTGATTAAGGGCGATAGTTACTATTTATTTCAAGCCACTTTGCGTGGAAAAGCGGTTGCTACACTCGAAGAGCTTCCTCTTGAAAAGGAGCCAATCATTTCTACAAGACAGTATATTATTGATCCCTGTACTGGGCAGTGTTATAGAACTGGGCATAGACAGCAAAACTTTCAAATTTACAGTGATAAACGAGTCCAAGAAATCATCAAATCCAAGGGTGATGTTGTTGTTTCTATGGATTTTGAAAAGGTACGTAAAGGTATTAACTATTCTGACATTTTTGACTGCGTTTCAGAGAAGGATGAACAGGTTATTGGGTTCGATGACTCAGGCTTCGGAAAGTTTAATAAGGAGAGCATTAAGTATGCGTTGGTCGCAGTGGATGACTCTGACAGAGTAAGCAATCTTCCTGGGGAAACCTCCCGTGAGCTAGTTGATCAAATAATCAAAGCAGCACACAAAAAATATGAGGCAATAAATCTTTTAGGGCAGGAGCGACTAGGACAAAAAAACTCGCTCCTAACATATGCAGGTTCATCGGTTGAGGCTTTTTGCGCTCCTCATGAAGTTTTAATGGAGGAGTTTAAGCTAATCCTTGGGGCAAGTGAGCATAGGGAGCACTTCTTTAACTTGATGCGAGTCGCCAAGACGAGGTTAGTGATTCACTCTACTTTTATTAATCCCGACAATCTCTCTGATATTCTCCCAATACTTATTTCGGCAGCCAGGCGATCAGTTCGCGTAGACATCCTTTGGGGGCAAGTCGAGCCGGACGACGGCACAAACTTAGTTTCGTATCAACGTACTCGGGATAGTTTGAGTAGCTTAATAGATGCAGCGAAGTCTGATGGTTTAGATACACTGATTAATATTCATTTAGACCCTACCAGATCCCATTCTAAGTTTGTAATCTGCGATGATGACTCGGGCGAGTTTTCTGTTACTTTAGGTTCTTGTAACTGGTTAAGTAGCGGATTTAATCGGTTTGAGGCGTCAGTTCAGGTAAGCAATAAGTTGATAGTTTCTGAGATGTTAGTTGTCGCGAGTAGTCTTGCTCAAGGGGCCGTTAGAGTTTCTAATGATTTTAGTAAGGAGTTGGCTGTTTTAGCCAATCGGCTGAGGTCCGGAGCGATTAACATTCCCGTTGGGACAAACACCGCACACCGAATAAAAATGCAAATAATACTAAAGAATCATCATTATGATTTGGTTCGCAAGGCTAGAGATGAGGCGTGTTCCGACATATTTGTGTGCAGTCATCGATTTAGTCATGTTGCAGAAAGGCCGGTGATTGCCCCTTTGACAACATCCATTAAATATAACTCGCAGGTTCAAGCAAATATTTTTTACGGACGATCCAGTGGAGGCATGCGCGATAGTGAATTAAAGCTGCTTTCCGCCGAACTCAAAAGTGTCGGGGTTAATGTAGATAAAATCGTACGCCCAACGATTCATGCAAAAATCCTAGCCTGGGACAATGATGATGTCGTAATTACAAGTCTTAATTGGCTGTCAGCATCTGCGAATGGCGATAACTATGACGAAATAGGAGTTTATATTTCGGGCGGTGATGTCGCGAAGATAGTAAAGCGGGCGTTTGAACAGTGTGCTCAATGACATTTTACTATAAGGTATGTGTGGCCGGTTAAGTATAAGGTGGCTCGGGCTCATTAATAAACCTCAGTCACCTTGTACTTCTTTTATATATGGTTTTAGTAACTTTCGCGCCATTGGCGTATGAAGTTTTGATTCTATATCCTGAAAAGAATTTTGTTATCAACAGAGTCAGGCAAAAACAAACGTTTGCTCGAATATGCTGTGCCGAAAATAACCGTTTTTACACAATTCTTCTGTTAAAGGTGTGATTGCCGTTTAAGTGCAAAGTACCAATCAATTGATTATATTGCGTAGCAAATTCAGATGCCAAAAGCGGTGACAGCAGTACGGACGAAAAGGCCCCGCTCTGGATTTCTCAGACAGGGCCTTTTACGTTATGGATGAGCTAGAACGTAAGAGCCGGACGTTTAATTTCGGAGTCTACCCACTACTCACCACGCATCCGTTTCACCATCCTCTCCAATCTCCTCGGCACCATTCTTAGCAAACCATTCTAACGAGTCAACTCGTTCTCGGGTCATGTTCAGTTCGCACCCCGCCCCCTCTAAAAGGTCCATCGTGCAGCCGGTGAGTGAATAGTACATACCGCAATCAGCATCTCGAAACTTCACCCATAGAGCCTGGGCTTCTTGCAAATTTCTCTTCTTATCGGCATGTAGGACAGCCATAGCCGTTTTGTATGCCTATCCAGCCGAGCGTTCTGTATGCTAACTCTATACCGGCGCAGTCGCTAAGGTTTGACGTATTGCCACCCGAGTTAGAAGTACAAGTTTTGTATGCTGGAGAGTAATTACTCTCAGCAAATACGGAGGGAGAAGATACAGTTACAAGGAGAGCGACTACGATAAAGTAATGACGCATAAATACAACTCCATTTTTGATAGTGAGCGCGGCGAAAATCTGTGGGGTATGCAATCCGGAATACATTTCATAACTCACGATGCTCGAATCGGAGCGTCATGATCCCTCTGCGTAATTACCTAGTAACGGTGGTCATGTAGAGTGTGGCGCGTCAAATTCCAAACACTCGGATAAAGACAAGAATTCAGCCCGACGGCAAAGCCATGCGGTAAAGAAGCTATATCCCGCAGAGGTTACTAAAACACACGCATACGCTGTGCTGGCCGATCCTGCCGAATGGTCTATTTTCAAGAATTTTATTTATGATGCTGTGTTTTTGGTGTTGCAAGGTGCATCGCCTGACCTGAATCGCTTTTGCAAAGAGATGATGTCTTATCTGGAGTTCCCGCAAAGCCTTGAAGAACTATCGGCACGCACCGGGCGCCAATGATGGATTTGTAGCTTGAGACCTAGAGGTTATGCGGTCAAGCGGACTCTCAAATGAGTCTACCACTTCGAGAGTCACTGGAGCGGCTAGGATGGATATCAAATAGATATGGGCAGATCTCCAAATGATAAATTATCATTAGGCTATCAATTGGAATTTCTTGATGAGAGTCTTTCTGCATGGTCCTTGCACACCTACATCTGCGGGCCTCTACATAAAACCAAGATGCGAACCGGCCCCGCGTTTCTTTGATGGCTTTTGCAGATCAGCCGAAATTATGTAGCGGCTGGGATCTATGCCGACAATTTCTCTGGTACCAAATTGCAACGGCCTGAACTCCACAGGCTGTTGACCAGTGCGGAGTCTGGGGAAGTTTTGTGTGTTGAATCAGTGGATTGCCTTTCCCGGCTCAGCCAAACGAATTGGGAATCTCTTAAGAGGATGATCAATTCAAAAGGAAGACTCCGGCTGAACTGAATAAGCCGACATGACAAAAGTTTTCCTTCCTACGGTCGATATCAATCCCGTGTGCATTTCGGTGTCGCGTTACCTATTATTTTGAAGACGGAAGTTCAGGTGAAACGGAGCATATCAATTAGTATCATCGTCCTTGCAGCAGTGCTTGGCGGCTGCGCAGCTAGCAGGCTTCCAAATGATCTAGCTCTGGTCGGATCGTGGAAGGGCTTGCGAGAGGCAAACGGTAAGTGTCAGTTCTTGTCTTGGAATACCAACTTTCAACAAGACGGAAAATTCACCGTTACGTTCTATCGGGACGCTCAGCAAACCCAGCGGATCCAGGTCGAGCATGGGACATGGTCAGCAGCTAACGGAAAGAATGCCATGAAGACGGTTGGCGTGTCCTCGCCAGATGTCTACAGCTATAAATTCCTCGATGCCGACACCGTCCATTACACCAGCGTCGAATCAGATCCTTCAGGAGATTGCCAGGAAGACTATGCATTCACGGAACGTCGGACTCGCCTCTAACCGTTGGAGCTACGGGCCGTCCGCAGGGATCTCCCCTAGTGTCTTCAGACGGCTGCCCACGCATTTCATTCCTACGCTAAGGCGTCACCGACTCTTCCGTGACCTCTTTCCCAGCCCCCTCATTAATCAATACCATGCTCTGCGGCGCAGACAGCGCTACACCCAGCTCCCTCAGACGCCCCAAGACCGTAAACAACAGATCACTCCGCGCACCTCCCACCGAGCGCGGGCTGTTCACGTAGCCACTGGCGCTGATGATCAAACCGGTATTGGTCAGGTCCTTGAAGGTGACTGAAGGCGCAGGCGTGTCGAGTATCGCTTCGTGCTCGGTAAAGGCCTGCAACAGCAGCTCGCGTATTTGCAGAACATCTGTTTCCAGGGGCAGGGTAAGCGTGATCCCAACCACCCCCAACGCATTGCCCATGGTGACGTTGCGCACGTTTTGCGTGATGAACTGCGAGTTCGGCACGATCACCGTCGAGCGGTCGCCCATCTGGATTTCGGTCGCGCGGACGTTGATCCGGCGAATATCGCCTTCGACCCCTGCCAGGCTTACCCAGTCGCCGACTTTGACCGGACGCTCGGTCAGCAGAATCAGGCCCGAGATAAAGTTCTGCACAATGGCCTGCAGACCGAAACCGATCCCCACCGATAGCGCACTGACCACCCAAGTCAAATTGGTCAGGCTGATCTTGAGCGTGGACATCACCACGGCCACCACCAGCACAAAGCCGATGTAGCCGATCAAGGTCACCAGCGAGGCCTGCATGCCCGCGTCCATGTTGGTCTCGGGCAGAAGGCGTTCTCCGAACCACTCCTTGAGTACCCGCACGCCCAGCAGGCCGACGACCAGGCAAATCAGTGCCATCAGAATATCGCTGGGGACGATGTTCAGGTTGCCCAGGGATTTGGACGTGACGTCCATTTGAGTGAAACTTGCGAGCAGGTCGCCCGGGCTGGAACCCGAAGGCAGGAAAGCCAGCAGCAATGCGGTAAGCAACAGCAGGGTACGGCCTATGCCTGCCAGTACGGTGCTTGCCTGGGCTTGGTGACGGGCGGACAAGCCCAGCGCCGAACCCAACGCCATGCCGCCAGGTTGTTTGGGCGACAGAAGGGTCTCGCAGATGTCACCGAAGCAGGCGATCAATAGATACGCAGTGGACGCCACCACGCTCACCCAAAGCAGTTTCACCGCCAGAAAGTAAGCCAGCGTCAGGTAGCCGCTGAGCAACGCCAGCAAGCTCAGGCCGACCCATACCGCAACTATAAAGGGAAGCAGTCCGACGAAGCCTGCTGGCCGCTCCAGCTCGAAGCGTCGGCGGGTTCGGCGGTAGCGCACCAGAGCGTAGAAAAACACCAGCGAAACCGCCAGCGCCGTCAGGCCATTGACCGCCACCGTCAGGGCCAGGCTGCTGGCTATGACACTGTTGATGCGTTCCTGCGTGCCGATGATCATGAGCGCCAGCGCCAGGGCTGGCGGGAAGCGGCCCAGTGCCGTGGCGATCTGGTCAGGGATTTGCGGCAGACGCCATGAGGCGTGTGCCCGCATCAACAACGCGCGGCCCAGACCGACGATGAAAGCGCAGAAAGTGATCAGCGTCTGCACCTGATCGAGCAGGTTGACCACGTCGTTGCTGAGCACCGCATTGCGCACGATCCCCCAGCGCAACAAGGAAGTGGCAACGGTAATGGTGAGAATGGTCGATAGCCCTACAGCCAGTGCCAGGGCGCTGCGCCGCAGGCGGCCTTCGGGTAGCCAGCGAATCATCGACCAGATCAGCAAGCGCTCCAGCAGGCGGCGAACAACGACCCATACGAACAGCGCGGCGACTACGATGCTGATGAATTGCACACGGTTTTCCGGTGCCAGCGTGCTGCTGAGCACTTGGCGGACATCCACCAGAAGTCTGTTCAAGCGTCCCAGGTCGTCATCGGTAGGACGAATCAGCGTGGACCAGAACGCCGAGCTGAGCGGGCTCGCTGTCCGCGTGCTTATCTGCGAATCGAAAAGGCTGCGGCGCAGATTGAATATCTGCGTAGCCAGATCACGGGCTGACTGGCTTAACGTGTTGGTTTGGCGTTCATCATTGACCAGCGCGTTTTTCTGAGCGGTCAATGTCTTGCGCTGACTGGTCAGACTTGGCGCCTCGTCCGGTTGCGCCGGCCCGAGAATGTTGAGCTGATCATTCAGGTGTTCGATGTCGACAGCTTGTCGGGCAGTCAGATTGTCGGCTTGTTTCTGGACCTGCAAAGCGGCCTGCCGCAGGCTTGAAAGCAGGTCATCGTTGGCACTGCCCGTCACTTTTTGACGGATCTGATCCAGTTGTTCGCTCAAGTCATCCAGGCTCGGTGCATCCACTGCGGGGGATGCGCTACTGGTGCTATCGGTTTGAGGCGCCGGGCTATTCTGGGCCAGGGCTGGCAAGGTCACGCACAGCAAAAGCAAGGCGAGCAGCCCAGTATGAAAACGGTTCAGCGAAGCGTGCTGCATTCTTTTCCCTTCTTTGCACTGTTCGGCCTGGCAAACCTGTGTATTTCAGGCGCGGGCCTTGTCTGTCTTGAGCTGCACTCACGAGTCTCTGGAGCGCAGCCAATAGAATATCAAGGACTTCGCGTTTGAGCGCTGAAAACACGGGCCAGCGAAAATAGGGCGCTACGGTCATCCACCTAACAAATGTTAGGTAGGGTATTGACTGGGCTCAGGAGTGTGCTACGGTCTATCCACCTAACAGTTGTTAGGTGGATGCCCACTCCATTTCACAGGCCCGACCATGACCTCCAGATTGCGACTTTTCACATCTCCTTCGGCTTTTCCGAATCCCCAGCGCCTGCGCCTGTTCATCCACGAAAAAGGCATTGCCGATCAGTTCGATGAGACTATTTACGACATGGCCCCCGGCGGAGAGCAGCGTGGCTGGCGTCATCTCAATATGAACCCTTGGGGAGAAACGCCCACCCTTGAACTGGCAGACGGCAGCTTCATTTCCGAGACCGCCGCTATCGCTCGTTATCTGGATCAGTCTTATCCGGGCCGCAAGATCATGGGGGAAGGCGCTCTGGAACAAGGCCTTGATAACATGTGGGATAACCGGATATGGGTGCATATTCTCTACCGGATCGTTACCGCGTTTCATGTATTGCACACCGGGCTCGGCTTCAAACTTGAACTGACGAAGAACGAAGCATGGGGCGAGCACTGCCGCAAAGAGGCGCTGACACACGCCGCATTGGTCAACCGTCATCTTTCCGATGGCCGCGAGTGGCTGTTGGGCGGCGAGGCGCCGACTTTCGCGGATATCACCCTTGCAACCGCCATTGCCTTCTCCAAGTTTCCGGTCAACGCCACGCCGCTGGATGAGCGTTTCGAGTTCCTGGACTTGTACTGGAAGCGCTGGCAGAAACGCCCGGGTTTCCAGGCCGCCTATGCTGATCGCAGCAGCGGTATACCCGAACTGGACTCGCCGGCCGAGTGACCGACCTGTTGCGCGCGCACATTATCGTCGGGACCGTCATTGCATGGCGTTCTCGACTTCCCCGTGCCTCGACAACCGTTCTACCTGACAACAGTCAGGTTTTTGAATTAGCATGCGCCCGTTTGCAGAAACCTGTCCGAAGCACAAGGCACCACGATGACGATCAACGCACGAGAGGCCATTCTGCTTGCCGCGAGAAACATTGCTCAGTCTCAGGGTTATAACGGTCTGAACTTTCGCGATCTGGCGGCTCAGGTTGGAATCAAACCAGCCAGTATTTACTACCACTTTCCAAGCAAGGCTGACCTGGGTGTGGCGGTTGCCAGGCGTTACTGGCAGGACGGTGCTGCTGCTCTTGAGGCTATTTCTGAAGAAACACCAGACCCTGTCGAAGCGCTGCACCGTTTCCCGGAAATTTTCCGCCGCTCGCTAGAGGCTGAAAACCGCCTTTGTCTGGGCAGTTTTATCGGCGCTGAAACCGATAAATTGCCGCCAGAGATGACTCAGGAAATTCAGCTTTTTGCCCAGGTCAATATTGCCTGGCTGAGCAAGCTTCTGGTGGCGGCGAATGTGTGTATGCCAGCGGCCAGCGAGGTGCGGGCGCAGGCGATTTTTTCGGCTGTGGCGGGCGCTCAACTCATTGCGAGAAGCCGGTCAGACATTGCCCTTTTTGATACGCTGATCGATACCTATCGTGCCTGCGGGCCGCTGCCGGCTTAAGTAGATGCTGATCAAGCGGGATCAGGATTGCCAGCCAGTTGACCTGTTGCTGACGCCGCTGAACCTGTAAGCGCGCAGACACTATGGAACGCCAGACCTCGAATCACCCGACGGCAAGGGGTGCACTAATGTTTCTAAGCCTTGAAGTTCGCAGCTACAAGACGCAAAGCCCTCAGCACTGTCACGACCATACTCAATTGGTACTGCCGATTCGTGGCCGAATGGAAATTGACGTGGACGGTCGCGGTGGCTTTATCGATCAGTCGCTGGCCGCGCTGGTAAAGCCTGGTTCGCGGCACTCGCAGGACACTCACGTCGACAGCCGTTTTTTGGTGCTGGACTGCGCACCGACGACGCTGGAGACAATCCAGATGGGGCGTCTGGCCGAGAAAATATATGTGCCTGTTTCGCCCGCGACCCGTCGCCTTATCGAATTCGCCGAGCTGATCGGTAACCAGCAACTGGCCATTGCTGCCTCACAGCTGGGCCCTCTGCTTCTGTCGTCCCTTGGCTCGGACACCTGCCGTTTTTCGTCCCCTGTAGAGCACTTGATAGCCCGTCTGCGAGCAAATCCTGGGGCACACTGGAGCAATCAGGCCATGGCCCAAGTCGCAAACATGAGCATCAGCCAGTTGCACCAGCGATTCCGGCAATTATTCGCGATGAGTCCTCAAGCCTGGCTGACTGAACTACGTATACAGGAGGCTAAACGGTGGTTGCGTGGCACCTCGCTGCCGATAGCCGAGATTGCCTTGCGTGCGGGCTTTTCCGATCAGGCATCGCTGACGCGCACCATGCAGCGTTTGAGCGCTACGACCCCGGCGGTTTATCGTAAAGCGCAAAAACAGTCCGGGTAAAAAATTCCGCAGTTACCGACAATATCCTCCAGGCCCGACGCTCCAGACTTCATGCTTTAGGCGTTGGAGCGCAGGTGAAATGTTTGCTGATCGATCATTGCCCAAGGGCATTGTTTATGGCGTTTGCGCCGGTCTGTGCTGGGGCGTGATTTTCCTGGGCCCGCAGCTGACTCCAGGTTTGAGCGGTGTGCAGTTCGCGGTCATAAGATTTCTCTGCTACGGTGCCATTTCTGCGGCCCTGCTGATGCTGCGTTGGCGGCGTGTTTGCGCCAGTCTCACCCTGGCCGACTGGAAGTCACTCTTCTGGCTTAGCCTGGTCGGCAACCTCATCTACTACTCGCTAGTGGGCACAGGCGTGCAGTTGGTCGGCATCGCCACAACGTCGTTGATTGTCGGACTTATTCCGGTGCTCGTAACCCTGGCAGGTCGTCATGACGCAAATGCCGTTTCTCTGCGCAAGCTCTTCCCCTCACTGTGCTGCGCAGTGGGCGGTGTTGTGCTTATCAGTTGGCACGCGCTGATCAATGACCAAAGGCCCGATACAGCGGCAAATATTGTCGGGATTTTATGCGCGTCAGGTGCGTTGCTGACGTGGAGCTGGTTTGCGGTGAGCAATGCCCGGCGGCTGGTGCAGGTCACCAACGTCTCCGCGCATGACTGGGCGTTGCTTATGGGGGTCATGACGGGCGCTCAATCACTGCTTTTGGCAGCGCCGGTCTTGGGTTCTCAAGTGGGCACCTATGGTATTTCCGAATGGCTGCATTTTCTCGTAGTGGCCGGTGGCGTTGCGCTTTTGTCTTCGGTGGTGGGTGGTGCCTGCTGGAATCAAGCGAGCCGACTTCTGCCCTTGGCACTCAGCGGGCAAGTGCTCGTGATTGAAACGCTGGCGGCGCTCGTCTTCGGTTTTTTATGGGAGCGCCGGCTACCCGACGGCTATGAGCTGGCGGCCATTGCCTTGCTGGTCAGCGGTGTGGTCTGGTGTCTGAATTGTCATCGTACGCCCCTGCATTCCCCGGCTGTCCAGCTCAAGCACCGCCCCTGAAGTGACCGCCTCACCTGCATTTCAAACCGGCAAACGAAGCTCCTTGCGCAGGCTCTTGTCAAACACCCCGGCAGGTGCAAAGCGACGCAGCATGCTGATTTGTCGGGCTGTCTTGCCGGCAGTGTAGCGCCGCTTGGGGAGTACATCGCTCGCCGCTTTAAGCACTACAGCCGCCACCACTTCCGGCAAATCGGCTTTCGGCATTACATCGGCGAGCAACGCCTTGAATCCTGCTCGGGCCTGATCGTATTCCTTCAATAACCGGTCCGGCTCAAGGCCGTTTTGATCGAAGACGGTTCGTACAAATGCCGGCTCGATGACCGAGACACGAATATTGAAGGCGCGCACTTCGTGATCAAGAGATTCCGAGTAACCTTCCAGCGCATGCTTGACCGCCGAATAATGCGAAGAGTAGGGCGCGGGTATCAAGCCCAGAATCGAACCGATATTGATAATGCGCCCCTGGCCATGTTCGCGCATCGACGGTAATACTGCATTGGTCATGCGGATGACGCCGAACAGATTGACGTCGAACAACGCCTGCACCTGGGGTATCGAGAATTCCTCGGAGCCGCCTATCAGGCCAATACCTGCATTGTTGACCAGCAGGTCGATCCGCCCGGTCTGCGCAAGTACACTGGAAACGAGCGCGCTGACCGAGTCATCGTCAGTTACGTCACAAGTACGCATGGATACCTGCGTTGCACTTTCGCCAATCTTGCGGCTGGTGCCGAATACGGTATAGCCCGAGCGCACCAGCGCCTCGGCCGTTGCGCGGCCGATACCGGATGATGCACCGGTGACAATGGCCGTTTTTCCGGAAGATGTGCTCATGTAATGCTCCAGTGTTCAAAAGGCTGGGGGCCGACAAGTTGCTTATGTGGGGAATTGAAAACGCGGGTCACCGACACTTACCTGATCTTCACAACTACTTTCCCTTTGGCACGCCCCCGGGCCAGGTACTCAAGTCCTTCTTTGGCCTGCTCAAGCGCAAAGACCCTGTCAATGACGGGTTTGATTTGCCCGCTTTCAAGTAACACGGCAATCTTCTCGAGTTGAGCCCCCTGCGGGCGTACGAACAGGAACGAGTAGGTCACGTGGTGTTTTTTCGCACGGCGCCTGATTGAGTGGCTCATCAGCCCGAAGAGGAAAGTGAAGAAGGCATTCATCCGGCGTGCCTTGGCGAACGCCTTATCCAGTGGCCCGACGAGGGATACGATCAAACCTCCTGACTTGAGGATGCCGACGGCTTTTTTAATCGTGTCTCCTCGCGTTGTACCCAGCACCAGGTCGTAGTCGCGCAATACTTGCTCGAATGCCTGCTTTTTATAGTCCACCACTTCATCTGCACCCAGGCTGCGCACCAGCTCTACATTGCCGGTACTGGTGGTCGTGGCGACGTTGGCCCCCAGGTGTTTAGCCAGTTGAATAGCGAAGGTGCCGATGCCTCCAGCCCCCGCAGGTATGAATACCTTCTGGCCGGGTTGAAGATTGGCGCGTTCTTTCAAGGCTTGCCAGGATGTAAGCCCGACCATTGGAATAGAGGCCGCTTGTACGAAATCCAGATTCGCCGGTTTAAGTGCAGCAGCGTGCTCAGGCACGGCTGCAAATTCGGCGATGCTACCTTTGCCGAGGTCAAAGAGGCTGGCGAAAATGGCGTCACCCGCCTTGAAGCGGGTGACGGCTTTGCCTACCGCGATGACCACGCCGGAAAGATCGCTGCCCATAATGGCGGGTAATTCGTACTTGAGGACGGCCTTGAACGTGCCTGTAGTAATCATGTTGTCGATCGGGTTCAACCCGGCCGCGTGAACTTCCACTAACAGTTCATCAGGCTTGATGGTCGGCAGAGGTACATGCGTTATCGCAATTTCAGGCGACTTGCCATAGCTTTCGAAGGTAAGTGCTTTCATGACGCTAGGTTTCCAGGGTCGTCTGACAGTGATGGATTGTTTTTAAAAACGATGTGCAGTTGAAGTTCGAACGCTTTATGCAAGGAACTCCAGAGCCGTTGAGACGAAGTCGGCGTGATACTGAAAGACGCAACCGTGGCCTGCGTCTTGATAAACCACCAGTTGTGCCTGCGGGAGACGTTGGCTCATATCGCGACTCAACTCGCTTGCGACCATGACGTCGCTGTCCCCGACGACGATAAGTACAGGCACCCGCAGGCGTGCAAGATCCTGCGCGGGTTGTTTGCCCCAGGCTTTGATTGCTTTGAGTTGGCGAAGCAGCAAGCGAGGCGTTGGCGGCTTGTCGCGGTCAACCGTACGTTCCTTCACCCTGCTCAGATAGTCTCTGGCAGCGCGTCGGCCATTGAGCGTGGAGGTGAAAAACATATCGACCTTGGGGTCTCGCAGCCTCAGCAAACCTTTGAGAGTAAGTGGCCAGGACAGCGCACCTATGCGCTCGATACCGTGTCCGCCTGCCGGTCCGGTGCCTGCCAGAATAACTTTGCGTACCAGATCGGGTGCTTTCAATGCCAGGTCCTGGGCCACGAAACCGCCCATTGAAAAGCCAATCAGATCCACTTGTCTGTAGCCCATTGCCCGCACAAGCTCGAGGGTGTCCCGAGCCATCTCGCCTATCGTCAGCGGCGCGGTGCCGGTCGATAAACCAGCCCCGCGATAGTCGATGGCGATAACGTGATGCCGGGTAGCAAGACCATCAACAATGCGCGGGTCGAAATCGTCCAGTACCGCGCCCCAGTAGTTGAGCAACAAGAGCGGCACGCCACCACGCAAACCTGACTCGCGATAGGCGAAGGCAATGCCTGCGACTGTTGCGATTTTATTAGGCGCCTGGACAAACGACTGCGCCGAATGAGTCTGCAGATTTGAGCTACTCATGATGGGTACCCTGGTTTCAGGCTTTGGTCAGATAGCGCTCTGCGGCGTTCGCCTGTCGAATGTCCGACAGCAACCCTTGCCGCGCGCCATCAAGCGCGTCCCAACGACCTGCAACGTGCAGTGGCGGAATGGTCACCAGTTCGCGACGATCGAAGCCCACCAGCGCTGCATCGACCAGTTCTTCAACGTCCATCACCTCGGGGAGGGTGTTGAGGTCGATCCCGGCGCGCTCCCAGATTTCGGTGCGGGTAGCTGCCGGCAGGACCGCCTGGATGTACACGCCCTTGGGTGCCAGTTCCAGGTTCAAGCCTTGAGACAGGAACAGCACATAAGCCTTGGTGGCACCGTAAACGGTCATGCCGAGCTCTGGCGCCAAGCCCACCACCGACCCGAGGTTGACGATTGAACCGGTACCGGACTGCGCGAAGCGAGGGGCCACTGCGGCAGCGAGTCGCGTCAGCGCAACAATGTTGAGGGCGACAAGCTTTTCAATAGCCTCAGCGCTCTGCTCAATGAATCCGCCGGACTGAGCAATACCTGCGTTATTGATAAGGACGCCGATCCGGGCATCGTCGCGCAGGCGAGTTTCAAGCGCTGTGAGGTCGGCAGAGTTGGTCAGGTCGGCCTGAAGCACTTCGACAGCTACGTCGTTTTCTTTACCCAGCCTTGCTGCCAGAGCATCGAGGCGTGGTTTGTCACGTGCGACAAGCACCAGATTGTGGCCGCGACGGGCAAATCGCTCGGCATAAATGGCACCAATACCGCTGGAAGCGCCAGTGATGAGAACAGTGGGGAGAGTAGTCATTGGTGATGTCCTGACAAGTAATGCGATGAGGGCAGCCAGGCGTTTGCGCCTGCGATTGTCGGTCACCCGGCAGGGCCTTCGACGCTGACGCTGAAGGGCCCTGCCAATTGATCCTTGGAGTTATGATTACGATCTAAATCTAAAATGTCAACGTATTGATGTTGATCGACATCAAAATGCGGCGAGGTCGTGTGCGTCTGCATTCATAGGCGAGAGGGGCGAAGAGAAATCTCGCGCGCAGGCGCTTGGCCGCTCGGGAGATGCGGCGCAGAGGGCGTTTCAGAGGGCGAAGTGGGCATATAGGCCCGGGCGCTTTTTGCGGGGCGCGGGGCGCTATGGTGTAAGCAAAAAAGACGCCATCGGTTTGAGTATCGATTCGGCCGAGACCACAGAGAGTTCATCCGGCTTTCTGTCGATCGCCAATGAGGCATATCCATGCGCAGTGCTCCAGGCGAGGAAGGTGCGTTGCTCAAGCACTGTCGAGTCTGGTTCGGCACCGTTTTTTGCGACCCATGCTGTACGTATCGACTGACGAAGCAGTTGCAGCGTGGCTTCGCCTGAAGTGAGCAATCTGGGTAATGTGCGGTTGACCCCGCCCATTCCGAACATCAACCGGAAATGCTGTGGGTAGTTTTTAGCGAAATTGACATAGCCTATCCCACAGCCCAGCACACAGTCGCCAAGGTCCCGCTGCGCGGCTCGGATAGCGTCGACCATCCGTTCATAACCATCGGCCACCACCTCTGCCATCAGGTTTTCCAGAGAGCCGAAATGGTGCGCAGGTGCGGCGTGTGAAACGTTCGCCCGCCTTGCGCATTCACGCAGTGAGAGTCCTCGCATGCCTGCTTCCCCCACGATGTCCCAGGCCGCCTGCCGCAAGACGGTCGGCAAGTTGCCATGGTGGTAAGTACGCGGGGTATCTGAGGTCGACATACGAAGCTCCCTGTCATGAAATAAAAGTTATATAGCCATCGTACAGCTTATCTTGTCAGTGACAAGATAGGCTGCTCTAATTGCTCCAGGTCTTATGGCTGGTGCGGAGAATACCGATGAGCAAACTTACCAACAGGCTTCGATTATTGACGCTGCGGGGCACCTTCATGCTTGCCAGCCGTATTCTACCTGGCCCCACCGGAAGATACCTTGCCCGACGTTTCGTGACACCCCAGGCCGCAGGACGTGCCGAGGCTGCGGCTGCGCTGAGCGCATCGGCGGATGTGCAAACGGGTACTCTGGAACTGAACGGGATCAAGATCTGCACCTACGTGTGGGGAGATCCTTCCAGTCAACCTTATGTGTTGTTCTCCCATGGGTGGTCAAGCTACGCGATGCGTTTTGTCGGCTGGGTGCCGTTGTTACGATCGATGGGCTATGCGGTGGTTGGTTTTGATCAGCCTGCCCATGGATTAAGCTCTGGCGATATCAGCCACATGCCGCAGTTTGTGGAAGTGCTTCAGCAGGTAGGACGCCATTTCGGAAAGCCTGCGGCCGTGATCGCTCATTCGTTGGGCGCTTCGTCAATCATATTCGCTCAGGAAGAGCAGTGGCGTCCCGACCGGTTTGTGTTGATTGCGCCGTTCCTGGCCCCGGCTGACAACGCGCTTCATCAGTTTGAAACTTTTGGTATCGCGCACAAGGTTTTCGCACCTTTTGAAGGATACTTGCATGCGCTGAGCGGCCGCCGCTTCGCGGATTACGACGCTTCTGCGCGACTGCAGTTGCTTGATCGTCCAGCGCTTGTTATTCATGACCGCCGAGATCGCGAAACCCCGTGGGAAAAGGGTGCCCGGTTCGCAAAGCTATGGCCCGGAGCGCGTCTCTTTACCACGGAAGGGCTGGGCCATAACCGGCTGATTGATCACCCCTCCGTTACTGCTGAAGTGATGGAGTTTCTGAAGCCGGATAGTCACTTGCCAACGCCGATTGAACCCTGACCTGGCTGGAGACGCGGGTCGTGGTTCCTGAGGCTGGAGGTCACTGTGAGCAATCATCATTTTTCCGATGAGCTGGCCGTGCTGGAGATCGTTGACAGCGCCCATTTTTTCCGCCCTGGAAAGATGACGTCTGGTCAGCTGTACCTGAGTTTGATTCGTCTCCAGCCAGCGGTTCCGGCAATAGGGGAATTCATGGAGATGATCGATACTCTTGTGAAAGAAGGCCTGTTGATTTCAGGTGCCGTATTGCCCTGTGACGCTTCGTTTCCCTATGTGCAGCATATTATTTTCGGTCTTACCGAGGTGGGCGAGGCTGTAGTGCAAGCAACAAAGTCTGAGATCGAAAGCGTCAACAGTTGAGCGTCCGCACTCAGCCCGAATCCCTTCCGCATACATGCTTCTTAAACCCGTAGTGCAAACGTTCCGTGCGCAATGCTTGCAGATTGTCGACCTTCAAAACTACATTAGCGGGGTTGAGGGCATTACGACATCAGTCGATAAAAACAGGAAGCCCAGACTTCCGCGCCCTTGAGAATGACAACTTCTTTCCCTCTGTTTTTTGCACGACGATTGTGCGATGGCTGCCGCCTACGGTAACTCATTGAAGCAGAAAGAAAATGATCGAACCCGAACGAATTGTGACTCTGTCCCGTGAAGTGGAATCTCTGGCAACTCGTGGCGTCAGCGATATACAACTGATCACCCGCCAGACTCGATTGCTGGCAATAAACGCGCTGATCGAAGCGGCGCATGCAGGTAAAGCCGGTCGGGGTTTTGCGGTGGTGGCCGAGGAGGTGAAGAATATCTCTGAGCAGATTTCGAAGATTGCCAGCGGTCTGACTCAAGACCTGCAAGCATCGGTCAATGAACTGACCGAGCTTGGTAAGGGCATGTGTTTTGATGTGCGAGGTCAACGGCTGGCAGACCTCGCACTGAACCTGATCGAAATCATTGATCGCAATCTATATGAGCGCACGTGCGATGTTCGCTGGTGGGCGACCGATGCATCGCTGGTTGATGTACTGATGACCCCAACTGCGCAGAGTCGCGCACACTCCAGTGAGCGCCTCGGCGTCATTCTGGACAGTTATACGGTGTATCTGGACATCTGGGTTGCCGATACAACCGGCTGCGTGATTGCGTCCGGTCGGCCCGATACCTTCGACAAGGTTATCGGTGCGAATGTAAATGAGGCGACCTGGTTCAAGCAGGCGGTGCGGCACTCGTCTGGCGATCAATACTTTGCCGGTGAAGTCGCTGTGGAGCCCTTGCTCAACGGCTCGCAAACCTGTGCGTTCAGTGCAGCCGTGCGCAGTAACGCTGGCAAACACTCACCTGTGATCGGCGTCATCGGGATTTTCTTTGACTGGAAGAATCAGTCGGACTCGGTGATCAATGGCGTGCGTCTGAGTGATGAAGAGCGCACCCGCACCCGAGTGATGATGGTCGATGCCAGCCACAGGATAATTGCCAGTTCCGACCCCCAAAGCCCGTTGGGCCACAGTATCGACTTGCAGACCAGGGCAGGGCAGGCCACCGGTTACAGCACACTGCCCAACAACAGCATTCAAGGGTATTCAATGACCCCGGGCTTTGAGACTTATCCCGGCATGGGGTGGCTGGGGGTGATTGAACAGCAGTTGCCTTAGTTGCGCGTGCTTCCTGGCAGCCGGGATGTAGAGCCGCTGCCAGAAATTCTCTGGCAGCGGCTTGAGCGTTATATACGGAAGCTACCCACCAGCTGCGTCAAGCGGGTGGATTGCTGTTCAAGGTCAGTGCAGGCGCGCAGGGTAGCGTTCAAGTTCTCCACACCTTGCTGGTTCAGGGTATTGATCTCTGTGATATCCACATTGATCGCTTCCACAACGGCAGTTTGTTCTTCGGTCGCCGTGGCAACCGAATGGTTCATGCCGTCGATTTCGCCAATGCGTTCGGTAACGTGTTCAAGGCTTGCAACGGCCTTGTTGGCAATGCCGACCGTTTCAACACTTTCACGCTGGCTTTCGTTCATGAGCGCAACAGCCTCGCGAGCGCCCGATTGCAGCTGCTCGATCATCTCTTGCACCTGGCTCGCCGATTCTTGCGTTCGGTGGGCCAGGCTGCGTACTTCGTCGGCCACCACGGCAAAACCTCGGCCGGCTTCACCCGCGCGTGCCGCCTCGATGGCTGCGTTAAGGGCCAGCAGGTTGGTCTGTTGAGAGATGCCGGTAATCACTTCCAGTATCTGGCCGATGTTGGCGGTTTTTGTATTGAGCGTTTCAATCTGTTCACTTGCGTTGCTGATGCGCTTTGACAGGCGGCTCATGGCCGCGATGTTCTGCCCGACCACGTCCTGACCGTCCGAGGCCAGCGTGCGTGCATCGCTTGAATGGCCAGAGGCGCGCGCGGCGTTCTGGGCAATCTCCTGGGTTGCAGCGCCCAGCTCATTGATGGCTGCGGCCACGCTGTTGGTACGGTTGGACTGCTGATCGGAATTGAGCATCGACGAGTTGGAGGCATTCACTACCCGCTGGGCAACTTCATTGAGCTGTACCGTGGAGGAGGCTACTTCACGCATCGAGTCGTGGATTCGTTCTACAAAGAGGTTGAAGCCGTTGCCCAGATACCCGAACTCGTCTTCGCTCTGAATCGTCAAGCGTTTGGTCAGATCACCTTCGCCGGCAGCGATATCGTGCATGGCGCGGCCCATCAGGTTGAGCGGCCGCATCAGTACGCTCAGAAGCATTCCCAGCAGAAGGATGATCAGCACCACCGCAATGACAGTCGCCACGATGGCCGAGTTTCTGAACTCGCCCAGTGATGCATAGGCGATCTCTTTGTCCATCGCCACGCCCACATACCAGTTGACGGAAGGCAGCCCGTCTACATGGGCAAACGTAAGAATCTGAGCTTTTCCGGCATGCTCGCTTTCGCTCAGGTCCTGGGACAATTTCGGCGTATTCGCCGGGTAGACTTCTGCCAGCGTTTTCATTACCAGCGAAGTGTCCGGGTGGACCAGAATGCGGCCATTCGCATCGACCAGAAACGCGTAGCCGTCGCCATGAAGGCGCAGCGAGCTGATCATTTTCACCAGTATTTCCAGGCTCAGATCACCGCCAATGACCCCGGATACACCCGATGCACTTTTGACCGGTGTGGCAAGGGTCACGATCAACCCTTTGGTCACAGCATCCAGATACGGTTCGGTGAGGATCGTCTTGCCTGCGCGCACGGCATCGACATACCACGGCCGGGTCCTGGGGTCATAGTCGGCCGGCATGTCATCAGGCGGCTGAGTGACGAAAGAACCATCGCTCTTACCCTGGTAAATACTCATGAAGGTGGCGATAAGCGTGGGTTGGCCGAGGGCAAGATTCTGCGCGTCGGTTGATTGCGGCGAAGACGCATTTTCCGCCAGGTTCTCTACCAGAAGAATTCGCCCTGAAAGCCAGTTGCGGATGTTGCCTGCGGTGCTGTCACCCGTCTGATTCAGGTTCTCCTTCAATTGCAGACGCAGGGCGTTGCGTTGCAGATAGTCGTTGTAAAACGTGAACAGGGTGAATGCGGCGATCACCACGAGAGACGCCGCCAACAGGATTTTATGGCTGAATTTTAGCGATTTTGTCATGCCGATAAGGGCCTTTAGAGGGGGAGTGCCGAGAGGTGAAGTACAGCGAAAGCAATAGCGGTTTATCGGCGGGCGCGCCGATTAATGAATGCTGGTTATCATATAAATGCTTCGCGGAGCGTCTATCACAGCGCCTCAGGGGCAAGGCGAAGCCTAATCCGATGATCAAGCGGGGCGGTGAATAGTAATGAATGAGGTTTGCCGCTGTATCGAAGGCGTTTACTTAGTCGATCGTTGTGCTTCTGACCCTACATACCACTGCGCATATGGCGTGTTTTCCACCTTGCACCGATTGAAATCCCTCGCCCCGTCAGTCCACCAGACGTCGCCGCGCTCCCCAAGTGCAACCTTGGCCTGGTGAACCCCGGCCCGGGCGGCTTTCAGTGCATCTGAATCCGCGCTTGCCTTGGCTGCCTTGACCTCGCGCCGGGCAGCCATCAACTCATTCACTAATCGCTGACGAACCTCTTCGTTCAGGGACGGATTGGAACATCGCCAGAGTTGTCCCTTGACCACAAAATACCGGCCATCGGGTGTCGTAGGGTGCACGCTATCAATAGCAGCGAGTGGCTGCATCCGCGCCGATCAGGCCTGTCACTCGCCCGGCGAGCGCATCCAGCCCGAACGGCTTGGTCAAAACTTGTGTGCAGGGCCGCAGGTGGCAGTCGTCCAGCACTGAAGTCTTGGCGTAGCCAGTGATGAACAGGGTCGGCAGCCCCGGTCGGCAGTCGCCCGCAGCGTCAGCCATTTCCCGGCCGTTCATGCCGCCCGGCAAACCGATGTCACTGATGAGCAGGTCGATGCGGGTATCTGACTGCAGGATCTGCAAACCTGACTGAGCGTCGCCTGCTTCCAGGCAGTTGTAGCCCAGGCCGGTGATCACCTCGGCGACAAGCATTCTGACCGACGGCTCGTCATCAACGATCAGAACGGTTTCGCCGGTGTGCTGCGCTGGCTCTTCGGTTATTTCGGGCTCTGCAGCGCGTGGAGCATTTTCAGCAATATGGCGTGGCAGGTGCATGACCACGCTGGTGCCCTGACCTTCAACCGACTCGACGCGGATCTGACCGCCGGACTGGCGCACAAAACCGTAGACCATCGACAGGCCCAGGCCGGTCCCGGCGCCAATCGGTTTGGTGGTGAAGAACGGTTCAAACGCCTTGGCGACGATGTCCGGGCTCATCCCCATGCCAGTATCTGTGACGCGGATGCTCAGGTGCTCGCCGGCAGGAATGCCGTGATCAGGGTCGGTACATTCTTCAATGGACGCATTGGCTGTTTCGATGACGATGCGCCCGCCACTGGGCATTGCGTCACGGGCGTTCAGGCACAGGTTCAGTAACGAACTTTCCAACTGGGCATGATCGATCAGTGCAGGCCACAAGTCATCGTGGGCGACGACTTTTATATCTATCTCCGGGCCGACCGTGCGTGCAATAAGTTCTTCCATGTCCTGAATCAACACGTTGACGTTGGTGACTCTCGGGGACAGGTTCTGACGCCGCGAAAACGCCAGCAGCCGGTGAGTCAGCGAAGCCGCGCGTCGTACTGCGCCCTGAGCGACCGACACGTACCGGTCTACATCACCGACACGGCCTTGAGCCAGTCGTTTGGTGATCAGTTCAAGGCTGCCGGAAATGCCGGCGAGCAGGTTGTTGAAGTCATGTGCGATGCCGCCTGTCAGTTGTCCGACGGCGTCCATCTTCTGGGAATGGCGCAGGGCGTCTTCGATCTGCTCACGTTCGAAAACGGCTTGTTCGATGCGCTGTTCGAGTGTCTGATTGAGTTCTCTGACCGCTTCTTCGGCTTTTTTTCTGGCGGTGACATCAACAGACGAGCCGATCAGACCGATCACCTCGCCGTTTTCATCGAGCAAGGGCGCTTTGGTCGAGAGCCACGTCGCTGCAGAGCCGTCAGGCAGGTTGACCTGTTCTTCGATCTGTTCGCTGACATTGTTCTGCATGATCCGGCGGTCGGTTTCCATGAGCACCCGTGCCTGTTGCTGATCATCCAGAAACTCCAGGTCCGTCTTGCCGATGAAAAATTCGGGCGGCTTGCCGATCAGTTCAGCGGTGCCACGATTGGCGACCAGCATGCGACCTTCGAGATCCTTGGCGTAGACAACGCCCGGAACGGCAGCCGTGAATATCCTCAGCAACTCGTTGAGCCGGTCGCGCTCGTCTTCAGCCATGCGACGGCTGTCTATATCGAGCAATACGCCCGGACTGCGAACAGGCTTGCCGCGACTATCACGCTCGATTTTTCCGCTGGCTTCAACCCAGCGATAAAGGCCGTCTTCATGCAGAACCCGGTATTCGCATCGGTAGGTTTCGCTGTTCTGAAGCGCGTCCTCGATTGACTTGTCGACTCTGGCCGAATCGTCGGGATGAATGGAGGCTATCACCAGCTCCAGTGGCAAGCCTTTGGCGCACAGCTTCGGGCACAAGCCGAAGGTCCGGGCAAAACGCTCATCGCCGGTCAACTGATCGGCAATGATGTCCCACACCCAAGTGCCGACAACTGCCCCTGAATCAAGGGCGAGTTGTAGCTGCTCGGCCGCTTCCTGCTCTGAAGGCAGGAGTGGCTGGGGGGCGAATGGCATGCCGCCGGAAACATCATTGCTCATCACTATCGACCCACTTGAACGCCTGGTTCACAAAGACTCAGTCATAGGGCAGCGCAGCGGCCTGAAAGTTGTACAAATTTTATTCTATTTTGTGCCCCAGGCCTTACAGGCGATCAGTGACACTTCATCATTCCATGGGTTTGGCCTGAGAGTGATATTAAATTAATATCACCTGATAAGTGCAGTATTTTCTACGGAGGCAGTCTGGGCAGTGCTTTCAGGTCATATCGGGCTTGCCGAGCCAGCTGAAAGCGCTGATTTCGCGAGGCGACCGGTGTTTGTGTAACGTGCAGGCGCTGGTCCCGGTCAGGTGCCAGCGCCTCTACAGTAGCTCTTAGTTCTGGCCGACAGGCGCAGGCAGGTTGGCAGTCTGCACGGGCGACCATCGGGTCATCACATAAAAGAGCGCGCCACCCAGGATGCACCCGGTGAACCACGCAAAGTTGGCAATGGGCTTGAACCACTCGACAAAGGTAAAGCACAGACCCACCAGCGCTGTCAGCACTAGCGCTTTGACCGCGATCCAGTTCACGCCATTGGTGTACCAGTAGCGACCGCTTGGCGTGTCATTGAACAGGGCGTCGACATCAATCTGCTGCTTCTTGATCAGGTAGTAATCCACCAGCAGGATGCCGAACAGTGGGCCGATGCAGGCCGCGAGCACGTCCAGGGTGTAATGGATCACTTCAGGGTTGTTGAACAGGTTCCAGGGCGTGATGAAGATCGAAGCTACGGCAGCAATCATACCGCCTGCACGCCAGCTGATGCGGCTGGGGGCCACGTTGGCAAAGTCGAAGGCCGGGGAAACGAAGTTGGCGACGATGTTGATGCCGACAGTGGCGGTCACGAAAGTAAATGCGCCGAGCAGCACGGCGGTGGTGTTATCGATACGCGCTACGGTGGCAATAGGGTCGTGGATCATTTCACCGAAAATCGGCAGCGTGCCCGAGACAATCACCACCGTCACCAGCGAGAACGCCAGAAAGTTCACCGGCAAGCCCCAGAAATTGCCGCGACGCACGTCAGCCATGCTGCGGCAATAGCGGCTGAAATCACCGAAGTTCAGGGTCGGGCCGGAGAAGTATGAGACCACCAGCGCGATGGCCATGACCACTTGCCCGAACGCCGCCCAGCCGGATAACTCTTTTTCAGCCAGGGTGAAACTGATGTTATCCCAACCGGCGCGCCAGACAATCCAGCCTGCCAGCGCGAACATCACCGCGTAAACGGCAGGACCGGCCCAGTCGATGAAGCGTCTGATCGATTCCATGCCGGTCCAGAACACAGCAGCCTGGACCACCCACAACGCCAGAAAACCGAACCAGCCAAGCCACGACAGCCCGAGAAAGGTCAGGTTCTGATACGCAGCCAGTTCCGGGAAAAAGCGTAGAACCACGATCACCAGTGCGCTGGACGCCAGATAGGTTTGAATGCCGTACCACGCCACTGCAATAAGCCCGCGGATGATTGCAGGAATGTTGGCACCGAATACCCCGAAGGCCAGGCGACAGATGACCGGGTAGGGCACGGCGGCTTGCTGGCTGGGTTTGGCGACCAGATTGGCAATCACCTGAATGATGCAGATGCCCACCAGCAGCGCAATCAACACTTGCCAGCTGGCCAGACCGAGCGCGAAGAGGCTGGCGGCGAAAACGTAACCGCCGACGCTGTGCACGTCGCTCATCCAGAACGCCAGAATGTTGTACCAGGTCCACTTCTGCGGCACCGGCCCCAGATCATGGTTGTGCAGGCGCGGGCTGTATCCGGCCGGGCGTTGGTCTGTCATAGCGTTACTCCCTCGATGGATCGTGGCGGGATCGGGGTACGATCGATGATATTTTTGTATACGATCGTGTACGCAAAAGATGTGCCATACGTTTTTTCATAGACAAAAAGTCAATGCGCGCTATGCCAGCTGGCGTTTCAGTCCAGAAAAGTCAGCACAGTGGGCACGTCCGTCATAGCGTTTAAAGCGCACACTAACGGAGCGCAATGGCCCATTTTCGGTGCGATTTTGTAGGCTGCCCAGCCCATAGGCGTTGCTTGGCGGCTTAGATAGCGCTATTTATCAAGTGGTACATCGGGCACTATTCCTGTATACGATCTGTACCGAAAAAGTGATCTGAAACCATGACTCGACCTGCCAGCGCTCCCTTGTTCCTGACGCCCGCTGCCGATGAAAAAGGCCGCGACGAGCAAATTTATCAGCACGTACTGGAAGCAATCGTCGAGCACCGGCTTGCGCCAGGCACGCGTTTGCCCGAGGACGCATTGGCTGAAGTGTTCGAGATCAGCCGGACCGGCATTCGCAAGGTCTTGCAGCGCCTGGCCCTGGAACGGCTGGTGACCTTGCGTCCCAAGCGCGGCGCAGAGGTCGCGCAACCGTCGGCGCAGGAAGCGCAGGATGTGCTGGGTGCCAGGCAGTTGATCGAACCCGCGCTGATGGCCGATATCGCCGCACGGGCAGGCGGTCAGCGTCTGGAATCACTGCGTGCGCTCTGTGAACAGGAACATGAGGCGCAACACGCCGGGCGTCACAGCGAAGCTATTCAGTTGTCGGCCAGATTTCATGTGCAATTGAGCGCGTTGGCGGGCAATCAGGTATTGACCGAGCAAGTCGCGCAGCTCACTACGCGTTCTTCGCTGATCGTGGCGGTGTACGGTTCGCGGCGCAGCGTCGGCTGTGATTGTGGTCAGCACGTTGACTTGCTGACCTTGCTCGAAGCCGGGCAGGGCGAACAGGCCCGCGAGTGGATGGCCGAGCATCTGCGCCGTATCCGCGCCAGCCTGAATGTAGATGCACCGGTGAGCGAGACAGTAGATTTTCATAGCATTTTCAAACGGCGCTGAAGGAGTTCCGGTGCGTATTCAAGTGATCAACCCCAACACCAGCGAAGCCATGACCCACAAGATTGGCCTCGCGGCGCAAGCCATTGCACGCCCCGGTACGCAGATTCTTGCGTGCAGTCCCGATGATGGCCCGGTGTCTATCGAAGGCCATTTTGACGAAGCGATAGCGACCCTTGGCGTGCTGGAAGAGATACGCAAAGGCCGTGAGCAACAGGTCGACGCGCACATCATCGCCTGTTTCGGCGATCCTGGCCTGCTGGCAGCCCGCGAGTACGCCAGCGCACCCGTGATCGGCATTGCCGAAGCGGCTTTCCACATGGCCAGTCTGATTTCCACCCGCTTCGCAGTGGTCACCACGCTGACCCGAACTCGGATCATCGCCGAGCACCTGTTGCAGCGCTATGGCTTCAGCGAACTGTGCACCTCGGTACGTTGTATCGATCTACCGGTGCTGGCGCTGGAAGAGAGCGGGCCCGAACTGATCGAGTGCATGGCCGAACAGGCTCGCCGGGCACGTGATGAAGAGGGGGCAGGTGCCATTGTGCTGGGCTGCGGCGGGATGGCGGATTTGGGCAGGCAATTGAGTGAAGCGATTGGTCTGCCGGTGATCGACGGCGTGGCGGCGGCGGTGAAACTGGCAGAGTCGCTGGTGGACCTTGGGCTGAGTACCAGCAAACACGGCGACCTGGCCGACCCCATCGGCAAACCGTTCAAAGGGCGATTTGCCTACCTGAGCCGATAAAATGTGCGTCCGCAAATGCACTGACACACGCTTTGGGTGATGCTCCGCGGCACAAAGATCGGACGCAGAGCGTCCAGAACGGCATCCCCACGCTGGAACGTAGGGAACGATAGTCTCAACGACCACTATCTTCTGGACGCTCCGCGTTCTCTAGCGACGGAGCGTGTGGCGATCACTCCCACGCTCCGCTTACTAGCACTTCTGGACGCTCTGCGTCCGATCTTGAGCACCAAGGGTGCGCCTCACATGGCTGGCACGCCACCCGCAACCAGCGCTTCTGTCGTGGCGTCTGGCACCACAATGGTGTTGTTGCCCGGAGTCAGAATTACCTTGCGGCAATCCTCTTCCTTCTTGTCGAACAGCTTGTAACCTTTCGCAGCATCTTCCAGCGACATGCGGTGGGTGATGATGGCTTCCGGTTCGAGTCGTCCCGCTTCGATGTGCTCGAGCAGTTCAGGCATGAAGCGATGGACATGGGTCTGGCCCATCTTGAACGTCAGGCCCTTGTCGAACGCATCGCCGAACATGAAACCGTGGATAAACCCTGCGTAAACGCCCGGTACGCTCACTACGCCGCCACGCCTTACCGCTGCGATGCACTGACGCAATGCCTTGCCACTGCTGCCTTCCAGTTTCAGCGTGGCCAGAATGGTTTCGGTGGTGCTGCCCTTGGCTTCGAAACCGACTGCATCGACCACACCGTCCACGCCGCGCATGCCAGCTGTTTGACGGATGATGGTATCGGCCGGGTCATCGTCGTCATCGAAATTGATCGGGATCACACCATAGGTTTTCTGCGCATAAGCCAGGCGATACGGGTGGTGATCGACCATGAATATCTTCTCGGCGCCGAGCATTCTCGCGCATGCGGCGCTCATCAGACCCACTGGACCAGCGCCATAGATGGCAACGCTGGAACCCTGGCCGATGCCCGCATTGGTTACCGCCTGCCAGGCAGTGGGCAAGATGTCGGAAAGGAATAGAACCTTCTCGTCAGCCAGTGTGCCCGGCACTTTGAACGGGCCGACATTGGCCTTTGGCACGCGCACGTACTCAGCCTGACCGCCGGGAATGCCGCCATACAGATGACTGAAACCGAACAGTGCTGCCCCTGGCGGAATGGACTTTTTGTTGATGATCGCGCCGCGCCCGGTGTTGGTGGTTTCACAGGCTGCGAACAGGTCGATGTTGCAGAAAAAGCAGCTGCCGCAAGCAATCACAAAAGGGATCACTACACGATCACCTTTCTGCACAGCGGTGACCGCCGGGCCAGTCTCTTCGACAATGCCCATGAACTCATGGCCGAATATGTCGCCGTGTTCCACCGTGGGTATCTTGCCGCGATACAAGTGCAGATCAGAGCCGCAGATTGCGGTTGCGGTGACTTTCAAAATGATGTCGTCAGCTTCTTGTATTTCCGGGTCCGGCACTGTGTCGACCTTCACACTGTTCGCGCCGTGGTAAGTCAAAGCTCTCATGTTTAATCCTCGATGGCAGCAGAAGTTCTGATCCGTACTGAAGATGAACCATGAGGATTTTGTTGGTTCAGCGCGATTGGTCGAAGCGGGACTAACGGTAGGTCAATTGCGAAACGCCGTCATGTCCTGCAACAGCATGCCCATCAGGCGGTTGGCACCGACGCTGAGCTGCCGACCCAGACGGCTGATCAAATGCGTCTGCGGGCTGCTGAACACCTCATGCTGCAAGGGCAGGGCGCGCAGTTTTCCGGCCTTTATCTCCTCCTCCACAACAAAGGTCGGCAACAGCGTGACGCCACCCTGCATGGCGAAATGCTTGAGCATGGCGAAGGTGCTGCAGGTCAGTGTCGGCTGCACTGTAATACCCAGTTGATGTTCGGCCTGCAGAAGAATCTGGCGAATGCCGTAAGACACAGCAGGCAGCGCGACACGGTAGTGTTCCAGTGCCCGCAGCTCTATCGGAGCCTGCTCTTGCGTCAGCGGATGATCGGGTGCGGTGATCACGCACACCGGCTTGCGTTGATGGGCGTGAGAGCGGATTTTCGGGTCGGCAGCGGGGTTGAAGACCAGGCCGATATGCGCTTCGTCCTCCACGACCTGGCGAATCACCTCGTTGCTGCCACAAACGTTCACGAGCAGTTCGATGCGCGGGTACAGCTCGGAAAACCGGGCCAGCGGCTGGGCGAGGCTTTCAAGAAAACCTTCTCCGGATACCAATGTCACCGAGCCGCTGTGCAGGCCCTTCAGCGCCTGGATCGAATCCAGCAGGACCTCCTGCTGCGTCAGTCGCTGGCGGTAGTAGGCCAGCACCTTGTCGCCTGCTTCAGTGGGTTTGACCCCTCGGCGATGGCGCTCGAGCAATGGCGAGCCGAGCTCCTGTTCCAGTTGCGCGATCTGGCGGCTGACCGCCGAGGGCGCGACGTTGAGGAAGTCGGCGGCAGCCCTGACGCTGCCCAGCCGCACGGCTTCGAAGAAATACAGGATGCGTCGATCTTGCACCAGGCTCATAAGGCTCCTGTAGAGGCTCTGTGTTGCGCTAAAGGCAACATAAATTCGATTTGAGGATTATTGCTGAGAGGTGAGAGCGCTGTCCATACTCGGATCATCAGCACATTGCTCGCCGACAAGGCTCGCAGCGTCGTTCTCGAATTCGTACAAAACCTTTGACCGGGATGCAGACATGACTTTGAAAGCAGGTGTGATCGGATTGGGCAACATGGGCGGCGGCATGGCTGCCACGCTGGCGGGCAAGGGCTTTGATGTCAGCGGCTTCGACCTGTCGCAGGCTGCGCTGGCCCAGGCTGAAAGCAAAGGCGTCAAGCCGGTTGCCGACCGCAAACAACTGATTCAAGGCGTGGATATTCTGATCCTGTCGCTGCCCAAGGCCGAGCATGTGGAGTCGGTGTGTCTCGGTGCGGGCGGTATCAGCGAGTTCGGTCGCAAGGGCTTGATCGTGGTCGATACCACCACATCAACACCGGAAATGAGCCGTAAGGTCGCCGCCGAACTGGCCAAAACCGGCATTGCCTTTATCGATGCACCTGTCTCGGGCGGCCCGAAAGGCGCAGCTACCGGCACCATGTCGATGGTCGTCGGCGCTGAAGATGCCGATCTTGCGCGCGCCATGCCGATTTTGGAAGGAATGAGCGGCACACGCGTGCACGTCGGCCAGTGCGGCGCAGGGAATGTGGCCAAGATCGCCAACAACATGCTCGCCGCCTGCCACCTGATCAGCACTGCCGAAGCCGTGGCGATGGCCGCGCGTGCAGGTGTCGATCCGGAAAAGCTTCTGCAGGGCCTGAATGCCGGTTCCGGACGCAGCGGTGCCACGCAAGTGATGTTCCCGACCTGGGTACTCAACAAGGCCTATGACTCAGGTTTCACCATGGGCCTGATGCGCAAAGACGTCGGCCTGGCCAGCGATCTGGCGGACAGCCTCGACATGGACCTGCCGCTGTCGCGCGTCGTCGCGCAATTGTGGCAGGCCAGCAGTGAAACCCTGGCGGACAACGAAGACTTCTGCGCCATCGTGCAACGCACCGATGGCAAACTTTACGGTCATGGAGAATAAGCGATGAGCACTGCAAAAATTCTTGAACTGATGCGTCCTTACTGGGGCGATCGCAGCGTCATTGCCAGCTACGTCGGCGGCCAGTTCATTGAAGGCCATGGCGCGCCGGTTGAAGTGCGCAATGCCCATGACGACAGCCTGTTGCTGAGCTTTCCGGACGCTGACGAGTCGTTGGTCGACATCGCCGACAAGGCGGCCAAGGCTGCGCAGCAGCAATGGTGGGCGCTGACCGCTCAGGCGCGGGGTCGCGCCATGTATCAGGTAGGCAATCTGATTCGTGAAGAACTGGAAAACCTCGCGCAGATCGAATCCCTGACCGCCAACAAGCCGATCCGCGATGCCCGCGTTGAAGTGCTCAAGGTAGCCGAGATGTTCGAGTATTACGCCGGCTGGGCAGACAAGCTGCATGGCGAAATCATCCCGGTGCCGACCACCCACCTCAACTACGTGACCTACGAACCGCTGGGCACGGTGTTGCAGATCACCCCGTGGAACGCGCCGATCTTCACCTGCGGCTGGCAGATCGCCCCGGCGATTGCGGCGGGTAACGCAGTCATCCTCAAACCGTCGGAACTGACCCCGCTGAGCTCTTTGATGGTCGGTGTGCTGATTGAGCGCGCGGGCGTACCGAAAGGGCTGGTCAACGTGATTGCCGGTTTCGGACATTCCATCGGCCAGGCGTTCATTGCCAAGGCTGACATCCGCAAAGTGGTGTTCGTCGGCTCGCCAGCGACCGGTCGGCATATCGCCGTGGCTGCGGCGCAGCGCTGTATTCCCGCGGTGCTGGAGCTGGGTGGCAAGTCAGCCAACATCGTATTCGACGATGCGGATCTGGAAGTGGCCTTGCGTGGCGCTCAGGCGGCGATTTTCTCCGGTGCCGGGCAAAGTTGTGTCTCCGGCTCACGGCTGTTGGTGCAGGAATCGATTTTCGAGAAGTTCACCAACGCTCTGGCGGTGGCGGCGACGCAGTTCAAGGTCGGTGACCCGAGCGATCCGGAAACCCAGATCGGCCCGATCAACAATGCCAAGCAGTACAACCATGTGAAGAGCATGGTCGAGCGCGCATTGAAAGACGGCGCAAGACTGGTTGGCGAGCAGGCTGATCCGATCCCGAACAAGCCGGGTTATTACGTCAACCCGACGGTGTTGGCGGGCACCAACGAGCTGCATTGTGCGCAGGAAGAAATCTTCGGCCCGGTGGTGGTAGCGATTCCGTTCAAGGATGAAGAAGACGCGATCCGCATCGCCAACGACAGCCGTTTTGGCCTGGCCGGTGGCGTCTGGACCCGTGATGTCGGGCGTGCCCATCGCGTTGCCAGACAGGTGCGTGCCGGGACGTTCTGGGTCAATGGCTACAAGACTATCCACGTCAGCTCGCCGTTTGGCGGCTATGGTGAAAGTGGTTATGGCCGTTCTTCCGGCCTGGATGCACTGCGCGAGTACAGCGAAGTGAAAAGCGTCTGGGTCGAAACCGCCGCCAAGCCTGCCGCCAGTTTTGGCTACGGCGCGAGTCTGGAGTAAGTACATGCCCATTTCAAAGACACTGATCGACGAAGCAACTGTCTGGCGCCGCACGATCCACGCTGCGCCGGAGCTGGGGTTTCAGGAGCTGAAAACCTCGGACAAGGTGGCTGATCTGCTGAGTAGCTTCGGCATTCAGGTGCACCGCGGTCTGGGCGGTACTGGCGTGGTCGGCACCCTGCGCAATGGCGACGGCCCAACCATCGGCATTCGCGCCGACATGGACGCCCTGCCTATTCAGGAGCTGGGCGACAGCGTGCACAAGTCGGCCCATAAGGGCTGCATGCACGCCTGCGGACACGATGGCCATACGGCAATTCTGCTGGCCACCGCCCGGCACCTGTCGGAAACCCGCCGGTTTGCCGGCACGGTGCATTTTGTCTTTCAGCCTGCCGAGGAAAACCTCGGCGGCGCGCAACGGATGATCGAAGACGGTCTGTTCGAGCGCTTTCCGATGGAAGCGATCTACGGTTTGCACAACTGGCCGGGCGTGCCTGCTGGCAAGGTGGTCATCAATCCAGGGCCGATGATGGCATCGCTGGACACCTTCGAAATCACCCTGACTGGCAAGGGCAGCCATGCGGCCATGCCGGACAAGGGCAATGACCCGATTGTGGCGGCTGCCGAACTGGTGCTCGGGCTGCAGACCATCGTTTCCCGCCGTCTGTCGCCACTGGATTCTGCGGTGGTCAGCATCACTCAGTTCAACGCCGGTGAAGCCATCAACGTCATTCCGGAAACCGCTGTTTTGCGCGGCACGGTGCGTTGTCTGCAAACGCCGGTGCGCGAGAAGGTTCAGCAACTGATTGGCGAGTTCGTCGAGCGTTTGCCGGCGGCCTTCGGGGTGCGTGGCGAACTGGTCTACAACGTGGGGTATCCGGTGACTGAAAACCACGTCGATGCTGCTGCTACGATCCGCCGCGCAGCGGCCGCTGCGGTGGGGGAGAACAACGTGCAGTGGGGCTGCAACCCGTCGATGGCCTCCGAAGACTTCGCCTTCATGCTGCATGCCTGCCCGGGTGCGTACATCTGGATGGGCGTCGATGGCGAGAAACCGTCGGCGGCGTTGCATAACCCGTATTACGACTTCAACGACCAGGTGATCGAACCGGGTGTGGCGGTCTGGACATCGCTGGTGGAGCAGTGTCTGCCGCTGAGTTGAATGGCTTGCATACTATGCCGTAGGAGTGAGCTTGCTCACGAAGGCAATGGTCCAGACGCCCTTTTTATGGGGTTGTCCGGCTTCTTCGTGAGCAAGCTCACTCCCACCGGGAACGGACTCCTTCAAGGTGCCGCGAGCAACTCCACTGCAATACCGGATATGTCCGGCAGGCAGGTCAGCAGGTGGTCGCGCAGTTCCAGTACTCGCTGGCGCTTGAAGCTGTCCTGCAGCCAGACCAGGTAATAGGCATCTCCGGTGCCAACCGCCGAGTTGAACGGCAGAAAGACCTGACCTTCGTTCAGGTCATCAGCGACCAGAAACAGATCGCCAATCGACACACCGTGCCCTCTGACTGCAGCGGTAATGCCCTGATCAAGGGTGTCGAACACCTTGCCTTTGCTCAACGTCACCTGACCAGAGAGGTCCATCCGGCTCAGCCAGCGCCGCCAGTCGCGGCGGTCGCTGGAAGGATGGATAAGTTCGGCGGCCTGCAGCCTCTCTGTTCCCCACGGCTGGTCGCCTAACGTGTCTGCCGAGCAGATCGGAATCAGCCACTCATCGAACAGCTTGCAGGTTTCCACCTCGGCACCAAAGCTGCCATTGCCCAGCAGAATCGCGCAGTCGAAAGGCTCCGAATAGAAGTCCACGCTATCAAAGTCCATCCATACGCTGGAGAGCTGCACCGGCAGGGCGGGTGCAGGCTTTTTAAAGGACTCCAGCGCATGCAGCAGCCAGCGCATGGTCAGGGTGGACGGTGATTTGAGGCGCAGATTCGCGCCCTGACCCCGGAATGGCTGGCAGGCGTCCTCGATAATCCGGAAGCCGATCTTGAGTTGACTGGACAGCCGCCGGCCCTCGTCACTGAGCGAAAGGCGCGGGCCATTGCGCTCGAACAATCGACAGCCAAGGGTTTCTTCCAGGGTACGAATATGACGACTGATGGCACTCTGGGTAAGGGAGAGTTCCTGCGCAGCACGCGTAAATGAACATGATCGAGCCGCGACTTCAAAGGCTCTCAGCGCGTAAAGAGGCGGTATACGTTCAGTCATGTGATAACTAACCATGATTATTTGTCATAGTAGGTTACACCTTTTTCCATTTTTCCGCGCACGTGTCTCCGGTCAGAATCGCCGGCTCGTCCACTGTCGTAAAAATCAAACAATAAGGCGGTGTTCTTATCTGCTGCGTGCGTGAGGGAATATGCTGCCCAAGTCCGAAAAGCTGTTACGCCAATCTGTTGTAAGACATTTGCTGGAAAGTGACACCGCCCTGGAAATGGGCTGGAGGGTTCAGGCTTACAGGCAGTTCGAGCAGGTGCTGAGTGACAAGGGCTTTCCTTGTCTGTTTGGCCGCCGTGCCAACAAGTCCGGAAGCTGTCTGCTGCTGTTCATCCCCTGTGAGAATGAGCAACAAGCGCTACGTGACGGCATGGAAGCGTACGTAAAGTTCGTTAATGACACGCCACTTGAAGATCGCCTGTTCAACCCGTTGATTGTCATTTTCGAGAAAACCGATTTCAACACCTTGGCCGAAGAGCAGGCCTATGCGTGGGCCACCTTGCAGCATTTACATGATGGTGACCGAACGCCCTGGCCGGCCAAAGCCTGCACAGACCCTGAAGTGTTCGAGTGGACCTATCACTTCGCCGGACTGCCGATGTTCATCAACATGAGCTTTCCCCGTCACAGCGCGATGAAAAGCCGTTCGCTGGGTGGGCACATTGTGTTTGTGGTCAACCCTCGAGAGAACTTTGACGAGGTGGCAAGCGCCGAGACGGAAAGTGGTCGCAAGGTCAGGGAAAAGATTCGCCAGCGAATCGCCGATTACAACAACGGCGTGGTACCCGACACGCTGGGTTTTTTCGGCGACCGTAGCAGCCTGGAATGGAAGCAATACCAACTGTATGAAGAAGGCGGGCTTTCACTGTCCCGTTGTCCTCTGCATATCAAAGTCGACAAGACTGACCATTTGAACGAGCGTTGAGTACCCATGGATATATCGTTGCTGCTGATCTACATGTTCAGCGTCTTCATGCTGATCATCACCCCTGGTCCGGTGGTGGCACTGATCGTCAATACCAGCCTGGCGTGCGGGCCGAAACGTGCGATGCTGACGGCGCTGGGCACCAACTGGGCATCACTGGTGTTGGTGTTGGTCGCGGCATTGATTCTGACGGGCACGCTGTCGGTGAGCGTAAGCATGCTCAACTGGATCAGCCTGGTGGGCTGTTTCTTCATCGCCTATCTGTCGATGCAGGCGCTGGAACAGGCGTTGCGTTACGCCCCGACGCCGCCTGAAGCAGCGCCAGCGCCGTTGCCTGCGCGTAGCAGGCACAGCGGGCTGGTGACCGGTTTTCTGGTGGGGATTTCCAATCCGAAGGACATCATCTTCTTCGTCTCGTTTTTCCCGCAGTTCATTCACGTCACCGAATCGTTCAAGGGCAGCATTGCCTTGTTGTCGTTGCTGTGGATCATCATTGACCTGTCGATCCTGTTTGCCTACATCTTCCTGATGCGTCAGAAGCTGGCCTTGAAGTACAAGCGCAAGATCGAAGTCGCCTCCAGCGTGACCTTGCTGCTGATCGCGCTGGGCGGAATCTTCTATTCGGGCTCGGCACTGTTGAATCAGTAAACGCCTGAGCCGATCAGCACTCGATCAGATTGACTGCCAGCCCGCCGCGTGAAGTTTCCTTGTATTTATCGTGCATGTCCGCGCCGGTATCGCGCATGGTGCGGATGGCGTGGTCCAGCGAGATGAAGTGCTCGCCGTCGCCGCGCAGCGCCATTTGTGCAGCGTTGATTGCTTTCACGGCAGCAATCGCGTTGCGCTCGATGCAAGGAATTTGCACCAGCCCGCCAACCGGGTCGCAGGTCAGTCCCAGGTTGTGTTCCAGACCAATTTCCGCCGCGTTTTCCACCTGTTCGGGCGTGGCACCGAGAATTTCCGCCAGGCCAGCGGCGGCCATTGCGCAGGCCGATCCTACTTCGCCCTGACAACCCACTTCGGCACCGGAAATGGACGCGTTCTTCTTGCACAGAATGCCGACCGCAGCAGCGCTCAGGAAGAAACGCACCACGTCGTCATCATTGGCCGTAGGCTTGAACTTCATGAAGTAATGCAGCACCGCAGGCACGATACCCGCCGCGCCGTTGGTGGGCGCGGTCACCATGCGCCCGCCCGCGGCGTTTTCCTCGTTGACCGCCAGGGCGAACAGGTTGACCCACTCCATGGCGCTCAGGGTCGAGCCGATCACGTTCGGGTTATCGAGGTTCTGCAGGCTCTGATGCAGGCGGTAGGCGCGACGGCGCACGTTCAACCCGCCGGGCAGGATGCCGGTTTCAAGCAGGCCCTTGTCGACGCAGGCGCGCATCGCGGCCCAGATCACCATTATTTTCTCGCGAATTTCTTCCTCGCTGCGCCATACCTTCTCGTTGGCCATCATCAGTTCGGAAATGCTCATGCCGTGGGTCTTGCACAGCTTCAGCAACTGCGCACCACTGAAAAAGTCGTAGGGCAGGACGGTGGTGTCGTTGTCCAGCACGCCGCTGGCTGCCTGTTCGGCATCGATCACAAAGCCGCCACCCACCGAATAGTAGGTTTGCTCGTAAACTTCACCGGTCTTGCCGTAGGCGCACAGCGTCATGCCGTTGGGGTGATAGGGCAGGTTTTCATTGAGCAGGCACATGTCCCGCTCCCAGACGAAGGTGATGGCCTGCTCGCCCGCCAGCATCAACTGGTTATCGGCACGCAGCGCGTCGATGCGCTGGTTGACCTGGCCAGGGTCGATCTGGTCCGGCCATTCGCCCATCAAGCCCATGACTGTTGCGCGATCGCTGCCGTGTCCGATGCCGGTGGCCGACAGAGAACCGTACAATCGCACCTCGATCCGTTCTACGCTGTGCAACCGGTTCTGGTTACGCAGCTCGGTCACGAACAGTGCCCCGGCGCGCATTGGCCCGACGGTGTGGGAACTGGACGGCCCGATGCCGATTTTGAACATGTCGAAGACGCTGATAGCCATCACGAAGGTCCTTCAGGTGAGATGATGCACGGGAATTTGGTATTCCCCTTTTTCTGTTACTCATCTTTGGCTTCGGCTGTCGAAACGACAAACGATTGTTGCTATGCAACGCTTTAGCGGAACTCTTCAATGAGCAGAATCTTCAACGCACAGATGCACGCCTGGTTACAGGTGTTCGCCTGCGCAGCCCGACATCTTTCCTTCACCCGGTGCGCCGAAGAGCTGCACGTCACTCCCGGCGCGATCAGCCAGCAGATGCGCCAGCTTGAAGAGCGCCTGGGCTTCGCGCTGTTTCACCGGGTCGGGCGCGGGCTGGAGCTGACCGCCGAAGGTCAGCGTCTGGCGGTGGTCGCCAACGAGGTGCAGAGCCGTATCAGTGAAGAGCTGCGTCTGCTGTATTCCGGGCGCATCGGCGGGGTGTTCAAGTTGCGCTGCATCCCCTCATTCCTCAGCAAATGGCTGATGCCGCGCCTGCCACGCTTGCAGGAAGCGTTTCCGGACATCCAGTTGCGGATCATTGCCGAAGACAGCAGCGGGTCGTTGCGCGATGACGATTTCGATCTGGCCATCGACCTGAACGACGGCAGCTATCCGGGGCTGTCGACCACGCCGTTGCTGGAAGAAGAGCTGTTTGCGGTCTGTTCGCCAAGCCTGTTGGTGGGCAAGCCGCCACTCGATACGCCCAGCCAGCTGGTGCACTTTCCGTTGCTGCATGACATCACTGCCTGGCGCGGCAGCTATGAATACGCTGAGTGGGAGTTTTATCTGACCGCCATCGGCGCTGATGGTATCGACGTGCGCCGTGGTCACACCTTCAACCGCAACCACCTGACCATCGACGCCGCGCGCATGGGCATGGGCGTGGCCATTGCCCGCAAGGCGCTGATTACCGACGAACTGGAGCAAGGCTTGTTGATCGTGCCGTTCGGGCATCCGATCAAGGCCAGGAAGAAATACGTCCTGGCCTATCGTGAGGGTGCGCTCTCTACTCCGGCACGCCGCGCCGTGCATGACTGGCTGGTGAACGAAGCGGTGATCTAGCCCGCTCCGGAATCAATGAAACATCTCGGCAATCAGCACGGCGCCGATAAAGGTACCGAAGTTGGCCAGGAACGATACCAGCACGATTCGCCAGCCCAAACGGCGGAAGGCTGGCAGGTCCTTGGCAATCGACAGACCGGCAAAGGTCAGCATCGGCGTAATGACTGCCAGCATGTTGATCGAACTGGTCATCCGGGCAATCTCGGCCGCCCAGGGGCAGGCCGGTGAAGTCAGGAACATCGCCACCAGCGACACCATGCACACTGCCGGGATCTTGCGACGGATCAGGTTGCACAGCGCTTCGCCGACGAAGGCACAGAAAATCATGATGCCCATGCCGGTGAATGCATCGGCCGACAGCGTCTTGTAGCCGACATAATTGGCAATCAGCGCCAGTGCACCGGCGGCCAGCCACGCACTGATCTTGCCCGCCCAGCCCAGTTCCGGAACCTCCAGCGACACATCGCTGTGGCGCAGGCCTTCATCAGTCATGGACGCCTTGGTGGTGCGGCCGATCAGCGGCTCCAGCACCCGATAGCCCCACACTGCCAGTGGCAGGGAGATAAACAGGGTGAAATAAGTACCGATGGTGGTGGTGATCAGGTTTGATGCCGCCGCCAGCGTCATGACCTCCTTGGCGACTTCCGGTGTTTGCTGCGCGGCAATTGCACCGGCTGCAGCAGCCATCATGCTGCCCGAGCCGATGCCCGAGCCCATCGCCAGCGAATTGGGATGGAAGATCCCCAGGCTGGCGATAAAGCCGGCAACGATGGCAATAAACAGCGCACCGAACAGGGTGCCGGTCAGGTACTCGGCCAGTACGCCGCGGCCTTCCGGGGAGTCCATGCCGTAGCGCTCGCCGATGATTGCCAGACTGGGCTCGCGGCCAACCGAGAACGTCGCGCCGATTGCCTCACGCTTGATGCCCAGCAGCAGTGCGACCGGCAGGCCGAGCACCACGGTGCCGACAAAGTGACCAAACTCCTGAAACACCAGCGCCCATCCCGAGGCGAACACTACCGGCAGCGAGCCGCCGACGACGAGACCGAGTTTGGCAATGAAAATCAGCAGGGCGGGTTGCAGGATCGAGGCCGAGCGTAGCTGGATGCCGTGATCGATACCGATGCTGCCTGGCAGGCGGCGACTGGCGATACCCACCATCGCGCCCAGCAACAGCGCCCATACCATCGGTAGCAGCACCACCTTGCCTGGGCCCAGCGGGATACTGACGGCACCGATCATCTCGGCAATGATCAGGATAACGGCGGCCCAGAGATACAGCTTCACCGTCGATGAAACGGCCTGATTGTCGCCCGACACTGCAGCGTGTGAGTTTTGCATGATGATCCCCTTGCCTGCTGAATGGCCTTTTTCAGGCCTTATCAATCGTTATTCTGTTTTTCAGGTCGGCGCGATGAGGCGCCAGGGCAGCGTTGGAAAGTCCATGAAGTCATGGAGGCCGTTATCCGGCCGAGTATTTTTATGAGGTCTGAACGTGATCCGGACCCAGGCTGCTTCGAGCCTTTGCAAGGGGATTACAGGGTGCGTTATTTGAAGGGATGAGCCTTTGAATACGGCACTTTGCTGTCCACACGCAATCGCAGTATGCATAGCGCGAGGTTGCACACCAATATTGCGAATTTTATTTATCGTTGCGTTAAACAGAACACAGAAAGGGCTACACGGCCCTTGAAAGTGACTATCGTGCGACGCTCCGAGTCGCATGCCGTTCCGGACGCTCTGCGTCCTCTTTTGCGACGCAGAGCGTCGCGAACTGCATTCCCACGCAGAGCGTGAGGAACGATCATCTTAACTATCGTGCTGGCGCTCTGCGCCGGCATGCAGCTCTGGTTGCTCCCACTAGTAAGCGGGACTGCTCAGCTCAAGCGCCTTGGCGCATTCCTCCAGCGAGCGCCGCTGGGTGTCCGCATACAACTCCAGTTCGTTGAGCGTATTGCGCCCCAACGCCCGCTCAAAATCCTGCTGGTTCGAATTCGTCGCGTAATGCGCCTGCGCGTTGTCCCCCAGGTTGGACTGGAAGATGCCTGCCGCACTGACTGGCAGAAAGTCTTCATACACCAGCGGCTCGAAACGCACATGACCTGCTTCCACAAGCTGCTCCAGGCTGCCGGATGCACGCTCGGCAATGCCTGATTCAGTCGGAAAGTAGCGAAAGTAGGCCAGCCCCTGCGTGCGCATTTCATCATGATTGTCCGGAAAAGCCTGAAATGCCTCGTCCAGCAATTCTGCATAGCGCACGGCGTTGGCTTCGTTGGGAAACTCACCCAGTTCGTCGCGAGCTTCGTTCAACAGCCGGTCATACAACGCGCGCCCTTTGGGCGTCAGGGCTGCGCCGCGCTGTTCGATCTCGCCGAAGCGTGCCGAATGGCTGCCCGACTGACTCCCCCCCTGACCAATGAACGTAATGGGTTCTTCAAGCGCCTTGAAGCTGGTCTGGCGCAACAGAATCGGACACTGGCGACGCGGTGGCCCTTCAACCACGGCCTTGGGCGTGATGCCTTTGCCGGGCATGCCGCTTTGCACCGCATCGATATCCAGCGTGCGCGGGGTGAGGTGATTGATATGCGGACCTCGAAACGCCACCACATCAGCGATCAGGCGATGCTGGACGTTGAGCTTCTGGTACTCGTCAAGCGAGACCGTCGCCGTGTTATGCCAGCGAAAGGTTTCCAGCGCCTGCTGAATGAACTCGGCAGCGTCGTGCTCGCTCAACCCGCCGTCTGTCTCATGCTTGTCGACCAACGCCAGGGCACCGGGCGTGAAGATTCTGCGCTTGGCCAGCACCTGACTGGCAAACTCGCGCAGGCTGTCACTCTCGATCAGTTCCAGGCGCAACAGTGAGGTGAACACCCGAAACGGGCTGACCTGCAACGCCTGTTCATGCACGGCACGAAACGCTGTGGAGTGAACCGGCACACCGGCTTCGGTCAGGTCGTAATAACCGACCGGCTGCATGCCCATCACCGCAAACAGGCGGGCGAGGGTGGCCAGTTCCTCAGCCGTACCGACGCGGATCGCGCCGTGGCGTTCCATGTCCAGCCGCTGGATCTCGCCGGTCTGGCGCAGGCTGCTCAGCACCTCGCTGTCGCGGCTCATGACCTGCGCATTGACCTCGCTGACCAGCCCCATCAGCGTGCCGTACAGCGGCACTTCGTGCTGGTACATCTGCGACATGGCGCGAGAAAAGCCCGCGCGGATCTGGTCCGGGTCGGCAAAGCGTGCAGTGCTCATCAGGATGGTTTCTCCGTACGTGTTCAAGCCAGCGCTGCCAGGCAACGCTCGAAAATATCCAGCCCTTCGTGCAGAACATCGGGCTCGATGGTCAGCGGGATCAGCAGGCGGATGATGTGCCGCGACTTGCCGCTGGGCATCAACAACAGGCCAGCGTCCCTCGCTGAGGCCAATAGGTCGGCAAGCTGCCGGGTCCCGGGCTCGCCATCCGCTGTGATCAGTTCGATGCCGCGCATGCAGCCTACGCCGGTCAACCTGCCCAGGTACGGCGACAGCTTGCCTGACTGCCAGGAGTTGTAGCGCGAAACAATGGCGTTTTCCTGCTGTTCACCCCAGGTGGATAAATTGGCATCAGTCATTTGTGCCAGCGAGGCCAGGCCCGCAGCGCAGCCAATCGGGTTGCCGGAATAGGTGCCGCCGAGCCCGCCCTTAGGCAGGTTGTCGAGCAAATGCTTGCGACCGACCACGGCGCCCAGCGGAATGCCGCCTGCGATGCTTTTGCCCAGCAGAATCAGATCCGGCTCGATGCCCAAGCGGCTGAACGCAAAACGCTGCCCGGTACGGCCGAAGCCGGACTGAATTTCGTCGGCGATCAACACGATGCCATGTTCATCGCAGAACGCTCGCAGCGCCTGAGCGAAATCCGCCTCCATGGCCAGAAAGCCGCCTTCACCCTGCACCGGTTCAAAGATGATGCAGGCCACATCGTTGACATCGATCTCTACGCTGAACAGTCGCTCCAGTGCCTTTAGCGCCTGCTCGGTGGTCACGCCGTTGTCCTTGCTGGGAAACGGAATGTGAAACACCGGACCGGGCAGCACGCCGACTTTCTGTTTATAGGGCGCCACCTTGCCATTGAGGTTCAGGGTTGCCAGTGTTCGGCCATGAAAGCCGCCATCGAAGGCAATCACAGCCGTGCGGCCCGTCGCGCCACGTACGATCTTCAAGGCGTTTTCCGCCGCTTCCGCACCGCTGTTGGTGAGCATGCCGCTGAGCGGGTAACTCACCGGTACGAACTCCGTCAGTTGCCGCATGAAGCGGATATACGGATCGTGAGGCGTAGCGTTGAAGCAATAGTGGGTCAGCTTTGCCGCCTGATCCTGAATGGCCGTGACCACCTGAGGGTTGCAATGCCCCAGATTGAGCACGCCGATACCGCCGACAAAGTCGATGTAGCGCTTGCCGGTGGTGTCCCATACTTCGGCATTGCGGCCGTGGGACAACGTCATGCTGTGGACAAACGAAATGGATTCGCTGATGTGTTCGCTCATCGGCCTGGCCCTGACTCCGGGGGATCATGATGGCCTTATCCAAACAAACATCGGGCAACGCTCGCAAACGAAATAAAATCACCGGGTCATTCCAATAATTCCCGATGTAGCCGCTTTCGTTGCTGTTAATGGCAGGCAGTTCATTCCTAAAAGGAATCATGTTTTTCAAAAACGTCGTTTGTGGGCCAGCCCCGAGTGGATCAATACTGGGTTCATCAGTGATTTACACCGTTTCCATGACAGGAGAATCAACATGGTTGCCGAGTTATTAGCACGTCTGGGCGTGGCGAACAGTGCCCACACACAAGGGGACTATCCGGTTTACACCCCGATTGATGGCAGCCAGATTGCCTTGGTCACGCTTGAAGGCAAGGCGCAGGTCGTGGCGCGCATCGGCAGCGCCCACAGCGCGTTTCTGAAGTGGCGCACAGTACCGGCCCCGCGCCGTGGCGAGCTGGTGCGGATCTTTGGTGAAGTGCTGCGCGAGCACAAGGCTGACCTGGGCGAACTGGTGTCGGTCGAAGCAGGCAAGATCACTCAGGAAGGCCTGGGTGAAGTCCAGGAAATGATCGACATCTGCGACTTCGCCGTCGGCCTGTCGCGCCAACTATATGGCCTGACCATCGCCTCCGAACGTCCCGGCCACCACATGCGTGAAACCTGGCACCCGCTGGGCGTGGTCGGTGTGATCAGCGCGTTCAACTTCCCGGTTGCAGTCTGGGCCTGGAACACCACGCTGGCGCTGGTCTGCGGCAACCCGGTGATCTGGAAGCCTTCGGAAAAGACTCCGCTGACCGCCTTGGCCTGCCAGGCGCTGTTCGACAAGGCGCTGAAGATTTTCGGCGATGCACCCGCAGCGCTCGCGCAGTTGGTGATCGGTGATCGTGACGCCGGTGAAGCGCTGGTCGATGACCCGCGCGTGCCACTGATCAGCGCCACCGGCAGCACCCGCATGGGCCGCGAAGTCGGTCCGCGTGTAGCTGCCCGTTTCGGGCGCAGCATCCTGGAGCTGGGCGGCAACAACGCGATGATTCTGGCCCCCAGCGCCGATTTGGACCTGGCCGTGCGCGGCATTCTGTTCAGCGCCGTGGGCACTGCCGGTCAGCGCTGCACCACGCTGCGTCGTCTGATTGTGCATCGCTCGATCAAGGACGAAGTGCTTTCCCGGGTTAAAGCGGCCTACGCCAAGGTGCGTGTCGGTGATCCTCGTGAAGGTAATCTGATCGGTCCGCTGATTGACCAGCAAGCATTTTCCGCCATGCAGAATGCGCTGACCAAGGCGCGCGACGAGGGCGGTCAGGTGTTCGGTGGCGAGCGTCAGTTGCAGGACAAATACCCGAACGGCTACTACGTCACGCCGGCCATTGCCGAAATGCCTGGCCAGAGCGAAGTCGTGCGTCACGAAACCTTCGCGCCGATTCTCTACGTGCTGGCTTACGACGACTTCGAAGAGGCCTTGCGCCTGAACAACGAAGTGCCGCAGGGCCTGTCGTCGTGCATTTTCACTACCGACCTGCGTGAGGCCGAGGCTTTCCAGAGTGCCGCGGGCAGCGATTGCGGTATTGCCAACGTCAATATCGGCACCAGCGGTGCGGAAATCGGCGGGGCATTTGGTGGCGAGAAGGAAACCGGTGGGGGGCGCGAGTCCGGCTCCGATTCGTGGCGCGCCTACATGCGCCGACAAACCAACACCGTCAACTATTCCCGCGAGTTGCCATTGGCCCAGGGCATCGTTTTCGACTGATCTGTACCAGGCTATTACTTGAAGGGCATTGCTGGAGTTTTTCGATGGTGCAGTTTGCTGAAGGCTGTCTGTGGGAACAATTGACTCCGCAACGTCCGGTCAGTCCGGCCTTGATTGGGGACCGAAGCGCCGACGTGTGCATCATCGGCGCAGGTTTCACCGGTTTGTCGGCGGCGTTGCGGTTGCTGGAAGGCGGCAAATCGGTGTGCGTGGTCGAAGCTCATCAGGTTGGTCATGGCGGCTCCGGGCGCAACGTCGGTCTGGTGAATGCAGGCACTTGGGTGGCACCCGATGAACTGGACAAGGTATTGGGCAGTGTCGAGGCCAGCCGCCTCAATAGCGCATTGGGCGCGGCTCCGGCGCTGGTGTTTTCGACTATCGACAAGTACCGCATCGAGTGTCAGGACACCCGCACCGGCAACCTGCACATGGCCCACAATGCAAAAGGACTGGCTGATCTGCGCAGCCGTGCCGAGCAGTGGCAGCGGCGCGGTGCCAGGGTCGAACTGCTGACCGGAAAACCCTGTGAAGACGCCTGTGGCACCGACAAGGTCAGCGGGGCGTTGCTCGATCACCGTGCCGGTACGGTGAACCCGATGGCGTATGTGTCAGGCATGGCGCTCAATGTCGTGGCGCTGGGCGGTCAGCTGTTTGGCGAGTCTCCCGTCAACGGGCTGCAACGCACTGCCGATGGCTGGAAAGTGTCCACCGCCGCGGGCAGTGTGCGCGCCGAGAAGGTCATCATTGCCTCCAACGCCTACACCGAAGGTGAGTGGACCGACATCAAGGATCACATCTTCGCAGGCTACTACTATCAGGTCGCTTCACAGCCGCTCAGCGGCAGCGAGCAGGCGGGCATTCTGCGTGGCGGGCAGGGTTCCTGGGACACGCGCACGGTGCTCAGCAGTATTCGTCGCGATGCCCACGGGCGACTGGTGCTGGGCAGCCTTGGCAACGCTGGCAATTATCCGCTGTGGTTTATTCGTCAGTGGGCTGATCGCATCCAGCAGCACTACTTTCCCCAGTTGGGTCGGGTTGAGTGGCAGAGCACCTGGACTGGCCGCATCGGTTTCACCCCAGACCACTTGCTGCGTCTGTTCGAGCCTGCGCCCGGCCTGCTGGCCGCGACCGGTTTCAATGGCCGCGGCGTAACCACCGGAACGCTGATCGGCAAGTGCTTTGCCGATTACCTGCTGAGCAACGACGCAACTGCGCTGCCGGTGAGCTTTTCCAGCAGCAAAAAGGTCTCGGCCAATGGCCTGCGTACGCTGGCTTACGATGCCGGTTTCACGCTGTATCACGCTGGCCAGTGCTTACGCGTGGTGCTCTGAGTCGACTGGTTTTCAAGCCATTCTGCTTTTGATTCGCAGCTCCGCACACAGCCCGCCCTGCGCTGAATTGCGCAGGTGCAGGCTGCTTTCCAGTTTGCGCACGATCATATCGACGATCGCCAGCCCCAGCCCAGCGCCATTGCTGTGGCCCTGACTGTAGAAGCGTTCAAAAAGGCGTGCTTTCTGTTTCTCGTCGATACCCGGCCCTGCGTCTTCGACTGACAAATGTGCGCTGCCGTCTTCCTGGCGGTTGAGCATCACGCGAATCTCGCTGGCCGGCGGGGCGAAGTTAAGCGCGTTGGTCAGCAGATTCTGCAGTGCGATGGTGATGGCTGATGGGTCGCTGTGGATCACGCAGTCATCGCCCGCCTCGAACACCAGATCGACACGCTTCTCCAGTGCCAGCGGCGTGAGCTCGGCCATTTCCTCGCGCACCAAAGTGTTCAGTTCAAAGGTTTGTAACTGGCTGACTTCAAGGCGCGGCTCAAGTCGGGCCATCGTCAGCAACTGGCTGGCCAGACGGGCAGCACGGTCGACGCCGTGCACGAGAAAATCCAGTGCCTCCAGACGCTGTTCCGGGGTTTCAGCCTGGCGGGCGTTCTGTGCGTGGATGCGCAGAATGGTCAGCGGTGTACGCAGTTCGTGGGCGGCGTCGGCGATAAACCGCCGCTCGCGCTCCAGCACGCTTTCGATCTGGGTCAGCAGACGGTTGAGCGCGTGTTGCATGGGTTCGAGCTCTTTGGGCAGCGGTGTTATATCAAGCGGCTCAAGGCTTTCGGCATCGCGTTGGCGAATGACCCTGGCCATCGACTGCAACGGGCGCAGGCCCCAGCCGATCGCCAGCCAGATCGCGACCACCAGCAGCGGCACGCCGATCAGCGTCGGCCACAAGGTGTGGCTGACAATGCGCTGAATCAGGTCCTGGCGCACATCGTCGCGCTCACCGACCCAGATCAGGAAACCCTGCTGCGGGTCGGCCAGGAGGAAGCCGCACCACTCATGCCCGTTCTCGACCAGATCATGCGAGCCTTCTTCTGCGGGAGGCGCACTGAGCAGCGGCGCTTCGGCCGAACGCACCAAAAGCTCGCCCGACGTGCGCCAGACCTGAAACGTCAGCCGGGTTTCGTACGGATGGGCAACGCCACTGGTACCGACCCGGCTCATGGCCTGATCGAACGCTTGATAAAGCTTGTCCAGATCCTGCTCACCCGTAGCGCGCTGGCGCAGCACACCCTGCAACAGGCGCGCGCTCTGGGCCAATTGCGCATCGTAGACTTCTTCTATTTCGTGATGGCTGTCGCGCAGCGCGAGCAGGCTTATCGCCAGGTTGCCGAGCAGCAACAGCACCAGCACCGGGACCAGAATGCGCGCGCGTACCGAGGTCATGCCTTGAGCTCCAGCAAGTAGCCGACGCCGCGCACGGTGCGGATCAGTTCGGTGGACAGTTTCTTGCGCAGGTTGTGAATCAGCACTTCCAGGGTGTTGCTTTCGACCTTGTCCTGCCAGCCATACAGGGTATTGGACAAGCGCTCGCGGGTGACCACCTTGCCGGGGCGGATCATCAATTGGTGCAGCAGTTGATATTCCATTGGCGTCATCGGCACTTCGCTGCCCTGAAAACTGACCTGCTGCGAAGCCGGGTCGAGGCTGATACCGGCGTGTTCCAGCAACGGCTGCGCACGTCCCTGGCTACGCCTGAGCAAAGCCCGGACCCGGGCTTTGAGTTCATCGACGTCGAACGGCTTGATCAGGTAGTCGTCGGCACCGGCGTCCAGACCGGCAATGCGGTCGGCGGTGCCGTCGCGCGCGGTCAGGATCAGCACCGGCAGGGCTAGCTCTTCGGCGCGCAACTGGCGCAGCAGATCGAAACCATCCATGCGCGGCAGGCCGAGGTCGAGCAGCAACAGGTCGAAGGGTTCGCTGCGCAGGGCGTGCAGCGCGCTCAGCCCGTCTTCCAGCCAGTCCAGCGTGTAGCCCTCGGTGTTAAGGGCCACACGGATGCCTTGGCCAATCGCACGATCATCCTCGACAAGAAGCAGGCGCATAGGGTTGTGACCAATGAATGAGGGTGAGAAGGGCGCCATCATGCCGTCAGCAGGCAGCGTCGCGAAGTGCCGTGTGTCCGGGAAGATGTTACGAGCTGTTGCGTATTAAGCTTTTCCTAAGACTGGTTTCGCACAGTAGCGGCTCCTTAACTGCCTGTGAGTATCTGTCATGCGTAAAGTCCTGCTGGTTTCCCTGTTGCTGGCCAGCCCGCTGGCCCTTGCCGGTCCGCAATGCACCACCGCTGAAAAGTCCCAATGGCAGGATCAGGCCAAATTCCAGGAGCAGCTCAAGGCTCAGGGTTACGAGATCAGCAAGTTCAAAGTGACTGACGGCAACTGCTACGAGATTTACGGCTTCGACAAGGACAAGCGCAAGGTCGAGATCTATCACGATCCGGTCACTGGTAAAGCGGTCAAGACCGAGATCAAGTAATGAACCGTGTTTCCCTGCGCCTGTGGGACCCGCTGGTCAGACTGTTTCATATCTCGATCGCGGGTGTTTTCGTTGCCAATTACTTCTTCAATGAGGCGGGTGACGACTGGCACGTCTGGCTGGGCTATTACGCGGTTGCCTGGCTGGCGGTGCGGGTGGTGTGGGGATTCATCGGACCAACAAGCGCGCGCTGGAGCGATTTCTGGCCGAGCCCGACTCGCCTGCGTGCGCATGTCCGGTCGCTGATCAACCGGCAGCCGGTACACAGGCTCGGCCATTCTCCGCTCGGTGCGCTGGTCATGGTACTCATGATGGCGCTGATCTTCGGCATGGGCCTGACCGGCTTCCTGATGGAGGAAGTCGATGCCTTGTGGGGTGCTGACTGGCCTTTGCAGGCTCATGAAATTCTCGCCAATACATTGTGTGCCCTGGTAGTGCTGCACATGGCCGCGGCCATCTTCGAAAGCTTTCAAGTGCGTGACAACCTGCCCTTGTCGATGCTGACAGGCAAACGACGTCCGTTACCTGAAGATCGCCATCGCTGAAACCACCTTCTTGCCCTTCATCACAGTGATGCCTCCTGATGCGTGTTATTTCCCAAAACCTGACTGCATGGAGCGCAGGCCTGATTGTTGTAGTGATTTTTCTCAGTGCATGGCTAAGCCATCCACAGCACCGGATATCTGCCTTTGCCGTGAGCACCGCACCGGTCGATGCTGAAAGTGTGGCACCCAAGGCATCCTACATTTCGCGTTTCGCGTCTTCTGATCTGGCCGATTTCGTGCATTCGTCAGCCGTGACGGCATTGCCTGGCGGCGACCTCATGTCGGTATGGTTCGCCGGTTCTCGCGAAGGGGCGGGAGACGTTGAAATACGTACCTCGCGGTTCGATGCGTCCAACGGTGAATGGGGTGGCGAGCAGGTCCTGGCGACCCGGGCGTCCACTCAGTCAGGTACTGGCAAATACATCCGCAAACTGGGCAACCCGGTGATCGCGCTGGCTCCGGACAATCGCCTGTGGCTGTTCTACGTGTCAGTCTCGGTCGGCGGCTGGGCGGGCAGTACCGTCAATGCCATGGTGTCCAGCGATATGGGGGCCAGTTGGTCGCCGCCTTGGCAGTTGGTGACATCGCCGTTTTTGAACATCAGCACGCTGGTACGTGGCGCGCCGGTGTTTCATACCGACGGCTCGATCGGCCTGCCGGTCTACCACGAGTTTCTCGGCAAGTTTGCCGAATACCTGTATCTGAGCGCAGATGGCGAAGTCATCGACAAGTTTCGCATCAGCCGCGGTAAAAATTCCCTGCAGCCCACCGTCGTACCGTTGGACGGCCAACGCGCCGTAGCCTTGCTGCGTTATGCCGGCGAGACGTTTCACCGGGTACTGGCCAGCCGTACCGAAGACGGCGGTCAGACCTGGAGCGAGCCGCAACCGCTGACACCCAGCAATCCCAACTCGTCGCTGGCCGCCGTCGGCGTACCGGGTAAGGGCTTGCTGGTGGCGTTGAATGACCTGCGCGAAGGTCGCTTCAAGCTCAGCCTGTACAGCACCGACGAGCAGATGAAGGTCTGGCGGCCACTGCCGGATCTGGACAAGTCACCCGATCCGCTGGGTACACCGTTTGCCCTGGAAGCCTACAAGGCTGCCATCGGCGAAGGCTTTCGCGCTTCCAGTGGCGCACGTCGCCAACCGATGGAAGCCGAGTTTCTGAGCAATCTGGACCAGCGTGTCTGTTCCGCGCAGGGGTGTGATTTCGAATACGAATACCCGTACTTCATCCGCAGCCCGGACGGCCTGTATCACCTGGTCTACTCGTGGAATAACACCTTCATCAAACATGTCAGCTTCAACGAGGCCTGGCTGGCGGAGCAACTTTTATGATCGCTTTGGGATTGGCTCATCTGGCGTTTGCCTGGACCCTGTTTGTGCTATTGGCTCCGCTGACCGCATCGTTATGGTGGCGCTGTGGCCTGCTGGCAGCGACCTCGCTGTTGAGCGTTATTTCATTCGACGGTTTGTCGATGGCGTCGTACGCTCGCAGCCTGACCGACGATCTGGCAATCAGCAGTCTGGTGGTGCTGGGCTGGCTGACCTTGCAGCGATTGGGCGTGCTCAGACCGATGGCAGTGTCCCGGCGATGGGTGATGCTGCTGGTGTTCGCTGTGCTGGCGCTGACGTTGTATCCGGCCACGCTGGGTCTGACTTACTTCGACCCCTACCGCTGGGGTTACAATCCGCGACCGATGATCATTATTGTCGCCGTTATCGCGTTGGGGCTGGTCTTGATGCGTAATGCGCTGGCTGTAGTGATGCTGGCTGCTGCGACGCTGGCATTCACATTTCGTATCAAACCGTCGGAAAATTATTGGGATTACCTGATTGACCCGCTTCTCGCCCTGTACTGCTGCGGGGCTTTGCTGAGCCTGGGCATCCGTTTTGTTTATCGCCGGGCAACGGAGTCGCGCCGTTCGGCCACTCTGTCTGCCGGCAATGTCTAGAGGAATGACGATGAGTTGGTTGCAATCGCGACGCCTGCATTATTGGCTGGGCGCGGTCATGTTGGTATTCCTGCTGTCGGCGTTACTGAGGGGGGTGTTTTTCTTCGGATTTTCTGGCGTCGAGCCGGGCGCCCTGTTTACCCATGGCGAGGTTGCGCAGACGCTGGGTATCGGCGTGCGTTTCGACCTGCGTCTGGCGCTGCTGATACTGCTGCCGGTCGCAGTGCTGCTCTGGTTGCCGCGCTGGAACATGGTCAGCCAGCCGGTCTTGCGCTGGCTGGCGCGAGGCTATCTGATTGTTGCGCTGGCTGTTCTGACGATGATTCATATCGTCGACTTTGGTCATTACGCCTATCTCGGGGTCAGGCTCAACGCCAGCGTGATGCGCTATCTGGAGGATGCGCAGATTTCCCGGGACATGCTCTGGCAGACCTATCCGGTGCTGTGGATCACTGCCGGCTGGTTGCTGACCGTTGCAGCGCTCGGCGGGGCGCTGCTCAGGCTTGAACGTGTCACTCTGGACCGCCAGGCCCGGCCGCTCAATCGCTGGTCCGTGGTCTGGGGTTCGGCACTGGTGGTCTGTGCGACCTTTCTCGGTTTGCTGGGCCGGGTCGAGAATCTCAATCTGGAAAATCCCGTACCGTTGCGCTGGAGCGATGCATTCTTCTCCGGCAACAGCCAGGTCGCGGCACTGGGGCTCAACCCGGCGCTGTTCCTGTACGACACGCTCAAGGTCTCCCAGTCCCACTTCGATGAAGCCCAGGTGCGTGAGCACTATGAGTCGGTCGCGCGCTATCTGGGTGTCCAGCAGCCAGATGCGCAGGCCTTGAACTTCAAGCGTCACCAGCCTGTGCAGCCTTACCGAGTGCGCAGCGAGCGGCCGCCGAATGTCATGTTCGTCATGCTTGAATCGCTGGGCACCAGTGCTGTCGGTGCCTACGGCAATCCGCTGAACCCGACGCCGAATCTGGACCACCTGGCGACTCAAAGCTGGTTCTTCAAGCACTTCTATGTGCCGGTGACCGGCACCGCAAAAACGGTCTGGGCAAGCATCACCGGGGTGCCCGATGTCACCCGCCAGGAAACGGCCACGCGTCATCCGCTGCTGACGCGTCAAAACACCATCATCAATGACTTCAAGGGCTACGAGAAGCTGTACATGATTGGTGGCAATTCCGGTTGGGCCAACATGAACGCGTTGATCCGCCGCAGTATCGATGACGTGCGCCTTTACGACGAGCGCGACTGGAAGTCGCCGCAGGTGGATGTGTGGGGGATTTCCGACCTGGATCTGTTCAAGGAGAGCGACCGGATTCTGCGCGCGTTGCCAGCTGACAAACCGTTCTTTGCCTACGTACAGACCGCTGGCAATCACCGGCCATTCACCATCCCCAAAGACAACGATGGTTTTCAGGTCAGCGACAAGACACTGGAGCAGGTCCAGGCCGCCGGTTCGCGAAGCGTGGAGCAATACAACGCGGTGCGTCTGCTGGACTTCAATATCGGTCGGTTGATGGAACTGGCCAAGGCGGGCGGTTATTACGAAAACACCATCTTTGTGCTGTTTGGTGATCACAACACACGCATCAGCCAGATCCCGCACATGGCCCCGGCGTTCGAACAACTGGGGCTGGAGAGCAATAACGTTCCGCTGTTGATTCATGCGCCCGGCCTGCTGGGCACCCGGGTAGTCGATGACGCGGTCGGCCTTGCGGATCTACTGCCAACACTGGCGGGAATGACCGGTATGCCATTCACCAGCGGCACGATGGGCCGTGACATTCAGCAGCCCGCCCCCGAAGGCGAACGTGTGGTGCCGTTGGTACTGCGTGAAGGCACGTTCCCGCTGATTGGCGGTGTCACCCGCAACTACCTGCTGCAAATGGAGCACGATGGCAGTTCGCCCACGCTTCACGATCTGTCTTCCCCCACGCCGCTGGATAACGTCGCCGAGCAGAACCCGCAAGAGTTCGAGCGGCTGCGTGACCTCACTCGCGGCCTGCATGAAACCTCGCGAATGATGCTGTATCAGAACGTGCGCTGATCACCCGAACCGCGCCAGGCGCAGGATATTGCGCAAGCCTATGGTCAAGGCCGTATGCTTGCGTAATGATGGCATCTGTGTTTGATGATGTTAAAATGCTCGCCAATGTGAACCCTGCACGGATTAAAGACGTACATGGCGCTGTTTTCGACTATCGTCACCAGTCAAGAGCAAGTTCTTCGGGCGGTATAAACAGCTGCCCGAGGCACTGGCTATTTTTCTGGTGGATTATGGTATTTCATCGCTAATACCGGAAAAAACTGTCGGATTTTGCTTCGAATCTGTATTTTGGCGGCCTGTTTTCGCTCGGATGCGTTTTTTGTCTATTGCACACTCAAGAGCCTTCCTGGATGCCGGCAAGTTTTTCATGTGTTACCCCGCCGAAATTGCTTGCTGCACTGCGTGCTGAAACGAGTCAGCTTCACGTTAAGCTCGAAAAACGCATGCCGTTTTTTTCACCCGCGCTGGATCATGCTCTTTACCTTCGCTTGCTTAAGGCTTATTACGGCTTTTATGCACCGCTTGAAGCTGCATTGCACGACAGTGCCTTGATGCCTGCGGAGCTTATCCCGCAAGATCGGGTCAAAACCGCTGTGCTGGTCGAGGACCTGCGTGCTCTGGGTCTGTCTGATGACGACATCAGGCAACTGCCTCGCTGCGAGCAATTGCCAGCAGTGGATACGCCCGGTTCATGCCTGGGAGTCATGTACGTCCTTGAAGGTGCAACGTTGGGCGGGCAAGTGTTACGGCGCGAAATAAACAGGCGACTGGGTCTGGATGAGCAGAGTGGAGCGGCCTTTCTCGATGTTTACGGTGCCGATACCGGGCCACGCTGGAGGGCGTTTTTGAACCACCTGGATGCAGTGCCGCGAGAAGTTGTTTTTATTGACGCCGCAGCGTTTGCGGCGCAGTCCACATTTGCATGTTTCGAGCAATGGCTCGATGGTCAAGAGGTACTGCTATGAGCCAACTCGACAAGGACGCTTTTGAAGTCCTCCTGGCCAATTGTGCGGATGAGCCTATTCAGTTTCCCGGAGCCATTCAGCCTCACGGTCTGTTGTTCACTCTGGAAGAGCCAAACCTGACGATCCTGCAGGTCAGTGCGAACGTGCAGAGCGTGCTGGGCCATGCACCCGAACACGTTCTCGGTAAAGGCCTCGAGCATGTTCTGGGGGCCGGCTGGGCCGAGGTGATCAGAAGCGCCAGCGCTCATGATTCGTTCGTTGATGCGCAACGCTTGCTGATGACGGTCAATGGCATCGAGTTCGAAGCCTTGATGCACCGCAATCAGGGGGTACTGGTTCTGGAACTCGAGATTCAGGACAAGGACGCGCAAGCGGTCAGTTATACCGAGCGCACTGGCAACATGGGCCGTATGTTGCGTCAGTTGCACGCTGCGAGTGATCTGCAAACGCTGTATGAAGTCAGTGTCCGCGAGATCCAGCGTATGACCGGTTACGACCGGGTACTGATCTATCGTTTTGAAGAAGAAGGCCATGGTCAGGTGATCGCTGAAGCGTCTGCACCCAGCATGGAACTCTTCAACGGCCTGTTCTTTCCGGCGTCGGACATTCCCGAGCAGGCGCGCGAACTGTACCGCCGCAACTGGCTGCGCATTATTCCTGATGCCGATTACACCCCGGTGCCATTGGTGCCTCAATTGCGCCCCGACACTCAGCAGCAACTCGATCTGAGTTTTTCGACGCTGCGAAGTGTTTCGCCGATCCACTGTCAGTACATGAAAAACATGGGCGTGCTGTCGTCCATGAGTGTTTCGCTGATTCAGGGCGGCAAGTTGTGGGGGCTGATCAGTTGCGGGCACCGTACCCCGTTGTACGTGTCCCACGAACTGCGCAGTGCCTGCCAGGCGATAGGTCAGGTGTTGTCGCTGCAGATCAGCGCAATGGAAGCTCTGGAAATAAGCCGTCAGCGCGAGGCGAAAGTCAGAGCGCTTGAGCAACTGCATCAAGCCATGGCCGAGTCCGAAGAAAACGTCTTTGACGGTCTGGCACAACAGCCGCAATTGCTGATGGATCTGGTCGGTGCGACCGGCGTCGCGATCATCGAAGACCGGCAGACGCATTGTTACGGGGCCTGCCCGGAGGTTTCGGATATACGTGCGCTGCACACATGGATGATTGCAGGCGGCGAGCCGGTGTATGCCAGTCATCATCTTTCCAGTGTCTACGCGCCCGGGGAAGCTTACCAGCCAGTCGCCAGTGGTGTATTGGCCATGAACTTGCCCAAACCTGTGGATAACGGCGTGATCTGGTTTCGTTCCGAGGTCAAGGAAAGCGTCCAGTGGAGCGGTGATCCGAACAAACCGCTGAACATGGAAAGCTCGGAAGGCGGTATGCGCCTTCGGCCGCGCACATCGTTTGAAATCTGGAAGGTCGAAATGACCGGGATTGCGCCAAAGTGGAGCCATGGCGACGTGTTTGCAGCTAACGACCTGCGCCGCTCCGCGCTGGAAAACGACCTTGCCCGCCAGGTGCGCAAGGAGCAACAGGCCGTTCGTGCCCGTGACGAACTGGTAGCGGTCGTTTCCCATGACTTGCGCAACCCGATGACGGTCATTTCCATGCTCTGCGGAATGATGCAGAAGTCGTTCAGCTCCGATGGGCCACACACCTCGCGGCGTATTTCCACGGCAATCGACACCATGCAGCAAGCAGCCAGCCGCATGAATGTGTTGCTCGAAGACCTGCTCGACACGTCGAAAATCGAAGCAGGCCGCTACACCATCACACCGCAGCCACTGGAAGTCAGCCAGATTTTCGAAGAGGCCTACACCTTGCTGGCCCCGCTGGCGATGGACAAATCCATTGAGATTTCCTTCAATGCCGAGCCCGACCTCAAGGTCCAGGCCGACCCGGAGCGCCTGTTCCAGGTGCTGTCCAACCTGATCGGCAACGCCATCAAGTTCACCCCGAAACTGGGCAAGATCGGCGTGGCGGCGATGTCCAACGGCACTGAAATCGTGTTCACCGTGCGTGATTCCGGCGAGGGCATCCCACCCGAGCAACTGCCGCACATCTTCGAACGCTACTGGACCGTCAAGGAGGGCAACCCGACCGGCACCGGTCTGGGCTTATACATCTCCCAAGGCATCATCAAGGCCCACGGCGGAGAACTGGGAGCGCAAAGCCAGTTGGGTGAGGGTAGCGAGTTCCGCTTTACTGTGCCAATTGCGCATTGATTGCTTTCTCAGGCTTGAGGCGTAGATGACTCAAGCCTGAGCGGCATCAGCCCTGATGCCAGTCAGTGGCTTTTTCGATGTATTGAGCGTTGGCTGGAAGTGCCTTGCGCAGAAACGCGAGGTATTTGTCCATAAGCGCTTTACTGGGAAAACGCGCGGCGAATCCGCTGGTTGTATCCTCGCAATGGATAATGACCATCAGACGTCTGTGATCAACCGTGACAAATTCATGCAAATGCCACGGGGCGGTTTGTCGATGGTGGACAGGGTTTTCCCAGTTCAGCAGTTTGATGGCTGTGATAAAGGCCATCGCCACTGGGCCGATCAGGAAGAGCAATGATCCGGTGAGAAGGGCGACGAGGACGAATGCCAGGATGACGAAAATGGTGATGCCTTTGAAAAGCGATGAGGCGAAGTCGGGGTAGTGGAGGTAATACTCGACTGTGGCACCGTCGGTTTTCAGGGTGTAGTTGTAGATGGTTTTTTGGCGGATGAGCAGGCCTGTGTAGTAAGCAAGATTTCCCGCAAACGCCAATATTACGGTAATGAGAAAGTCAGGGCTTTCTAAAAAACGATTCCAGCCTCCCCAAATAATAAGTGCGCCGGCGATTAAATGAATGGCGGTAAATCCAAGCTGCGTGATCATGATCTCTTTAGGTGACCTCGCAAGGGTTTTTATTTTCCAGTCTAGGATGTCTTTGCCTTTTGGCAGATCCAGAATTGTTTCTTGCTGACTCATACGTGTGTACTCTCTGCGACTTCCAAGGTCAGAGCCCCAATTCTGTTTGATGCTTTTACCTCTAGTTCTACAGAAGCCAGGCCGTCAACAGCGGTATCGCCTGTTGTGCCAAGTTCCAACTGAAACAGATAGCTTTTATCGTCTCCGTCAGTCTTTAAAAGACTGGCCGGATACCATATTTGCAGCTCGAGATACGCAGCGTCCTTGTCCAGTGGCACCCAGGTTTCCCAGATGAGGTCTTCACTCGCCTTATACCCAAGCCCATAAGTAACCTTGCCAATATCCTTGGCACTGAAGTCTCCTTCCCGAGTAAGGTTCCGGTAAGTGAGCGCGGTATTGATGAAGTTCAGCATTATCACGCCCGAGGTGATTGATCCGGCAATACATCCCAGTCCATCGATCCAGCGTTTGGCGGTGGTCAGCCAGTCCTTGGCTATGGCTTTGACGGACTGGAAGTGCAGGCGAGTCTCGTCCTGCAACCACTGGTTTATGCAATCGAGCAGCCAGATAAGGTGAATACCAGGGAACTCGTGGTTCGGCCTAAAGTGAGGGCTTATTAAGATCTGCAGCGGGGCTACCATTTCCAGGCTTTTTCCGTGAACTCAGTTGTTGGGGGGAGCACGGTGTGGAGAAACGCGAGGTATTTGTTAAACAGCACCTCATGCTGGAATCGGGCCTCAAAGCCCAGTGTGACATCCGTGCGGTGTGTGACGATCATCAGCCGTTTACGGTCGACGGTCACAAAGTTGTACTCATCCCAGGGCAGGCTTTGTTCATGGTGAATGGGGTTTTCCCAGCTGAGTAGCTTGAGGGCTGCGATACAGGCGATGGCTGCCGGCCCGACCAGGAAAAGCAGTGAGCCGGTGAGAGCGGCGATGAAGACGAATATCAGGATGACGGCTATGGCAATGCCCTTGAAGAAGGACGAGGCAAAGTCGGGGTAGTGAAGGTAGTACTCCAGGTGGGCACAGTTGGTTTTTATGGTGTAGTTGTAGATGGTTTTTTGGCGGATGAGCAGGCCTATGAAGTA
>NZ_JAWHPJ010000004.1:0-989 GCF_032587815.1 Pseudomonas syringae group sp. 26L6
CCCGAGATGGAGACTTCAGTGCCAAGGATATTGGCAAGGTTACGTATGGACTGGGGTACAGCTTCAATCTGTTGATGGCGGTGTTTGTTGAAGCACCTTGGAGCGTAATAAGGGATGCGACGCCGGAGCTGATTGACGGCAAGAATGTGGCAATTCTGGACAGGTCCAGTGCGTATTGGAAAGCCAAGGGAAATGTAACTTGGGGTGATGCAATACGAGGGTTCAGGGTTTCGATGGTGGCGATGGGTGGGTTTGGGATCGTGGCGGTTGTACTTGAGCTATTTGATATCACAGATGATTTTCACGAAGCAAAAACATCAGGAGAAGAATACGGAATTGGCATTAAGGGATTTTCTGTATTGGTAATGGGATTGGGTTCTGCAGCCCAGTTATTGGCAGGCATTTTTCCCGCTGGTGTTTTTACGATTATCGCGATGAATCCGTGGTTCAGCGTAGCCTTGATGGCAACTGGTTTTATTTATCTCATCGCTACGATGGCCCTGAATTATTTCAAGCAAGACAGTGTTGGCTGGTGGCTACGCAAGTGCTGTTGGTCGAGAACCCTAGCCTATCGTTACGCTGAGACTGCCGAAGGTGAGCAGGAAGAAGTGCGCGCGCTGATGGAAATTCAATTATCTCCGCAGGTCCATGCAAAAAGCACCGTGCATTACGAAGACCGTTACCTTGGCAAAGGCGATTACTACAGCGTAGCCGTACAAAATGGCGCAGGGGTACAAGTGCGCTTACCCAATCTGTTACGCGGGCAATCTGTACACTTCAACATAGTCAGCAGCAAGCGACCATGGGGAGTGCTACCTGTAGAAAAAATGGACGACCCTCTGCATGAAGCTTTTCTGGACCGCGGACAATTCAGGAAGGCCGAACAGTTCGGGACGCTTACCAACAAGCAAGCTGGCAAGACGAGTGAAGATTTCACCTATCCTCTCATGCCACCTGAAAACGAAGACCTCATCTGGGAAACCTGGGTG